>NZ_JBEOVL010000035.1:0-70780 GCF_040295485.1 Streptomyces sp. NPDC002793 | reverse complement strand
GACATGGGCGTGGAGCACGGCTTCGTCCGCAAGGCCGGCGCCTGGTACACGTACGAGGGCGACCAGCTCGGCCAGGGCAAGGAGAACTCCCGCAAGTTCCTCAAGGACAACCCCGACCTGGCCGACGAGATCGAGAAGAAGATCCTCGACAAGCTCGGAATCGGGGTAGCCGCGAAGGCCGCGGCCACCGAGGAGGCGGGCACCGTCCCGGTCCCCGGTCCCGCTCGGACGACGGCGGGAAACGCCGCCTGACAGGCCGGCCTCCCCGCCTACGTCCGCGTCCCCTGCCAGGGCCTGGGACCTGGCACTCTGCCAGGCCCTGGCCCTTACCCACTCCCCGTCGGACGAGGGATCAGCGCAGTCCGGCGAAGAGATCGTTCTCGGGCAGGGCCGCGCCGGTGGCGTCCTTGACACGTACGAAGGTCTCCATGCCCATCAGCTCACCGAACCTCTCCTTGCCCATCTTGAGGAAGAAGATGTTCTCGCCCTGACTGGCGTGCGCCGCCAGGGCATCGAACTTCTGGCCGCTGAACGCGGTGGTGTCCACCCACGTGCTGATCTCATCGTCGGGGAGGCCGATCTCGGCCATCGCGGCGGCCTCGGCGGGATCCGGCTCCGGCATGTCCTCACCGAACTCGCCCATGGTTTCCCCGAACCTCTGCATCGCCGAGCGAGGCATGGTCGTCCAGTACACCTTCGGTGCCAGGTCGGTCATCTCCAGCGCCGCCATCGTGATGCGGTTGGCCTGGATGTGGTCGGGGTGTCCGTAGAAGCCGTTCTCGTCATAGGTGACGACCACATCGGGCCGGTAATGCCGCATGAGTTCCGCGAGCCGGACAGCGCCCTCCTCCACGGGGGTGCTCCAGAAGGATCCGGGGGCGTCGTTGCTCGGCCAGCCCATCATTCCGGAGTCGGCATAGTCCAGCATCTCAAGATCGCTGATCTTCAGGACGTCGCAGCTCGCCTCGAGTTCTTTGCGGCGTATGGCGGCGACTGCCACCGGGTCATGCCCGGGATCACCCGGTTTGACACCTCCCGCTCCGTCCCCGCAACCGCCGTCGGTACAGGTGACGAGGACGGTGCGGATGCCTTCCGCCGCGTATCTCGCGAGGACCCCTCCGGTTCCGGTGGCCTCGTCGTCGGGGTGGGCGTGCACTGCCATGAGCGTCAACGGCCGGTCAGTCATGAACGTTCCTCCTGCAGACATACGTATCGGTCCGGGTGCCCGGCGGAACACGCGCGGTGGTGTGGCCCGGACCCTGGTGGGACGGCCGGCCCTGTGATCCCCACGTCTTCCACACGTGCGGCGCCGACTCCTCGGTCGATGCAACCGTGCCGGACCGGCGGGCTGTTCCTGGTAAAGCCGATTGATCTTCCCATTGGCGGAATTCGAAGGCGCGCAGCGCGCACGTGGACGGCGGGAACAGGCGACGTCATCGGGCTTGCGTCGGTTCCCAGGCTGCCACACACAGGGACTCGGACACGGCAGCCGTGTATCGGGCGGCGGTAAGCCAGCAGGTGGCGAAGCCGTCGGTGTCGGCAGGAAGGAGGCGGCCGAACAGATCGCGATCGCGTCGGGACGCCGAGGCGCACAGGGCGGTGAGGAGTCCGGCGGCCGTGGGGAGGCCCGCGCGGCGGACGCGGAGGGCTTCGGCAGTGACGTCACCGAGCATGCCGAGGGCGGTGCGGCCCGCCGGGACCGCCTGTTCGACCCGGCGCTCGAGGAGGTACAGGGGCGAATGCGCGCCGGGCCCTCCGGGCTGGGACGGGGCGGGGTGCAGGGGGGCAGCCGGGTCCGGCAGATCGGCGCGGCTCAGGCGGTCGAGACCGAGGTCGATCGTGCCCTCGCCGGTGGGGTGCGAGCAGGCGAGGAGGGTGAGCCGGGGGTGGGGGGCGGGCACCAGGCGGCCGATAATCCGCAGCCATGTCCCCGGTGCCCTGGCCAGCAGCATCAGGTTGTCTCGGTGAGCCAGCGCGGGGTCGTCATCAGCGACGGTGAGCCGGACCGGAATGCCTCCCTCGCACAGCGCGAGCAGGCAGGTGCCTCCCGACTCCCTGACGAATCCGAGGAGTTCGACGTCCAGGAAGAGCAGATCGCTGCCGCCGCCCTCCGGGTCCGCGTAGCGGGAGGTGGACCGCAGGGCTCGGGCTGCCTGTTCGGACGGCGGCGTCTCCCACAGGGCGGCGAGCGGCGGCTCCGTCCACGCCACGCCCCGGGCGGTAACGGCCTTGACGCCCTTTCCCGCGCCCAGTCTGCCGTCCGGCGAGACAGTCGCCCCTGAGACCGCCAGACCGGCCCGGCCCAGCTCCCGGTGGGTGAGTGCGCTGTCCCCCAGGCGCACGGCCCGATCGGCCACGCCCAGGGCGCGCCCGACACCACCGGGTGCCACGTCGCCGACCGTGCAGAGGCGGCCGTCGGACCCTGCGACCCAGGTGCGGACGCCGCCGTGCCCCGAGTCGGTGACGACGGGTTCGGTGAACAGGCCGTACAGGCGGAGCGAACCGTCCGGGCTGTACGGACGGCGCGCGCGGCCTCTGACGGCGGCCAGCTCGGCCCCGGCAGCCGTCCCCACCCGGCGTGCGGTACCCAGGAGTTCGGCCAGGGCCGTGACGAGCTCGGCGGTGCGGTAGGACGGGTCCCCGGTGCGTGCCGCACGGAGCAACGTGACGACGGACAGCGCGGCGCCCGCGGCCCGCGGCAGCTGCCGGAGCCGTGCGGTGTGCGCGGCGCGGAGGAGGGCGGCCTGGGTGACGGCGCCGGCCCCGTCCACGCCGGCCTCCAGCACGGCGGCGCCCGCCGACCACAGGGCGTCGGCCGCGGCACGCTGGGCCGGGCTCGCCGCGTCGGGCGGCGAGGCGGGGTCGGAGGTGGGGCCGGGGTCCGTCGCGGCAGGGGCGGTCGCGGAGGCGGGGTCAGTCGCGGAGGCGGGACCGGGGGCCGCCTGGTTGGGCCCGTCGGTGAGCTCCGGTGCCGGGTCCGCCGCAGGGGCGGCACAGGCGGCGGCCGCGCGGTGGACGCATGCCGGGGCGAGGAGGCAGCCGCAGGTGATGGCGTCCGTCGTGGCCACCACGCCGCCCGGGGCGTGCATGCGCAGCTCGGTCTCGTCGTCGACCGCGATCGTCACCGTGTGCCCGTCACTGTGCGTCGGGCGGGCGCCGATCTTGGTGACTGCCGCGTCCAGCCGCTTACGGAGCCTGGGGGAAAGGTCCTCCACGAGCGTGGCCGTGACCTCCGGCGCGACGGGTGGCAACGGGGCGGCGTTCATGCGGTCTTCTCCCCTATCCAGCGGGCCAGTTCGAGTGGGCTGAGGGCGGCGACGGGCATGCCGGCGGCGACGAGCTGCCCTGCGACGCCGGTCGAGTAACGAGGCCGGCCGGCGTCGTCGAGACTCGCGCACCCGAGGACATGACAGCCGGTGGTCACCAACGCCCGCACCTCGGCCAGCAGTCCGCCGAGCGGCGCGCCCTCCTCGAAGTCGCTGATGACGACGACGAGGGTGCGGGTGGGCACCGCGATCAGGCTGCGGGCGTGCCGCAGCCCGGCGGCGATGTGCGTGCCTCCGCCCACACTCACCTCCAGCAGGAGGGAGAGAGGATCGTGCACATGGCCGGTGAGGTCGACGACCTCCGTGGAGAAGGCCAGGAAATGGGTGCTCAGGGTCGGCACCCCGGCGAGCACGGAGGCGGTCAGCGCGGACCAGATCGTGGACGCCTCCATGGATCCGGAGACGTCGGTGACCAGGATCAGACGCCAGTCGGCCGACCGGCGGGCGCGGCTGCGGAACACCGGCTTCTCGGGAATCACCTGGACCGTCCCGTCGGCCGACCGGCGGGCGGTGGCCAGATTGGCGCGCAGCGTGCGCGGCAGGTCCAGCCGGCCGCCCGGGCGTCGGGTGGGCCGGGCCAGCATGGTGCCGGTGAGGGCGGGTCGCAGCCGGGTCGCGAGCTGCCGGGTCAGTTCGTCGACCAGGCGGCGGACCAGGGGCCGAAGTGCCGCGAGGCGGGCCTCGGGGAGACCGCCGGCGTACCGCAGGATCGTCCGGAGCAGTTCCACGGAGGGGGTGACGGCCGCCGGGTCGATTGCGGCGAGAACGTCCTGCCGACCCGTCCCGGCTGCAGCGGCGAGGACCTCCTCGCGGACGCCCGGGCCGAACAGCGCGGCCAGTTCCTCCGACCACTCGCGGACGCCGGGGAACGATGGTTCCCGGCCACCGCCCTGCCCGGAGCCGGGCGCGCCGCTGCGGGACCCCTCGCCATGTCCCGCGCCGTAGAGCTCGTCCAGAGCGGTCGCCAGGCGGGCCACGCCGGACGGCAGTCGGTCGGACCGCCGGCCGAGCACGAGCCGCCATCGGTCGGCGGGTGCGAGGGTCCGCGCGGCGTTGGCCTCGGTGGCTGGTGCGGTCACGGCCATGACGGTGGGGCCCGTTGCGGCGGGGTGGCCGGACAGCGATGGGAACCGGTCGTCGTGCACGGGTGGCGGGACGGGCAGGCCGAGGCCGGTCAGTAGCTCGCGGGCCGCGAGGTCGGCGGCCGTTCGGCGAGCCAGCTCGGCCGGATCGTCCGCGTCGAGGGTGTCCACCCGTTCGCCCAGCAGTTCCTCGACGGTGTCCAGCAGTCGGTCCCGGGCTGCCGGGCTCAGCGTGTCGAAGCCACCGCGCAGGGCCGGCAGTCGGGCCAGGAACGCGGTGTCGTCCAGCTCGACGACACGGCGCAGCAACGGGTCCAAGGCTCCGACGCCGACGGTCAGGAGCGGGCCCGCCACCGTCAGGACGCCGGTGAGACGGGCGGTGAGCGCGGCTCGGGAGGTGCTGTCCACGGCTCCGTCCACCCAGGACGCGACGCGCCCCCCGAATGCCTCGGCCTCGTCGTGGCCCGTGAGCACCCTGACTGCTGCGGCGGCTGCGGCGATCAACGGAGTGCCGTCGGCGGCCAGGCGGACGAGGGCGTCGGTGAGCCGGATGCCGCCCACCCGGTCGGCCCGCTGGGCCAGTTCGAGCAGCGCCCGGGCGTCCTCGGGCTCCTCGGAGCCGGTCAGGCCGTCGACCTGGCGGACCGCGGCCGAGGTCAGGAGTTCGGCCGCGCGCGCGGTGCGGGCAGCGCGGGCGGAGCCGGTGGTGTCCGGGGTCGAGGGGTCATCGGGCGCGACCAGGCCGGGCAGGTGCCCGGCGTCCATGCGATCCAGCAGGTCGAGGCCTGTGAGGAGTTCGGGAAGGGTGCCGCTCGCGGGGAGTACGGCCGCCAGTTCTGTCAGCCGTTCGTCGGCGAGGCCGGGGAGCCCGCATTCAGCGGCTTCCTTGAGGCCGCGGACCACCTGGGCGGCCGTCGTGCCGCCCTCCGCGTGTTCGGCCGCGTGGCGCTGCCGCAGCACTCCTTCGGCCGCCTGGGCCGGGGTGACGCCGCGGGCCCCGGCCGCGGTGAGCATCGCGGCTGTCGCCGGGGTCCATCGCACCTGCCAGCGCGTCGTGAGTCCTTCCGTGCCCGCCGCGCCGGTCACCCCCTGCTCCTGCGCGTAGGGGATGCCGCACACCGTCAGCCTGCGCAGCAGCAGTTCGCGGCGCCGGTCCAGCGTGGAGCGCGCCGGGTCGAGCCGGAGGTCTCGCGTCTTCTCGTGCGTGTCCTCCGGGCCCGGGAGTGAGAGGGCCACGGTCTCGGCCTCGACGGCCGGGCCCAGGCCGCCGCGCGGAGCGGCCGGGGCGGGCCGTCCTGTGCGGGCTCCGACGAGTACGCGTTCGAGGGCCTGTGCGACGGCGCGGCCCGTGCCGTAGGTCTCGCCGCGCCCCAGCACCGACTGCACGGCTTCTAGGAGTTCGCCGCGGCCGGGGGCGGGCAGGCCGCGCAGGCGGGCCAGATCACCGGCCACCCGGACGACCTCCCGGCCGTCCGCCGGGCCGTAGGGGTGGCCCAGGTCGCGCAGGGTGGCGCAGACCCGGACAGCGGTGCGGATCAGCGCCTCGTGCAACGCGGCCGGATCTCCGGCGGCGTCCAGGACGGTGTGCTGCCACTCCGGGTCGCGGATGCCGGCCGGGTAGCCGGACCGCGAGTCGAGCAGCGGGTACGTGTACGGGACCAGGGAGACCGTGCAGGCCGATGTCCGGGGAGCGCCGTTCACGTTGCCGTCCGCGCCCGGCTCGGACGCGACGGCGGACGCGTCCGGTGCGGGGGCCCCGGCGGGGGACGCGTTCGGTGCGGGGTCCTGGGCGGCGGACGGCAGCAGTGCCGGGGTGTGGAAGGCTCCCACCACCACGGCGGGACGCCGCCCGCTCGCCAGGGCCTCGGCGACCTGTCCGCGCATCCATGCCTCGCGCACCAGGTCCGTGCCGTTCACCCCGCCCCGCGCCTCGGCCTCGTGGCGCAGTGCCCAGCCGGTGAGCAGGGCGGCACGGCGGAGCGCCTCGGGTGTCGAACCGGGCGCGAGGGCCTCCACCAGCCTGTCCCACAGGTCGTCGCCGTCCCTGCCGGTGAGCCGGGACCGGAGCGCGGCGGACAGCCCGTGCCCCTCCCCCGGCACGGGCGCGGAGTCGGCTCCGGGGACAGGGGCGGGGATGTTGGGACCGCCCCCCGCCCATGCCCGGTCGGCCAGTGGCAGATCGCAGGCCACAGCCGGGATCCCGTTTCTCGCCGCCCAGCGCAGTGCCACCAGTTCGGGCGAGAAGTCCGCGAACGGGTAGAAGGCAGGCCCTCGTTCGCCTGCCGAGCCGGTCCCGGACCCGTCGGCGGGCACGGCGGCCAGCGCCACCGGGGCCTCGGTCTCCTCGTGGGCGAGCCAGCTCAGCCAGGGCTGGAACTCGGCGGGCAGCTCGACGAGGAGGACGTCGGGGGCCGCCGCGTCCAGCAGTGCCGGGAGGACGGCTGCCAGCGAGGGCGCGTGGTGGCGCACCCCGATCAGGAACGGTGACCCGGGTCCGGTCGCCGCGAGGGCCGCCACCGCGGCCTCCGGGGTGACGGGGCCGGTCTCCGGGACCTGCGCCGGGGAAGCGACCGGCCCACCGGTGGTGGGCGACACCTCGGGGGTGGGCCGCGTCCGGGGGATGGTGGACTCTCTCATCCGTCAGTTCTCCAGCACCGCGCGCAGGTCCCACAGAGCGCGCCAGGTGGCCGACCCCTGCTCCGCGCGCCTGCGTACCGGTCCGTCCCAGTAACCCAGGAGCCGTGCCGCGTCGGCGGGGTCGTCCTTCCGGACGACGCCGAGGAGATGGCCGGGCAGGAGGGAGAGCAGGTCCCGGTCGCCGGGGAAGTAGGCGGCGGCCAGGCCCATGGCGCCCGCGACGGAGACCGCCTCCGCCGTGCTCATCACCGTGGAGGGGCGCTCGACCTCCCAGCCCTCCGCCGAGCGGCCTTCGCGCAGGTCCCGGAAAGCGGTGACAAGGGCTTCGAGGACCGCGCCGTCCACCTGGTAGGCGGCGCCCACGCGTTCGACGGCCGCCCGCGACTGGCGCCGGACGAGCGCGATCTCGGTGTCCACGTCCCCGATGGGGCCCACGGTCTCGAAGTTGAAGCGCCGCTTCAGTGCGGCGGACATCTCCGAGACGCCCTTGTCCCGCAGGTTGGCGGTGGCGATGAGGGTGAACCCGGGGGCCGCGTGCATCTGGGCGCCCCTGCCACCCGCGAGTTCGGGTACCGCGATCCGCCGCTCGGAGAGCAGTGAGACGAGGGCGTCCTGGACCTCCGGCAGGCAGCGGGTCACCTCTTCGACGCGGGCGACGGCCCCCCGGGTCATGGCGGCGAGTACCGGGGAGGGCACCAGGGCCTGCTCGGTGGGGCCCTGGGCGAGCAGCAGCGCGTAGTTCCAGCCGTACTTGAGCTGGTCCTCGGTGGTGCCCGCGGTGCCCTGCACGGTGAGCGCGCTGGTTCCGCAGACAGCCGCCGAAAGCAGCTCGGAGAGCATGGACTTGGCGGTACCGGGTTCGCCGACGAGGAGGAGTCCCCGCTCTCCGGCCAGGGTGACCACGCAGCGTTCGACCAGGGCGCGTTCGCCGACGAACTTCTGCTCGATCAGCAGGCGACGCGGCACCCCGGCTCCGGGCCGGGCGTCCTTCGGCAGGCTCAGTGCCTCGCCCGCACTGCCCATCACGAAGGTGACGACGGCGCGCGGGGTGAGCAGCCAGCCGGGTGGGCGGGGCCCGGCGTCGTGGGCGGCGAGGAAGGCCAGCTCGGTGGTGTACCGGTCCTCGGGCGGTGTCACCTGGCGGTGCTCATGACCGGGCACCGTCGCCTGGTCACGGACGCCGCCCGTGGTGGTGCTGTCCACGGTGGTCGTGGTGTCGTTCGTCATCGGCGACGGCCCTTCCGGGGTGCGCGGGTGTCCAGTTCTTCGAAGGCGGGGGCGTCGCCGTCGCGGACCCGTGCCCAGGCGGCTGCGAACAGCGCGGGCACGGGGAGGTGGGGCAGGGTCCGGGCGGACCTGGCCACGGGGTACAGGCGTTCCTTCCAGGTCTCCAGCGGCAGTCCGGGGGCCCCGCGTTCGAGCCAGCCGCAGGGGAGGAACAGGGTACGGCCGGCTCGGGAGCGCTTCGCCTCCACGACGAGGCCGGTGGCGGCGAGTTCCGTCCGGGCCTTCTTGACCCGTGCCGGTTTCCACTCGGTCCAGCGGACGCAGTTGCGGTCCGTCGGGTCGGGCAGGGCGAGCAGCATCAGGTAGAGGGCGGCTGCGTCCGCGCTCAGGCCGAGGGCCTCAGCGGCCTCGGCCACCAGATCCGGCACCGCACGCGTCGGGTCCTGGGCCGGGTGGTGCGGGGAGCCGTCGGGGGCACCCGCCGAGGCCAAGGCCTCGGTCTCCTCGCCCAGCAGCGCGCGCAGGGCGGACATATCGCTGGTGCCGTGAAGGCCGACGGTGCCCTCGACGAGGCCGAACGCGGGGTCGTCGGGACCCGCCAGACCGGCCGGGCGAACCAGCAGCTTCTCGTTGCTGCCGTAACCGGGGACGAGGAGCAGCGCCGTGCCGGCTCGGACCAGACCATCGGCGTCGGCGCCGCCCGACTCCGGGAGCCCGTGGGCAGCTCGGACCGCGGAGCCGAGGGAGCCGCCCGACTCGGTCCAGTGCAGACCGAGGTCCAGCACCAGGTCCGGCTCGGCGAGGCTCTCGCGCAGGGCCGCGAGCCCGACGGGCAGGTGTGCCCGCAGGGGGTGCCCGTACGGCAGTGTATAGGCGAGGGTGCGCAGGGCGGTCAGGGCGGAGGAGACCGCATCGCGTGCACCTACCCGGCGCAGGCCAGGGCGACCCGTGCCGTCCTGGACGGCGGTGCCGTGGGCGAGCCAGGTCCGGGAGCCCGTGTTGAGGATCAGGTCGACGGCGCGCAAGGTGGTGCCCGACAGGTCGAGGTCCAGTTCCTCGGGGACGAGGACGAGGGAGGTCAGGCGCTCCTGCCAGACGTCCGTGGCGGCCCGGACGTCGGGGCCCGTGGACCACAGCTCGGCCGGGTCCGCGGGCAGCAGCGCTCGGAGCAGGGCGTGCCGGTCGTCGCGGGGCAGTGCGTCCAGCCTTGCCCTGGCCGCTTCGAAGGCACGTGGCTTCAACCCGAGAACCGCGAGCGACTCGGCGCCGGGCTCCTCGACAGCTGCCGACAGCAGGGCGGCGGACTGGAGAGGTCCGATTCCGGTGGCCGCGTGGAACGCCTCGGCGGCCTCCGGGCGCCAGGGTGCCGGGCCCCGCTCCCGCACCAGGGCGGTGAGCCTGGTGAGCCGATCACGGTCGATGCCCTGCCGATGGACGCGCTCGCGGTCCAGGGTGAAGCCCGGTACAGGACCGAAAACGCCGGTCGGGTCGTGGTCCAGGGCGAACCAGCATGCCGCGTCGCCCCGGGAGTTCTGCCCGCGGTCGTCGAGGATCACGACCGTACGGGCACCCTTGCGCAGCACCTGGCCGAGGCGGTGCACGACCTCCGGGTTTCCCGTCCCTGTGGACCCCCCGGCAGCGAGCGGCTCGATGAGCTCCACCTGCCGGATCTTGCCCGCCGGGTCGGCCAGCGGGCCTGCGGCGAGCGTTTCCAACAGCACGAGGAGCCCGGTGCGGTGCTCGGGGGACGTGGTCGCCGAGGCGGCCCTGTAGGCCAGCTCGGGCAGCTTGGCGAGGAGCCCGGTCCAGGCCGTGGCGCAGCTCGGCACGGTGTACTCGTCCCGCTGCCAGCCGTCCGTGGGGGTGAACTGGACCTTGGACGGTGTGGGTGGGCCGAACGCCGGCTCGCCGCCGAGGACGTGGTTGACGGCGAGGATCTGCCTGATCGCGGTCCATCGGCTCCCGGAGCCCCACCAGCCGCCGTGCATCTGCTCGCTGCCCCAGGCGGTGGCGTTCCGCAGGGTCGTGTCGTCGCCGTGCTCGGGCTCGTGGTCGAAGAACATGCCCTGGGTGCGGGCGGTGTACCGGGGGGTGGCGGGCTGCACGGGCTCGGGTGGGTCCAGGTACCGGGAGACTGCGACAGCCCGGTCCACGGCGTTCCGGACGAACGCGGTGACGCCCGCGAGGAGCCGTGCGTCGGAGACCTCGGGCAGCACCCTGGCGACGGCCTCCTGGCTCAGCTCCCGCGACGAGGGCCCGGTGTACTCCTCGACGGCCTGCGATGCCTCCAGGTACCGGGTGACCGCGACGGCGACGTCCTTGAGCAGCTCCCCGGCCCGCTCGTCCGTCAGGTTTCTCAGGGCGGTGGAACCCCGCTCGTCCCTCGGGCGCATGGCGTGCCAGTAGGCGACGGGAGGCACGTAGGGGGTGCCCGCCGCGTCGTTCCCACCGGAGGAGTCGGGGGTGACGGACCACAAGCTGCCACCGGTGCCGTCCGTGTCCAACGGGTGGGCGACGACGGAGCGGTGGTGCAGGGCCACGACCGGCCGTGACCCGCCGGGCAGAGTGAGGGCGCCGAGCGGCACAGAGGAACCGCCGCCGGGCAACGGGTACGGCAGGGTGACCGTGTGGCCGTCGGGCGTACCGGCAACGATCCGGTGGCCGTCGGCGGGGACGGCCCTGCCGGGCTCGGTGATCGTGCTGCGGACCCAGCGGCCCAGGACCGTGCCGTCCGTGCCGAACGGGGTCGTCTCCAGACCGGGCTGGAGGGGCAGCACCTGGCAGTGCTCGGTGAGCAGCCGGGTGCCGTCCTGCACCCCGGAGCGGAGGAATGCCGGGAGGGAGGCGCGGCCGTGCGTGCCGCCGGCCGGGTCGTACTCCAGCCATACCCGCTGTGTGCCCTGGTGGCCTTCCCGCCAGTGACCGGTGCCGTCGGAGATCACGGCGCGCTGCGGCGGGAGGGAGGTGTCGCCCGCGTGCAGGGCCTTGCCGCCGGTGGCGCGGCCGCCGCCGGGCAGGGGCAGGCAGACCTCGTCCGAGGGGCCGGAGCCGCCCCAGCGGGGGATCTGTTCGCCGCCCACCGTGAATATCTCGGCCGGGCGGTGCGACCAGTACCCGAGCTGTTTGCCGTCCTCCCACCAGATGACCAGCAACTCACCGTCGACGTAACGGAGTGCGAGCGTCCGCCAGTGGTCGACGGTGGCGGGCAGTCGCAGGGTGTGCCGCAGCAGAACGCCATCCGGGCCGATGACGACGGCCCGTTCGAGCGTGTTCAGGATCAGGGCGGGCCAGGCACCCGTGACACCGACCGTCTCCGGTCGATTGCGCCGCCGGCGTACGGCCGCGGCCTCTGCGGCCAGTTCGGCGTAGGTCTCGTCGAGCGCGGGCCAGCCCAGTTCGTCGAGGACACCGGTACGCAGGGTGGCGGCGAGGAGCGGCACGACGTCATGGCCTTCGAGAAGCCGCACTGCTTCCGGAGCGACGTCCGCGACCACGGTACGGAACGCGGAGAGCCGGTTGAGCGCGGTGTTCAGCCCGGGCAGCCCACGTGCGGCCGTGTACTCCTCGGCGCGGGCGGTCAGCCATTCCCGCAGGATTCCGGAGAGCACCGGGTGCTCCGCCAGCCTCGCCAGGTCGGCGTCGTCCAGTCGCTGACCGCGTCCGCCACCGAGGTCGCCCACGGCCCGGCTCAGGAGAGCGCGGAAGGCCGGACGTTCGGCGACGGCGGCGAGATCCCGCGCGCCGGGCGCGGTGTCGGTGAGCCATGGACCGACCGGGACACCGGGGGACTGTGTGGTGCGCGTGTCCTGGTCGTCCGGCTCGGCGACGGGGATGCCGGAGGCCAGGCAGAGGTCGAGGAGGTCAAGGTCGGCGGTGCGCTGCCAGCGGCCCTGGAACAGCTCGACGGGGCGCCCGTCGGCACGCAACCGGTCCGCCATCCGCGTGACCAGGTCGAGGGTCTGCGGGCTGCGGCCGGAGGTGACCCTGTTGTGCCGTCGGTGTGCCTCCCAGCGGGCGAGCCAGTCCGCCGGGGAGGCGGGCCGGTCGGAGGGAGCGTCGCCGGAGGTGTCGGGGAGGGCGGTCAGCAACTCCTCGGCACCGGACTCGGCCAGCAACGCGAGCCAGCCGGGTTCACCGTCCTCGTCCCGGCCGCCCTCACTGAAGGTCTCCGGGAAGAAGCCGAGGAGCCGGCCCCGCACAACCGCATCCCGTCGGGCGAGGGCGATGAGCGCGGAGCGGTAGGCCCCCCAGAACGAGGCGGGGGCCCGGACGACTCCGGGCGAGCCGATCAGATCGGCCACCAGCTCGCGTTCGGCGGTGTCGCGGTCCAGCCCGGCGGCTTTGACCAGCGCGCGCACGTCCTGCGGCAGCGCCGCGTACGGCGGCATTCCGGCCGCGCATCGCTCGACCAGCAGGCGGCGGAACTGTGTCCAGGCGTCCGCCGGTGCGAGCCGGGCCACCAGGTCCCGCACGTACTGCCGCAGTGCCTTGACGGTCAGCGCACCGGCGAAGGCGAATTCCAGGAAGACGGCCCGCTGCCGGTCCTCGTCCACGACCAGCCCGTGCACCCGCTCGGCCTCGCGTGCCTTACCGAAGAAGGAGGCGGCGTAGGTGGTGTTCTCGGCCTGGAGGAAGAGGCGTGCCACCTGCTCGTAGTAGGTGGGGAGGAAGTGGGGCACGGCCCGGCCGAGCCGGGTGCCGAGTGCGTCGAAGCCCTCCTTGGCCGCTCCGGCGCGGGTCCTGGCCTGCCGGCCCAGCCGTTCGATGTCTTTGACCAGGGCCAGGGCATGGTGCCCGTTGGCCGGGTCGTTGACCAGCGCCCAGGCCGGGAAGCCCAGTGTCTCGCGGCGCACCTGGCCCACGACGGAGGCCTCCGTGGCCCGGGCCAGCCCCAGGAACTCCAGGGCCAGGTCCTCGGCTTCCCCGAGAGTGCCCGGAACGAGCCGGACGACGGGGCGGTCACCGAGGGCGGTGTGCGTGTAGGTGCGCGCGGTCAGCGCGTCGGCGTCGTCCCGGTCGGTGGTGCCGACCGGAAGGATCGTGCCCGCGTCCAGCAGGGCCGCCGTGCGGGCTTCGTCGGCGGAGGGGGTAGTGGTGCTCCCGACCGGGGCCTGGGCGTGGAGGGACGCCGCGTCCGATGCCGACGTGGTCGTGTCGGTGTTCGTCGTCATCGTGCTCATGCCGCCCGCTCCTCGTTCTCCACGTCGCGGCCGGCGTAGAGCGCCGCCGCCATGCGCATGCCCTCGGACCACGCGACCGGGCCGATCTCTGCGGCGGTCAGCGCGCGCCCCGCGGGCTCGGTCCAGCCGAGGGGGCCCGTCTCGGTGCCGTACTCGTCGTATCCGTCGTGCTCGCCGATCCAGATGCGCGCCTCGGTGGTGGCGCCGTCCTCGACGACGGGGCAGACCGCGTATCCACCGCGCGACCGGTATCCGAGTTGGGTGACACGGCCGTGCAGGAAGCGCAGTTCCTTGAACACGCCTCCGGCGTAGGTGTCCACGGAGGTGGTGTCCGGGGCGAGACCCGGCGGGCGGCGCCACACCTCACGGAACAGCTGCTCCACGTTCTGACTCACTCCCAGTTCGACGGCGAACTCCCGCAGCTCGTCGAGATCGTCGAGGAGGACGGGGTGGGGCACTCTGACGACGTCCGGGGTGATGCGGACCGTGTCACCGTCCAGGTCCACGAGTCCGAGGCCGCGGTCGGGGTCCACGTCGCGCAGGAATCCGGCGACCCCACCGTCCGCGCCGGTGACCACCACGTCCCGCAGGGCCACCTGCCACGCCGGGTCGGGCCAGACCCGGGCGAGCACAGCCGTGGGGACGGGCAACGAACGCACCATCCACTGCTCGACGTCGGTCAGGCACTGGCGTTCGTGGCGTTCCAGCCACTCCGTCAACTGCCGGAGTCCAACGACCGCCGGGTCTTCCTTCAATCTGGCCGGGACGGACTTCAGCCGTCGGCCCTTCCCGTTGCGGCAGACCACCTTGCCCGCCTCCAGGGCGACTTCGTAGTCGCCCGCCGGAACCCACCCCATGCGCTGTTCTCCCCGTTGGTCCGGACGGCCGCCGAACTGGCGGCACGCTGATGAAACCCGTCCACGGCAACGCACCGTGACCAGTGGAAAAGACTCTAGGCGCCCCCACTGACAACGAGTCCGGGCCCCCTCCGCCACGTCGTACGGGCCACCCCCACAGGGGACCGCCCGACCGGTGCGGGCCTTCCCCGGAGGCGGGCAGACACTTCGGGGGTGCCCGATGTCCGACGCCTTCCGTCGACTGCGGCCACCAGGTCCCGGCCGTCCGACGCACACGCACACGTGCGGAAGAAGTCGCAGCCCGGTGGCTGCTCGTTACGGCGCGAAGGGAAGGTGCCGATCAGCTGCCTTCACGGCGGTGGAGGGCCGTCCTGACCCAGAGGAAGCCGACCCGGAGGAAGCCGACCCGGAGGAAGTTGCCCCAGAGGGTGCCGATCATCCACCCGAGAGCGAGGTAGCCGCTGTTGTCGATCCCGCTGCCCCGTCAGGAGACCCCGCAGCGTGTCGATGATGGGTGTGAAGGGCTGGTTCTCGGCGAACAGGCACACAGCCGCCGGCATCGAGTCCGCCGACACGAAGGCGCTGCTGACCAGCGGCGGCAACTTCAGTGGCGACATGCGGCGTTGTCGCCTCCGGGCTCTTGGGCCCCGAACGCGGCGATCCATCAGGTACTGAGTGGTGAGGAATATCGTGACGCCGTCGGCGACCAGTCCGCGGATGATGCCCTACAGGGTGTGCCGACCGCGGGGTTCTCCGATGTGTGGGGGTGGGCTCCGTCAGGATCGGTGGATGTCGATCTGGCCGACCAGAGTGCGCAGGTGCAGCTCGACGGTCTCCTCGGACGCCCCGGGCCCGTCGGCGGAATCCAGGGCGTTACGTACACCGCCCACCAGGGCGTGGGCGTCCACGTGCGCCGCCGTGCTCTCGTGGACACCGACCTCGATCGAGCCGTGGGCGGTTTCCAGCGTGACGGATCCTCGGGTGACTTCGCTGACGTGGACGTCACCGTTGGCGTTCTTGACCTTGACGTCACCGTCCGCCCGGCCCACCGAGACGTCACCGTTCGTCGCCCTCAGCGTCAGACCGCGCGCGACGTGGCCGACCTTGGTGACGCCGCTGAGGTTCTCGATCGTGGCGGAACCTCCGATGTCCGCGATGCGCAGCTTGCCCTGCGCCACGGTGACGTCGACGTCTCCCAGAACACGCTTGATCGTGACGTTGCCGAGCCCTGCCTCCAGGCGGAGCCCCGCGGTCTCCTCCAGGCTGATGTCGCCGCATCCTGACTCGAACCGGAAGGCGCCGAGCTGCCCCTGTCCGTCGACACATCCGACGGCCGCGTCGCCCTGTATCCGGGAGCCGGCCGGCAAAGCGATCATGACATGGATCGACTCGTCGCTGGTGGTCTCGGCGTGCCTCTGCTTACCGAAGAGTCTGCGCCGCGGCCTGGGGCCGCGGATCTGCAACTTACCGCCGCTGTAGTCGACCTCGGTTTCCTCGGCGGCCCGGGCACTGGCCTCATTGCTGTTGCTCGGCCGGACCTCCACCACGGTGTCCGTGCGGTCACCGGCCCGGAACTCGACGTCTCCGGCGGCGATGCTGAGTTGAACGGAGATCGGGTCGGGTGTGTCGAAAGTGGGCATGCCACATGCCTTTCTGAGCTGTCCAAAAGTGCGCTTCGGGCGACTGCCCAGGGGCCGCGCGGCGAGCCCGTCCGCTACATCGAATCCGGCTCTCAGCGGGACCAGCCGGAGTATCCCTGGCCGATCCGTATGCCACCTCCGGGGCCGGTTGCGGCACCGCCCACAGCAGCAGTGACGACACGGGCGAGCCATGCGTTCGCCGACAGCCCTTCCAGGCCCGCGACTTCGTCGACCTGAAGCTTGACGGACTCGGGAATCCGAAGGGTGACCCGCGCCATCGCACCGTCCCCCACGGGTGGGGTGGGCGCGGACGCGGCCGGAGCCGGACCGACCGCGGTGGAGTGGGTGGTTTCGTCCACCGGGAGCGTGACACTGAAACCGGGGTCGGTCCCCCGGAGAACCACGTCCACCGTGCCCGGCTTCATGCCCCCGGCGATCTCGTCGGCCGCGGCTGACACCACCTCCAGCAGGGTGAGCCGGATCGCCGACTCCAGGGGGATGGCGAATCGTTCCAGAAAGGCCTCCGCCTCCTCTCCTCCCGCTGTACCGGCAGCGGCGACTGCACGGTTGAGGCTCGCAACAAACGGCGCCAGATCCATGACGTCACCATAGCGTCAGATCTGACGTCACCACAAGTAATATGACGTCATCATTGGCGATCCGACGTCATGGAGTGACGCAGGGCGGGTTGCGCAACACCCCTGTTGCACGCCGAGTTTCCGCCCCGTCCACTGAAGACGAGCCGGTCACCGTCCCAGAACTCCACCCCTGGCCCGTCTGACGTCACCCCCGCAGCGCCGACCCATCCGTGACGGCCGACGTGAGGTGAGACGGGCGCCGCAAGGAATCCCCCCTCACAGAGAACCGAGCCGCCACCGAGACTCCGACATGCGTAGTGAGAGTGCGGGTTTGGCACCTGGCCGTCCGACAGCGGCCGACGACAGCCCCATTCGCCAACCGGATGGCCCTTCGTCGCTCATTGACAGATCCGTTCGGGATCATGCCCGTACGGACTTCGACTCCTCTTGTGGGCAGACAAGCGGCCGTCCCAGTCATCCGCAGGAAGTCACGAGTCACCCGTCCCCCCTCAGCCCGGTTGCATCATCGGGAACAGATCACGCTGACGAGAGTGAACGAGGCGTAGAACGGCCCCCGGGGAAGGCCGGCGAACCAGCCATGGCCGCGGTCTCGATCGATGTGGCCGTCGTCGATAGCTTTCTGCATATTGCGGCCAAGGCCCAGGATGTGGTCCGCCTCCTGGAAGTCACGGAAGACCGGTGTTGTGGCGAGTACCGCTTCGACCTGGAAGCCTGCCAGTTCGGCAAGGCGCGCGAGGCTGCGTCCGATGGTTGCGTGGCGGACCACTTCTGCAGTGGTGTAGCGGGTGAAGGCCCGACTTGTCTCGAGGTCCTCGGCATCGACGATCAGGGTGTCCCAGTCGGGCTCGGCAAGGCCGATGCGGGCAAGTGGGCGAGTCGCACGATGGAGCTGCGCAAGAGCGTCTGCGGGGTCGGCGACATGCATCAACACACGGTCGATCTTGGCCCGGTCCACCGTGTTCGGCTCGACGGGAAGGGCGTGCACGTCACCTTCGCGAATCTCCACCTGCTGCAGGCCGTGCGTGCGTGCGCGGGCCTGGGTGAGCATGACCGGGTCCCGGTCCACGCCGATTACTCTGCCGCTGCCCCCGACACGATCTGCCAACACCGGCAGATCGGTGCCAGGGCCACACCCCACGTCCAGAACGGTCTGGCCCGCCTGGACATCCAACAAGTCCAGCATCTGCCGCTTGTACGACCGTCCGGCTTCACCGGCAGCAGCCCGCAGCATGTAGGCAGCCTGGTCGGGCCGAGACACACCCAGAGTCGATGTCATACAGGCCAGTCAAACACTCAGGCTCACCGCCCGACGTCACTACTCGGGTTCTGACACACATGCTGTGGCGATGCCACCTGCGTGACGTGTCTGAACCTCTTCGGTCCGGGTGGTGGCGAGATCTATCCTCTGAGGCGTGATCGAGACGGAGCGGCTCTATCTGCGACCCCTTGAGACCTCGGACGTCCACGCGTTCGTCGGGCTCCATGCAGATCCGAGGGTCAATCGATTCGTTGGAAGGTTCTCTCAACAGCAGGCACCGGAACGGCTCGCCGAAGTTGAGCAGCAGTGGGCAGCGCGGGGTCACGGCCTGTGCGCCGTGGAGCTTCGGTCCAGCGGTGAGTTCATCGGCCGAAGTGGCCTGCAGTACTGGCAGCAGTTTGACGAAATCGAGTTGGGGTGGCCCCTCAAGGCGGAGCGGTGGGGACGCGGATACGCAACCGAGGCAGCCCAAGCCTGCTTGGACTGGGGCTTTGCCAACCTTGAGGCTGCATACTTCACCGCCCTCATGAGGCCGGGCAACTACCAGTCGGTGAAGGTGGCCGAGCGGCTCGGCTTCTCACCGCCCGATCCGTCTGTCCGTCCGGAAGCCTGAGTCATCCGCAACACCGGAGCCACCACGCAACGGCGGCCCTCCGAGGCTCTGCCCACGGTCCTGGTCGCCCGGCGGAACTCGAACGAAGCCCTCGATCCAATCATCCTGATCGAGCTCATAGGGGTCGGAGTGGAAACACTCCGGTTCATCGCGGAAGCCCGGTAGCAGTCGAGCCTGATGCATACGGTCCTCAACGCCTTCAAGCGTTGAGTAGATACCGAGCAGTTTCACGTCGTCGCCATCCGACTCGTCACAGAACACACCACTCTCGTCGACGTGCACGGTCGAGCCGTCGTCGCCGGCCTCGTTCTGGTGGCCGACATGCCACAGCGGGTACACGATCACGGGCGCGAAACTACCAGCACGCCAGCTCATAGACGTCCGGCGCCCCTCACCTTCCGGGGGCCCCATGATCACAGACCGGGCATCACAAGAATTCGCCGAGCCACGGGACGACGACCGGGGCTCGCCGGACCGATGCCCCAGCCACTCCCAGGACAGCGGCAGTCAGCTCGATGGCTGACACCTATGCGTCCGCGTCCGGATGATCGCTCATGACCCCCGGTAATGATCAAGGGCCGGTCTCGGATTTCTCCGGAACCGGCCCTGAACCACGACTCTCTCGAGTCGGGACGACAGGATTTGAACCTGCGACCCCTTGACCCCCAGGAGTAGGGGTCATCCCTTTTGTCTGCACATAAGTCCAGAAATCAGGGGCGCAGCGTGTGGTGTCGTGCGCGCCGTTCAGGTGCGCGGACACCGTCTGGTCCCCAACTGGTCCCCATGGGGCGCTCCGTGACACGCACGTCCAAGGATCGCCGCCGGGCCAAGAGGCCGGCTCGCCGTGGCCTGTCACGGCATGAGACCTGGCAGCCTTGCGTCTGAGCTCACGGATAAATGCGACGACCTGCCCGTGATCGCGCTCACCGACGACCGTGGCCGACTGCTGTGAGTCTCCGCAGCCCGGCCCGGACGGACCTCGGAGATCACCGCCTGCCGCCACGACCTCCTCACCGCCAAGCTGCGGCGGCGGGCCTCGGAGCCACTGCCGACCTGGGGTTGGTCGGCCTCGCCAGCAGCGAGACCGACGCCGAGCTGGCGGTGATCGTCGGCCGCAAGGCAGCCCGGAGCCGCCCCCTGACCTGCGGCCAGAAACTGTCCATCAAGGCTGGACGCCGAGGGCGCTCACAGCGCGGCAGATGCCACCCAGAGCGATGCCGACAGCGCCGACAGCATCGCCCAGTACGCGGAGGAGGCCGCCGTCAGAGCAGAGGCGGCAGCCGCGAACGCGCAGGCCAGTGCCGTCGAGGCCGACGAGGCGGCAACGCGCGCCGAGGAGGCCCTGAGACAACGGATCGAGGCCGCACGCGCCGAGCGGACGGAAGGAGCCGTCGACACCGGTGCCGAGTTGTCGAGCGAAGAAGAGGCCATCCTGCTGCGCCTCTGCGGCCAGAGCTGTGTTGATGAGTGGCGGGTCGCCAAGGACGCCACGGCTCAGGACGTGCTCGACTGGATCAAGGCCAACGGCGGCGAGATCATCCTCGATGTCGTCGGCTACACCGATGCGAAGACCTGCTTCACCAAGGGCGACATCGAAGCATGCCTGTGGACGCTGATCAACGCCGCCAGTGTTGCCGTCGTGGTGCTCAAGCTCCCAGCTCTCACCGTCGCAGTCGCCAGGGTCACCGCGGGGATCACCAAGTTCCTCGAGGCGTCCGCGAAGGGCAAGCGGACGCTGACGAAGCTCCGGGACCTCATCGAGAGGGCCAGGAAGGACCCCGACCTGCCGCCCTGCGCGGGCAAGTCCCTCGCCCGTGCAGCTGCCGACGACGTCTGTGACCTCGACTGGGATATCGGAGACCTTCCCTTCGAGAAGCTGGAGGACCTCGACAAAAGATACGGCAGCGACGTCACCGACGGCGTCGAGTACAACTGGGGCAAGATGCAGGAGAAGGGGCCGGATGGAAAGCCGACGAAGAACGCCATCGACCACGCCATCCCCGGCATCGGCACGAACATCGAAGAACTTGCCAAGTACTGGGCCAAGTGGCGGGGCAAGGCCACCCACATCGACCCCACCACCAAGAACCCCGTCGCCTTCGACGAGGCGAAGGGGGTGCTCGTCATCATCAAGGACAGGTACATCCACGGGTACCGAATGGCCAAGCAGAAGTTCCTCGAGAAGTTCGATCCACTTCCGTCCAGCTGAGTAGGACAGACCGGTATGAGAACGCTGATCAAGATGACCGAGGCCGAGGGGTTGTTCAGGACACGCCTCACGGCGGCCCAGACCGCCCTGATGCTCGAGGCGCTGCGGACGCTCCAGGGGTGGGGATACTCCGACGAGGCCCTCGCCGTACAGCTGAACGCGAATCAGGAGGAGGTCGACCGTCTGGCCGAAAGGCTCAAGGGTGATCACAAGACCACCCGCGACTTCACCCTGACCGCGCGCGAACTGCACGTCATCCACTCGGCGCTGACTGCGGTGGCCACGACGTTCATCTCTAGTGGCGGGTTCTCCGAAGAGGGGTTCTACAACAAGACAAGCTTCTTCAGAGAGAACTTCGACGCGATGGCGTTGAGCATCGTCAGGGCTGTCGACGAAGCAACGACACCGTAGGTGACGTGGTCGGTGGGCCGCACTCTCTCCAGGGGTGCGGCCCACCTGCATCGCGGCCGTCTGCGTCACGTACCCCGGCTCGCAGTGAGAGCCGAAAAAACGCTGTGCCGGTCGGTGTCCGACTCACCACCGATATCGAGTACCGGTCTGATCGCCTCAACCCCTACCGCGCGCGAGTCCGCTGGTTCGATCCGGCTACGAAGCTCCGCCTGTCCCTGTCGGGAGGAAAAATTGATCCAGGAGATCAGGTCCTGGATGTCGTCGTTCATGGTCGTGCCCTTGCGGGCGTTGGCGCTGGACGGACGCTCGTGGTGGGCGGAGACGAGGCTGGACGGGAAGAGCAGGGGTAGGTCATGCAGGCTCTCGGCAAGTGCGATGGCCGCGTGAACGACGTCCACCACGACCCACGGTCTCAAGGGCTCCGTGAGGTCCGGGCTGTCTGGTGCACGGTCGAAGCCCTTGCCGCGATGCCCGTTGACCTGCAGTTCACCTGTCTCCTCATCGTGGGTGCGGCAGCCACGGCGCAGGTTGAGTACTACTGGCGGGAGGGGGCTATTCCGACCGTGCACTATTCCCTCGACTGGTCCCAGGTTCAGTGCGGCTCAGTGAGTGGCGGGCCGTTCCCGCAGGTGTGAAGGTGAAGCCATCTTCGAACAGGGGGGCGCCGACTCGGAACGCCCAGAGGATGGGCTCGGCGTGGACGGCGGCCGACGACGGGCTTGCACTCGCGGCAAATCTGTTCCAGAGGTGGAAGCAGAGAAGGGTGTCGTCTCGTCGGCCCGTCACATAGACAAGCGTCTTGGGGTAGTTGGGATTATTCCCTCCGAAAATCACCGAGGGCGGACCAAACGCCGCGGTGACGTCGCTAAGGAACCGGTCCTTTCGGCACCAGGTCTTGTTTGTGTGACGGATCTCGTCGTACTCGCTCGAGGTAAGAGTCCTGTCGAGTCTCAGCCATCCCAGGCGGTGCGCACTCTCGGCATATACCGACGCCACATCGCCCTCGTGTGGATCGCCCCAGAGATCTTGGAAGGCTCCGCGCACTCCAGTGGAGAAGAACATTCTCCTTTGGAGCTCCTCCAGTTCCTCCTGCCATACCTGCTCAGCGGCGTGGGCGAACGCCACCGCGTCGAGGTATAGCCTGATTGCCGTCTCGCCGCCATACATCCCTGGCCGACGCAGCGCAGCGTTCAACTGCGAGAGTAGGTAATCGCGCACTTCTTGCACTGTGCGCCCACCGTTGTCGCCGGTTGTGTCTGTCATCGTTTGTCCTCCTGTTGGTCTTCGATCCGTGCAGCGAGATATTCGGCCCAGTCACGTCGGGCGTAAGCGACCCAGCGGAGCGCGGTGTGGCGGTGCATCCCAGTCACGTCGGCGAGGATCGGGCTGAGGAGATCAGCGGCGAGGGCGGCCAGCGCCCCGTTGCGCGCGATGCGAACCGGGATGCCGTGGCGGCCGAGTTGCTGGGTCATGCCGTGCGTCGAGATCGGCTTGCCCGGGACCATGCCCGGGAAGAGCCACCGAGGCCCTGGGCGTGCTCGACCCAGTGGATCTGGACCGTGCGGCGTCAGACCACACCCGCGCCCGGCGGGCTGACCGACAAGGGCACCAAGGGCAAGCGGGCCCGCAAGGTTCCTATCGTCGAGGAGATCCGCCCCCTCGTCGCCCAGCGCATCCTGTCCGCAGGCCCCAATCCGGACGCGCGCCTGTTCACGGGCCCGCGCGGCGGACGTATCTCCACCGCCGTCCTGCGCGACGCCACTCACTGGGACGACGTCGTCACCAAGCTCGGCTACGAGCATCTGCGCCGCCACGACCTCCGACACACGGGACTGACCTGGTTCGCCGACGCCGGGGTCCAAGTGCACGTCCTCCGCAGAATCGCCGGCCACGGTTCACTGACCACCACCCAGCGCTATCTACACCCGGACGTCCACAAGATCACGGCCGCCGGGGCGGCGCTCTCGGCCCACTTCAACGTGCTGCGCGCACCACGCTCACTGCCGAGCCCCATCGTCATGACTCGCTGACCCGGTCAAGGACGCCGGACCTCCAGCTGGTCCCCAACTGGTCCCCAAAAGTGATCAAGGGCCGGTTTCGGATTGCCCCGAAACCGGCCCTGACCTGCGACTGTCACCAGTCGGGACGACAGGATTTGAACCTGCGACCCCTTGACCCCCAGTCAAGTGCGCTACCAAGCTGCGCCACGTCCCGCTGTCCGTCTGACCTGGGGTTTCCCCTGGCCGAACGCGCAAGAGAACAATACCGCACTTGCACCGGTGCTCACGAACCCGTTTCCGCCGCTTGACCTCAACCATGCTTGATGTCGAACGCTGAGCTCATGACGAGCCACCCGACGAACATTCCCTCTCCGCCCCTCCACGACTACGACGATCTGGACCGGCTGATGAGCCTCATGACCGGTGACGAGAAGCACAGCCCCGCCGCGACCTCCACCCTGGACGCCCTTTGGGTGCTCTACGACCGGGTACTGCGGGTCTCGCCCGGCACCGCGGACTCCCCCGGCCGCGACCGGTTCCTGCTCTCCAAGGGTCACGGCCCCATGGCGTACTACGCCGTGCTGGTCGCCCGGGGCTTCTTCGGCGAGGAACTGCTGACCGGTTTCGGCTCCTTCGACTCACCGCTGGGGCACCACCCCGACCGGTTGCTGGTACCCGGTGCCGAGATCGGCAGCGGGTCCCTCGGGCACGGGCTGCCGCTCGCCGTGGGCAGTGTGCTGGGACTGCGGGCGCAGGGGCTGGTGGAACCCCGCGTCTGGGTGCTGACCGGCGACGCCGAGCTGGACGAGGGCAGCAACCACGAGGCGATCGCCTACGCGGGCCCGGCCGGACTCGAACAGCTGCACACCGTGGTGATCGACAACGCCTCGGCGACGTACTCCCTGCCCGGCGGCATCGCGGCCAGGTTCGAGGCCGCCGGCTGGTCGGCCGGAACCGTGGACGGCCGGGACCACGAGGCGCTGTACGACGCCTTCACCGCACCGCACCCCGGCCGGCCCCACGCCGTGATCGCCCGTGTGGCACCGGGCCGCTGATCATCCGCACCGAACGGACGTAAAGGACGGAAGGAGACCACCATGGACACCATGCGTGACCGCTTCATCTCCACCACCACCCGGCTGCTGGACGAGGACCCCCGCCTCGCCGTGGTACTCGCGGAGATCAGCCGCGACGGCTTCGACCGGGCGGCACGGGCCCATCCCGACCGGGTCGTCAACGTCGGGATCAGGGAGCAGCTGCTCATCGGGGCGGGCGCCGGGATGGCCCTGACCGGGCTGCGGCCGATCATGCACACCTTCGCGAGCTTCCTCGTGGAGCGCCCCTTCGAGCAGGTGAAGCTGGACCTGGGGCATCAGGGTATGGGCGGCGTCCTCGTCAGCGCCGGAGGCTCATACGACTGGCCGGCCGGGGGCTTCACCCACATGTCACCGGGTGATGTCGCGCTCCTTGACACACTCGACGGCTGGACCGTGCACGTGCCCGGGCACCCCGACGAGGCCGAGGCGCTGCTGCGGCAGGCCGTCACGGGGGACGGCCGTGTCTACGTCCGGCTCTCCCTCCAGTCGAACAGCGAGGGCCGCACCGTCATGGGCCCGGGCTTCAGTACCGTGCGCCGGGGAACCGGTGGTGTGGTGATCGCCGTCGGGCCGATGCTCGACAACGTCCTCGCGGCGACAGAAGGCCTGGACACGACCGTGCTGTACGCGACGACCGTGCGCCCCTTCGACGCGGTGGGGCTCCGCGACGCGGCCGGTGCGGGCGGCGCGGCCGACGTCGTGATCGTCGAACCGTATCTGGCGGGTACATCGACGGCAGTGGCCAACGACGCCCTCGCCGACCTGCCCCACCGGGTGCTGGGACTGGGGGTGGGTCGGAACGAACTGCGCAGGTACGGGCAGATGGCGGACCACCTCGTGGCACATGAGCTCGACGCACGCTCGCTGCGGCAGCGAATCACCGACTTCCTGACCCGCTGAGACCTTCTCAGCCGTCCGTCGGCGGCCGGCTCGGCTCAGGGTGGGCGGTCAGGAGCCGGTGTGGGACGGCCTGCCGCCAGGCGTCGGTGAGGACCGCGGTCAGTTCGGTCACGTCGTCGGGGGCGGCGAGCCGCACCCGCAGCGTCTCCGTTCCTCGGTCAGCGGTCAGCCGTCCGACCCAGCGGCGGCCGGTCCGTCCCGTACGGGTTCACGGATGGGCCCCGAAGCCGGAAAGCGGCGCGGGCGCCGTGGCGTTGATGAGGTGCTGGACGAGCGTGACCAGTGCCCCGGTGCCCGAGCTGGCGATCCTGGCGTCGCAGAGGACGACGGGCACTTCGGGACCGAGATCGAGAGCCCCCCGCACCTCTTCCGGTTCGTAACGGTAGGCGCCGTCGAACTCGTTGACCGCGACGACGAATCCGATGCCGCGCCGCTCGAAGAAGTCGACGGCGGGGAAGCACTCGGCCAGCCGTCGCGTGTCCGCCAGCACGACGGCCCCGAGTGCGCCCTTCGACAGCTCGTCCCACATGAACCAGAAGCGTTCCTGCCCCGGGGTGCCGAAGAGGTAGAGCACATGCTGTTCGGACAGCGTGATCCGGCCGAAGTCCATGGCGACGGTGGTCGCCGATTTGGACTCGATGCCTTCCAGACTGTCGGTCGCCACACTGACTTGCGTCAGGAGCTCCTCGGTGCTCAGCGGCGCGATCTCGCTGACGGCGCCCACGAACGTCGTTTTGCCGACGCCGAAGCCGCCCGCCACCAGGACCTTGAGGGCCACGGGGAAGAATCCGGAGCTTCCGGAGCTGTCAGAGCTGTCGTCGTAGACCATCGAGCACTGCCTCCAGCAGGGATCGGTCGGTTGGCATGTCATGGAACGCGGGGGCGTGTGCGGTGACCGCCCCGCAGTCGACCAGGTCGGACAGAAGGACCTTGGTGATGACGGCGGGCAGCCGGAGATGGGCGGCGATCTCCGCCACGGACGTGGGTCCGCCGCAGAGTTCCAGGGCAACGGTGTGTTCGGGGCCGAGGTGGACCTCGGGCTCGCTCCCCGTGGCCATCACCAGGGAGAGCAGATCGAACACGGTGGTCGGCCGCGTCCGGCCGTTGCTCACGGTGTACGGGCGGATGAGCCGGCCTGCCGCGTCGTCGAGCAACGGCCCGTCCTGCGGGGCCGACATCCTCACAGCCCCGGGGTGAACGGCGCTCCGGCCGGCTGTCGGAGCGGCGTCATCAGATAGGGGCGGACGCTCTTGACCAGCATCGCCATCTCGTACCCCAGTACGGCGGCATCCGCCTCGCGGCCCGCGAGGACGGCGAGACAGGTGCCGGCACCGGCGGTCGAGACGAACAGGAGCGTCGAGTCGAGCTCGACCACGACCTGTCTCACATCACCGTTGTCACCGAACCGGGCGCCTGCGCTCCGGCCGAGTGAGTACAGGCCGGCGGCCAGCGCGGCCATGTGATCGGCGCTGTCGGCGTCCATGCCGTGCACGGATTTCACCAGACCGTCCGCCGAGAGGAGGACTGCGCTGCGCGTGTAGGGCACGCGTTGGACCAGGCCGCTCAGCAGCCAGTCGAGGTCCGAGACCTGGCCGGACGGCATTTCGCTCGTCGTCATGGTGCATCTACTCCTTGAACATGTTCTCTGGTCGTGGATCCGGTTCGGGCGCGTGCGGCGCCGAGCGCCCCGGGGCGACTCGCTCCGTACCGGGCGGGGTGGTGGCGGAGCCCCGGAAGGGCAGCGGGGCCAGGCCGTGGGGCCGTTGCGACCCGATGACCGGGACGGGGCCGGGGGCTACGGGCGCGGCATCCGGTGCGGTGTACGCGTCCGTCGTCTCCGGCGCCTCGGCGGTCTGGGCCTCGGCGAGGTCGACCCCACGCCGGAAGGCCGCCATCAGACCGGGGTCGAGCAGGGCGTTCCCGTCCCCCGTGCGCGGCACCGGGGCCTCCCTGAGCTGCGGGACCAGATGCTCCTGGTTGCTGCGCCTGGGGAGCTGCGGGCGGGCGGACTCGGCCGCGGCGGCCTGCGGCGCTTCGGCGGGTGCACCGGGGTCCGCGGCGGTCGGGACGGATGCGACAGGACCGGGAGCCGGGGCGGAGCCGGCCGACGGGCCGGGTCCCGTGAGCGGGGTGGTCTCGACGGGCCGGGAGCCGGGCTGGGACGCGGCGGGGTTCGGGCGGTCGACGACGCGCTCGGCACGCAGCGGCAGCGGCGGCCCCTCGCCTTTACGCCGCTCCCGGCGGGGTGTCCGGTCGAGCCGCAGCGGCGGCTGCGCCGTGGCTTCGGGCGGTACGTCCTGGGCGGGTGGCCGGTGTACGGCTCCGGGCGGGGGTACCGCTGCGGCGCCCGGAGCCGTCGTGGCTTCGATGTCGATGCCCAGGAGGACCTCGGGCAGGACGAGTACGGCCTGGGTGCCCCCGTAGATGTTGCTCTGCAGGCGGACGGCGATGCCGTGTCTGCGGGCCAGGGAGGCCACCACGAACAGCCCGATGCGCCCGTCCTGCAGCAGATGCGCGACATTGACCTGATCGGGGTCCGCGAGCAGGGTGTTCATCCGCTTCTGCTCGGCTTCGGGCATGCCGAGCCCGCGGTCCTCCACCTCCAACGCGAGCCCGGCGGTGACACGTTGGGCGCGCAGCAGGACCTGGGTGTGCGGGGCTGAGAACACCGTGGCGTTCTCGACGAGTTCGGCGAGGAGGTGGATCACGTCGGCGACCGCGTGTCCGCGCAGGGTGCCGTCGATCGGCGGGACCAGCTTGACCCGCAGGTACTGCTCGACCTCGGCGATCGCCGAGCGCAGCACTTCGGTCACGGTCACGGGATTGCTCCACTGCCGCCGTGAGACCGCGCCGCCGAGGACTGCGAGGTTCTCGGCGTGCCTGCGGATGCGGGTGGCGAGGTGGTCCACGTGGAAGAGGCCCTTGAGCAGGTCGGGGTCCTCGACCTCTTGCTCCAGTTCGTCGAGGATCTGGATCTCACGGTGCACCAGGGACTGAAGTCGCCGGGCGAGGTTGACGAAGACCTCGACCTTCTGTTCGTTCCCGTTGCTCCGGTGCAGCTCCGCCGCCTGGACGACGGTCGCTACCGCATCGTCCTGCGAGCGGTTCAATTCCTGGGCGAGTAGGTCGAAGGCGTCGGCGTCAGGGGCGGCGGCGGGCGTGGTCCTGCGGGCCGGCAGGGGCTCACCGTCGCGGAGTCGTTCCAGGACCCGCTGGAGCTCGGCGTGGTGCTGGGCCGTGGTGCGTCGGAGTGCGAGAGCGCGGTCGAGCACGCCGGTGGCGACCCGGCCGGCGCCGAGGAAGGCCGCCGCCACAGCCGCCACGGCGAGTGCCCCGGATCCGCCGAGTGCCGCCAGGAGACTGCCGGACGGGCGCACCCCGGAGGCCCGGATGGTGAAGATGACGGCCGCGGCTCCGCTGAGCACCGCGGCCACGGCAGGCAGGACGGCGGTACGCAGCAGTTGTGGTCGCAGACGGCTGTCGGAAGCGGGCTGCGTCGCGCGCGGCCGACCGGCGGCCGAGTGCGAACGGCCCCCCGGGCGGCCGTGCCGTCCGCCTTCGCGGCGTTCGGGTCGCGCGTTGGGTGCGCGAAGTTGAGACATCATCGTCCTCGGTACGTGGGGCACCAGGAATCGGCATTCGTGTGGTGACACCTACGGTGGTCGGTCAGGCCCGGGTCAACGGTTGCGGAAGGCTCGACCGATATGAGCCCATCGTTGATCACCGGCAACACACGGTAGTCGCCGATGGCCCGTGCCCGGAGTGCTGTTGTCGAAGTTGCCCGACAAGCGTCCCGCTCTGGTATGAGGGTTCGCACGGGCACCCGATTTCGTTCCCCTCCGGTTCTGCACGGACTGACGGACATCGGTCTGGTGAACGAATCGCGCCGTCTGCCGGGACGGAGGACCGGGCGCACGGAGGGGCACGGGTCACGGGTCACGGCCGAGGGCGTGCCACCACCGCGCCCGCCCTGCGCCCTCGGCGGCCTCGTCGGGTTGCCTCTGCTCAGCCCTGACGGGCGGGCTGGAGCCCCGCGTACACGCCGCCCGCGCTCACCAACTCCTCATGGGTGCCGACTTCCGCGATCCTGCCGCCTTCCATGGCCACGATGCGGTCGGCGCCCTGGATCGTGGAGAGGCGGTGGGCGACGACGAAGACGGTCCGGCCGTGCACGAGCCGGGTGAGTGCCTCCTGCACGAGGGACTCGGAACGGTTGTCGAGCGCGGAGGTGGCCTCGTCGAGCACCAGCACGCGCGGATCACGTATCAACGCCCGTGCGATGGCCAGACGTTGCCGCTGACCACCCGACAACTGCGCGCCGCGCTCCCCTATGACCGTGTCCAGGCCACTCGGCAGGCCGTTCACGAATTCCAGCGCGTTGGCGTCCCGGAGGGCGTGCGTCAGCGTCTCCTCGTCCGTGTCGCCCATGCCGTACGTGACGTTGTCGCGGATGCTGCCCTCGAAGAGGATCGACTCCTGGGGCACCACCGACAGGAAGCGCCGGTAGGTCCGGAGGTCGAGCCCGGCCATGTCGGTTCCGTCGAGCAGGATGCGGCCCGAGGTGGGCCTGATGAATCCTATGAGCAGGTTGAGCACCGTGGACTTGCCCGCGCCCGAGGCCCCGACGAGGGCGATGGTCTCCCCCGGCCGCGCGGACAGGCTGAATCCGTCGACCGCCGGCTCCCCGTTCTCGTAGGCGAATCCGACGTCCTGGAAGTCGATGCGGCCGACGACGTCGTCCACGCGCGCCTTGCCGGCGTTGTTCTCCAGATCCGGAGCCTGCAGCACCTCGCCCGCCGAACGCACCGATTCCAGGCCCTTGGTGAGGATGGGAGCCAGACCCAGCAGAGTGGTCACGGAACCCGTCAGCACGGTGAAGAAGGAACTCAGCATCACCACGTCACCTGGGGTGACGGCCATCCACCCGTGGTACGCCACCAGGGCCGAGCCCGTCAGGCACAGGACGCCGAGCGTGTTGAGGATGACCCAGGCCAGGGACCCGAAGCGGCCGTTGATCACATCCAGGCGCATACCGGCTGCGAATACCTGGCGCAGCGATCCGTCGACCCGGCCGAGCGCGGTCCGCTCCAGGCCATGGGCGCGGGTGATGGGGATGAGCGTGGTCATCTCGCCGACTCGGGAGGAGAGCTGTTCGACCTCGCGACGGAAGGATTCGTTGTGACTGCGCAGCCGCCCACGCAGCTTCATCACCAGGAATCCGGAGGCCGGCACCACGACGAGGAAGACGGGCAGGAACTCGGGCACGCGCACTCCGATGACGACGAGCCCGCCGATCAACGTGACCACCGCGCCGAGACCCATGTCGGAACTCTGCTGCACCATCTGTTCCACGGCTTCGACGTCGCGTACCACCTTGGCCTGCAGCACACTCGAACTCACGCGTGAGTGGTAGCCGATGGACAGTTGCTGCATCCGGCGGCAGAGAGCTGATCGCAGCGTCGTGCCCATGCGCCGGATACTGCCGGCGAGGCAGCGTACGTACCACTGGTGGAGCGGGTAGTTGATCACGAGGATGAACAGCAGGACACCGCTCGCCTTCCAGATGCCCGACTCGGGACCGTGCTGGACGACGACGTCGAGGACGGTGGCGGTGATCAGGGGCAGCAGCCAGATGGGGCTGTGTTTCACGACGAAGATGGCTACCGCGAGGGCCAGCCGGCCGCGGTCGGGACGGAAGAGATGGCCCAGGGTGCGGACCGGGTTCTCGCCGCGGTAGCGGTGATCGAGATGGTCAAAAGGTGTCAGGGGTTCGACGGGGAGGGGCGAAAGCGCTTTCTGCATGCGGTCATCCCACCTGCCCCCTCCCTCGGCTACAACCCCCCTTCCACGGACAGAGACCGCCCCGCCCGGCGTACCGGAGGTGATGTGCGGCCACTTCGGACGTCTGCGGGCAGCCGGGGTTCGGCGACCGGATGCGGTCCAGCCTCTCCGCCGGGTAGCGAGTGCGATGACAGGGGCCACGCTGTCGTAACCCGGGGCACGTACTCGGAGAAGCAGAGGTCCGCTCGGCCGCCGGCCGGTGGCGAGGGGGTCGGATGCGTCCTCGGCCCCGAGGGAACCGGTGACCACCCGCCGCAGGCACCGTGAAGGCCCTCGGTCACCGTCGTGGAATCACGCTGCGTAATTTTGCACGGACCGGGTACGGGGCCTGGATGTTGTTCAGGCATAGGCGTGTACGAGTGATGACTGTGCTGCTCAGCGGCTGGGTGGTACTGACCGCCGTGGAGCGGTGGGGTGAGCAGACCCCGTGGCCACGCGCGGCGCTGGGCGGGCTCCTCTGGTCGTGCCTGGTGGCCGGGGTCTGGTGGTTCGCCGAATGGACCCAGTCACCGTTGCGCATGGCGCGCGAGCCGGCGGCACACCGCTCGGCGGACGAGGCACCGCACAGGCAGGACGCGGCGGCCGACGCATCGGCCGCCGCCGGTCAGCCTGACTCCGCCGGGCGTCCTGGTCACAGCCCCCGAGGGCCGTCACCCGACGCGGTGGACTCGGCCAGCTTCCGGAACTCCCCCAGGTCGTAGTCGGCCAGGGCGGAGTCGAGGTTGGTCAGGGCGCCGAGGTGCTCCACGAACCCGGTGGGGTCGTACTCGATCTGCAGGGCGACCCTGCTGGAGGTGTCGTCCAGCCGGTGGAAGGTGACCACCCCCGCGTGATGTACGCCCTCGATCGTCTTCCAGGCGATCCGGTCCTGCGGGACGACTTCGGTGAGCTCTGCCACGAAGCTCTTGTCCGCGCCCGGGAGGGACAACTGCCAGGAGAACCGGCGCTCGTCCATGGCATCGACCCGGCGCACATGGCTCAGAAACTTCGGCCACTGCGTCACATCGCTCCACAGAGCCCAGGTGACACCGACCGGTGCCTTGATGTCGACGGTTTCCACGAGGGAGGAGGACATGAGGAAACAACCCTTCTTTCGATCGGTTTCGCCTTGCGCTGCCGAGTACCCCTTGATCGGCAGCGCACTCACGCCGATCCGCTTCCCCGGTCCCCCTCCCCACATGACTGGAGGGCCACTCGCGTCGATGAGGAGGTCCGGAACCGACAGGGATCCGCCGCCCTCCGGGGAGGCCGGGTACTGCGGCGGACGGGTGACCGCCCGAAGGTCGACCGGCGGATCGTGAGGCGACCGGAGCAGCATCGCCCTGCCGCCGTCGCCCGCGCCGCGGAGACGGAGGGTGCGGGTCGGCAGGGTGCGTGCTTCAGTGGACCGGTGACCCGCGACGGGACCGATGCGGGTCTCCCGGAGGAAGGATCTGCCATGGAATGCGCGGTGCTCGGTGGTACGGGGCTGATCGGATCGAAGGTCGTCAGGAAGCTGAACGCCGAGGGACATCGAGCAGTGCCGCACTCGAAGTCGACAGGCGTGGACGTCGTCACCGGCGAGGGACTGGACAAGGCGGTCGCCGACTCCGACGTGATCGTGAACCTGACGAACTCCCCGACCTTCGACGAGGAGGCACCGGCCTTCTTCCAGCAGTCGATGAACAACCTCCTGGACACGGCCCGGAAGGCCGCGGTACGCCACTTCGTCGTCCTCTCCATCGTCGGCGTGGACCAGGTGCCCGAGCTGGACTACTACCGCGCCAAGACCCTCCAGGAAGAGATTCTCGCGGCGGGGACGGTCCCGTACTCCATCGTCCGCGCCACACAGTTCATGGAGTTCGTCGACGCGATCCTGAGCTGGACGTCGGACGGCGACACCGTCCGGCTGCCCACCACTCCGATCCGGCCGACCGCCGCCGAGGACGTCGCCGACGCGGTCGCCGCTGTTGCCGTCGGCACCCCCGTGCAGGGAATCCACGACGTCGTGGGACCCGAGGTCTTCCCTCTCGACGAACTCGGAAGGATCACTCTCGCGGCCCGGTCGGACAGCCGTACCGTCATCACGGACGACACCGCCGGCATGTTTGCCGCCGTCCGCGGTGACGTCCTCACGGGCACGGGCGACGCCTCGCCGGCCCCCACGCGTTACGCGGAGTGGCTGGCGTCGCACTGAGACCTCCGATCAGTGCGGTGGCGGCAGGGGGTCCAGGGCGTTGTCGATGGTGCAGCCCCCCTCTCCGGGCATCCGCTGGATCCGGGACGGCACCCACGCCTCGGTGGCGCCGGGGCCCACGCGGGCAAGCAGGCAGTCCTGCGCGTCGAAGCCGTTGCCCTTCAGCGACAGCAGGACACCGACCCGGCCACCACTGGTCCGCACCTCGGTGCGGATCGCCGGATGCAGGTCCAGGGCCGCGAGCGCACGGCGCACCTCGGGCTCGCCCGCCCTCGTGGCCGCCTCACGTGCGGCATCCATCGCCTCGTCCTCGGAGGACTGCACTGCACCGCACGCAGCGGTGAACAGCAACAGCGGTGCGAGCAACAGCAGTTGGCACATATGCCCCCCCTTGCCGACACGCCGCGAGCGGCGGGCGACCGCTCGCGCGTGTTCACACCGCAGGTGATCGTACTCAGCCCAGGGGCCGATCGGACCTGGATGCACCCCCGTGAGGTTCCGGGTGTACGCCTCCGCTCGGCTCCCCCTCTCCTCGGCTCCGTCGGCGTGGTGAGAAATCGGACCGACGGAGTGCCGGATCCCGGACAATGACCGGCATGACGTCCCTCCACTCCAACCCGCTCTTCACCAGACTCGCCGATGCCGAGCGCATCCTCGTAGCCGGTGCCGGCGGCGGCTTCGACATCTACTCCGGGCTGCCGGTGGCTCTTTCGCTCCTGCACCAGGGCAAGCAGGTGTTTCTCGCGAACCTCTCCTTCAGCGCGCTCGGCGGTCTGCCGCTCGACGACTGGGTCGCCTCCGACCTGGCCGCCGTCACTCCCGAATCCGCTCCGCATCAGAGTTACTTCCCGGAGCGGACCCTTGCCCAGTGGCTGCACCGCCACGGATACCCGTCCACCGTGTACGCCTTCCCCCAGACCGGGGTACGCCCGCTGCGCACCGCCTATCGAGCGCTGATCGAGCGGCATCGGATAGACGCCGTGGTGCTGGTCGACGGCGGTACGGACATCCTCATGCGCGGTGACGAAGCCGGCCTCGGCACTCCGGAGGAGGACCTGACCAGCGTGGCGGCGCTGGCCGGGCTGGACGGTGTACCCACCCGTCTCGTCGTATCGGTCGGTTTCGGTGTGGACGCGTACCACGGCGTCAACCACACACAGGTGTTGGAGAATATCGCCGCACTGGAGCGCGACGGTGCGTACCTCGGCGCGTTCTCGATACCGCGCGCCACCCGCGAGGGCTCTCTCTATCTCGACGCGGTGACGCATGCCCAGGACCACACTCCACAGCACCCCAGCATCGTGAACGGTTCGATCGCGGCAGCGGTGCGTGGCTCGTTCGGAGATGTCCGGTTCACTGATCGCACCCGGGGCAGCGAGCTTTTCGTGAACCCCCTGATGTCCCTGTGCTTCGCCTTCGACCTTCCGGGGCTGGCAGCCCGCTGTCTCTACCTCGATCGGATCGAGGACACCCACTTGATGCGCCAAGTCCACTCGCGCATAGCGGAGTTCCGTGACTCCGTGGTCACCCGCCCACCCCGCCGCTTCCCCCACTGAGACTTCTCACGTGGTTCACGGAAGCTCCACCGCGCGCCGCCCGGTGGTCAGGCCGGGATGTGGGCGAGGCTGCGGTTGAGCGCGCTGTCGGGGCGCCCGGTCAGTTCCTCCCACGTGCCTTCCTCGGTGACGCGTCCGGCTTCCAGGACAGCTATGCGGTCGCACCGGCGGATGGTTGCGCGACGGTGTGCGATGACCAGGGTCGTACGCCCCTCCCGGTGCAGTGCCGTGGCGAGCTGCGCGTCACTCGCGTTGTCCAGGTGGGCGGTGGACTCGTCCAGTATCAGGACTCTGGGTTGTGTCAGCAGCGCGCGGGCGAGGGCGATCCGGGCCCGCTGGCCTCCGGAGAGGGTGGCGCCGCGCTCTCCGACCAGGGTGTCCATGGGACCGATCCGGTCGACTCCGCACAGACGGGCCGTTTCGGCGAGGAGGTCGTCGTCGGCGTCCGGAGCGGTGAGGCGGAGGTTGTCGGCGAGGGTGCCGTGGAAGAGAGGCGTCTCCTGTCCCACCAGCGCCACGGACCGCCGGAGTTCGGTGTCGTCCACCTCACGTACGTCGACGGGCGCCCCGTCTGCCGGTATCAGCTGTACCGCTCCGGCGGCGGGGTCCCAGAAGCGCGCCAGGATATGGGCACACGTCGACTTCCCGGCGCCCGAGGCGCCGACCAGGGCGAGTGTCCGCCCGGCTGGAACGGTCAGCTCGAGGCCGTCCAGCACGGGGCCGCCGCCGTAGTCGAACCGCACCCCGTGCAGCCGGACGGACAGGGGGCCGGGGGGAAGGGAACGGGGCGAGACCGGCGGCGGGGCGAGAGCGGGAGCGTTGACCGCGGCGCCCACCCGCGAGGCGGCGGAGCGCAGGGAGACCGCCTGGCTCAGGGAACGCGCCGACTCCGCGACGGGGCCCAGGACGGCGAGGGCGAGGGTGGTCGCCGCCGGCGCCCACGCTCCGTGCAGCCGCCCCGAGGTGACGGACTGCGCCACCACGGCCACCACGCCGAGGACGGCCACCACGATGAGAAGGTCACGGACCGCCGCGGCCAGGGCTTCCCAGGTGGCTTCGTCGCGTTGGGCGTCGCCCACCCGCCGTCCGCGTTCCGCCAGCCGGCGTCGTCGGCCGTCGAGGGCGCCGAAGGCGAGCAGTTCACGCAGTCCGTCGACGGTCTCGACGGCATCGGCCGACAGCTCGGCGCCGGCCTGCCGCGTGCGCGCACCACGTCGCGCGCGCCCGCGTGCCTCGGCGAAGGGAGCTGCGGCGAGCAGCACCGCGAGCGGCAGCACGGCGGCCGTCAGCCATGGCTCAGTGGTGGCGAGGACCGCCGTACCGGCGGTGAAGACCGTGCCGGAGGCGATGAGCTGGGCAGTCGTGTGGGCGTAGAAGAACTCCAGCGCCTCCACATCGGCCATGGCGGTGGCGGCGAGATCCCCGCTGCGCCGGCCCGCGACCCGGGCGGGCGCGCTGCGGGCGAGCCCGTCGAAGACGCGTACGCGCAGGGCGGCGAGAACCCGGTAGGCGAGGTCGTGCGAGAGGTCCATCTCGCGCCAGGTCATCAGGGTCCGTACGAGGACCAGGGCCACGATGACCCCGATGGTGCCGGAGGACGGAGGGCTGTGCTCGATCACGGCTGTCCCCACCGTGTGGGCCGCCAGCGTCAGCAGCGTGACGAGGGAGCCCTGTTCGAGGAGAGCGGCGGCGCACGTGCGGACCGTCATGGCCCGGTGCCGGGCGAGGGCGGGAAGCAGTGCGCGGAGCGAACCGCGCTCGGGCAGGCGCGTGCCGGTGATCGGGGTGCCCGTGGCGTTGCTCATGCGGCGAGTTCCTTGGAGTGGGTGTGACCGGCCTCGACGAGTCGCGCGTACACGCCGCCGGCCTCGGCGAGCCCGGTGTGTTCGCCGACGGCTTCGACGCGTCCCGCGTCGAGGACGACGATGTGGTCGGCGTGTTGCACGGCGGCCAGCCGGTGGGCGATCACGAGGACGGTCCGATCGGTGGCGGCGTTCGTCAGTTCGCGGACGATCTCCGCTTCGCGGCGTTCGTCGACCGAGCTGGTCGCCTCGTCGAGGACGAGCACTTGGGCGTCCGTCAGCAGGGCACGGGCGAGCGCGAGCCGCTGTCGCTGTCCGCCGGAGAGGGTCGCGCCGCGTTCGCCGAGCACGGTGGCGTAGCCGCCGGGAAGGGCCGTGATCTCGTCGTGGATGCCCGCGGCACGCGCCACCGCCGTCACCTCGTCGTCGGTGGCCTCCGGCCGGGCCAGGCGAAGGTTGTCGGCGATGGTGGCATGGAAGAGGTACGTCTCCTGCGACACCACTGCGATGCCCTGCCGGAGTGCTTGGAGGGAGTACTGGGTGGTGCTGCGTCCGTCGAGGGTGATCCGCCCTTCGCCGGGGTCGTGGTGACGCAGGAGCAGGGCGAGGAGGGTGGACTTGCCCGCTCCGGACGGGCCGACGATCGCGGTGGTGCGTCCCGCCGGTGCGGTGAACGAGACGCCGTGGAGGGAGGGTTCCGGCGCGCCGTCGTAGGTGAAGCGGACGTCCTCGAAGCGCACTTCCGGGGGTGCGGGCCAGTGCGCGGAGGCCGTTCCGGTGTCCCGGACCGCTGGTTCGGCGGTGCGCAGGGCCGCGATCCCGTCGGCGGCCGAGGCGCCCAGATATCCGGCGTGCCATTCGCGAGCGAGGTCGCGGACCGGCCGGAAGCACTCGGAGGCCAGCAGCAGCACCAGGTAGGTGCCGGTTGCCGTGGTGGATCCGCTGACGGCCGACCAGCACGCGAGGAGTGCCGCGGCGGCGGTTCCGCCCTGAATGGCGAGATCGGTGATGCCGGTGTCGACGAGGGAGACGCGCAGTTTCGCGACGGTCGCCCTGTGCAGCGCCGCCGAGCGCTTCTCCAGGCGTTCACGGGTGCGGCCGACCGCGCCTGCGGCACGGAGGGCCGGCATGCCCTGCAGTGCTTCCAGGTAGTCGGCGCCCAGTCCTTCGTACGTGTCCCAGTGCTCCTTACCGCGAGTGGCCAGGAGCCGGTCCCAGGCGCGCGGGCCGAACAGTGCGAGCAGCAGGGCCGGTACGAGACCGAGCAACGCCATCGGTTCCACCACGGCCAGTACGGCGAGGATCAGGGGCGGCACGGTCAGGGTGATCAGGAGCTGGGGCAGGTAGCGGGAGACATAGGCGTCGACGCCCTCCACGCCGTCGACGAGGGTGGTGCGGACGGCGCCGGCGCGCGCGGTGGTCATGTGCGCGGAACCCAGCCGGCCCAGGTGGGCGAGGAGTTCGTCCCGCACCGCCACCCTCGCCTCCGCTCCGGCGCGGGTGGCGGTGCGCCGCTGCCACGTGCCGAGCCCGGCTCGGGCTGCCACCACGACCAGCACGGCGGTGAGCAGCCACGGCAGCCGGTCCGTACGGCCGTCGGCCAGGCCGGCCAGAGCGACGGCCAGCAGCACGGCCTGTGCCAGGTGGGTGAGGGTGACGGCACCTTGAAGGAGAGCGGCGGTGAGCAGCGGCCGCCGTACGTGGCGGGCGGCACGGCGCAGTTCGGGATGGACGGTCATGAGGTGTTCTCCTCGTCTGCGTGGAGGGTGCCGAGGGCCAGTCCGTGGACGATCCAGTCCTGGCCGGGTGCGGCGCCGAGCGCGGCTCCGAGGTCCGCCTGCTGCCAGGAGCCGACGGGCCTGGCGGCCGCGCCGTGGTACCGGGCGGTGACGTGGGCCAACTGGACGGCGAAGCCGGCCCGTAGGTGGGTGCGGCGGATGTGCGGCTCGTCGGCGTCCTCGGGACAACCGCGGGCGAGCAGCACGGCACCCGCGTCGGCGATCCACGCCTGACCGGCGGCCCAGGCCGCGAGCGTCGGCAGGGTCTCCCCTGCGGCGAGGCGTCGCAGTGTCGTGCCGTCGGTGCCCAGCTCCAACAGGCCGGGCCGGGGCGGGCCGACGGCCACGCACCAGCGGAGGTCGCTGCCGCCGGCGCGGGTGGCGGTGGTGAGGACCGCCCGCAGCGTTTCCGGGTCGGGTGTGCCCGGCAGCGGTGGTGGTGCGCTGCGACGGGCCAGCAGCTCCTCGGGGGTGGGTGTCCTCGCCGACGGCCGGGAAAGCGGTGAGCCGTCGGGCCCGTGGTCAGGGAGGTGCGGGGGGACACGCACGAGGGCCAGGGGTGTCTCGGCGTGTCCCTGCAGGTGGAGCTCGGGCGTGCCCGTGCCCAGGGCACGGGCCGCGAGGAACAGTGCGGCGGCGGCGTGCCCGGTGTCGAGGAGCAGCAGCGGCCGGGCGCGATGGCCGTAGTGGGAGGCCGTGCGACGTGCGGTGACGGAGAGTTCGGCGGTGATGCCCTGGGGCGTGTCGGCGGGCACCGGGCCGAGGCGGTGCACCTGGTGGCGCAGCGGGTCGTAGCCGTAGCGCCCGGGTGGGAGGGGACATCCGGTGCCCAGGACGAGTTCGGTGTCCACTGGGTGCAGTGCGCCGGCGGAGGGCGCGGGCCGCAGCCTTCCGGAGGCGTCGGAGGCGTGCAGGGAGAGGTGGAGCAGGGCCCGCAGGTCTTGTTCGGCGGGCCCTGCCTCCGGAATCGCGCACGGCCGTCCCGGCCAGGCCTGGACGACAGGACCCGCGAGTGTGTCGGGGCGGGGTCGCTGCGGGGAGCGGGCGAGTGCGAGGGCGGCTGCGAGGCCCTCCGGACGGTTGCGATCGCGGTGTTGCACGGGGTTCCTCACATGTGGGGCGGAGGCGCCAGCGTGAAGTCCTCCGGTGCGGTCGGCGCGTTGGTCCGCCAGCCCCGTCGCACGGCTGCTTCGGCGAGCCTCGGGGAGCCGAAGTAGCCGAAGGCCGCCGGGGCGTTGGGGAGGAGCCCGGACACGAGGACCCGGGCCACCCTCAGCGAGGTCTCGGCGACGTCCTCGGTGGTCAGGTCGAAGGTCATGACGCGGTGGCCGCCCGCGTGCAGTGCCCTCTCCAGCCGCTCGCGGCTACCGGGCTCGATCGCGTCGATGGACACGGCTCGGTGGGCGGGTTCGGTGAACCGCCGGACCTCGGTCGTCATCCGTTCGTCCAGCCAGACCTGTACGTGTGCCCCCAGGTCCCGCACGTGGGCGAACTGGTCGCCGCACGCGTCGAGGTAGCGGCCGTCGGCACGGTGCTCCAGGTAGAGCCCACGGGCGAGCAGGCCCGCCTCGACGGCCTGGAACACCCAGCCGTCGGGGTCGGTCAGACCCTGGGTGAAGACCCAGGTGTGCACCGCTTCCAGTACCGCTTTGCGCGCCGCCTCGGCGGGGTCGTACTTGCAGGCGAACCCCGCCGCGTACAGGCCGAGAGCGGGGTCGTGGACGAGTGCCGCGACGCACGGCGCGAACTCCGAAGGCATCTCGACGAGATGGACGTCCAGTGCGGATCCGGCCAGATCGTCCATGAGGCCGGGCACGCCGGCCGGGTCGATGCCGTGGGCCGGCCCGTCGAGGTGCCACCACAGTTCCAGGGCGTCGCGTTCGACGACCTCCAGCAGTCCGCGCTCGACGGCGTCGTCGAATCCCTGCCCGGTGGCTATGCCCGCGTAGTTGAGGTGGTGGGTACGCGGCAGGTCCCGGAGGTCGCCCTGGCGCCAGTTGAGGTGGGTGAGGGCGACCGGCGCCCAGACCTCCGTCGTCCGTCCGTCCGGCAGCCGCTCGGTGCCGCGGGTCCAGAGCGACGGCGTGTCCTCGTCGAGGCGGCGGTAGGGGAACTTCGCCCTCGTGTACTGCCACGGCGCGTACGCGGGCAGTTCATCGGGGCCGTAGAGCCGCAGGCCCTGCCGGACGAGTTCGGCGGCGGTGGCGCGCACGGGGGCGTCGGGGTGGCCGGGCGGCGGTACCCGGTTGCCGCAGTACCGCTCGATCCCTTCGGCGATCGCGGCGATTCTGGCCTGCTCGGGGTCTCCGAAGGTGGTCCCGAGGGAGACGCGGTCGGCGGGCCACAGTCCCAGTTTCCGGGCGTCGGATATCTCGGCCGTGAGAGCCGTGTAGCGGGGCGGGGCTCCCACCGGGTGCTCAACGGGCTTGACCTTGCGGACGATGCCGCAGACGGGGTCGACGAGTGCTTCCAGCGGCAGCGCCGTCATCGCAGGATCTCCTCGATGGGATCGGTGGAAGTGGGACGGGACGAGAGGGTGTGCAGGCTCAGCGTCACGCTCTCCGGGTCGACCTCGCGCCGGGAGGCGCACAGCCTGACGGCCGTGATCGGGTCGCCCCCGGTGTGGGGGTTACGCGCATGGGCGGGGAAGTGGTGTCCCGCGATCTCGAGGCGAAGCCGCGTACCGGCCGGGAGACGCCGCGCGAGACGACCGAGCTCGATGGTGAACTCGCTGCTGTGGCCCCGCTTCTCCGCATGTCGCAGAATGCCGACGGCGAGGGGTTCAGCGGTGCCTTCCGGTGCGAGGGCGACGAGGCGGGCGGCCCAGTCGGCGGAGGGGGTGTCGGCAGTGGCCCGCATGCGCAGACGCACGGGTCCGACGGCGTCGAGCGGGCGCGGCAGGGGCGGTGCGACCAGCACACAACGGTCGGGGAGTTCCCCGGTGGGCACGGTGAGATCGTCGGAGCGGACGGGTCGTTCGGGGTCGGCGGTGAAGACGGAGCCGTGCAGCGGCCGCAACCGCCGCGTGGACGGCTCGCCGTCGCTGCCGGCGGGCAGCCAGAGGTCTCCGCCGCCCAGCGCCAGCGCGCCGTGGTGCCCGGGAGCGAGGCCGCCGCTCAGGGCGCGGCCGGCCCAACGCACGTACAGCTCACCGAGGGCCACCCGGTGCGCGGGGCCCGCGTCAGGTCCGGGCGCGGTGACGAGACCGTGCCCCCACGGGCCCAGCAGCAGGCGGGCCGAGGGGCCGCCCCAGGCGCGCCACAGCGCGAAGGTGTCCTCCGCGAAGTGGTCGTGATGGCCTCCGACCGCGAGCAGAGGCGTGTCGGCACGGGCGGCCCGTGAGGTGAGATGCCCGCGATCGTCACGTCTCCACAGCCCCGCCCAGGAAGGCAGGGCCCGGCCCAGCCGCGCGGGGAGTCCGGTGAGCGGGAGGTGGCCGAGCAGACCGGGGTCCGCTGCCAGTGCCTCCGTCAACGCGTGCTCGTCGGAGTCCCGCCGGTCTCCGTGGGCGGCCCACCACCCGGCGCGGGCCAGCAGCCGTTCCACACCGGAGGGTTCGCGCGCCGTCTCGGTGGCGCCGAGTGCGGGAACGGCGGCGATGACAGCACCGGGGCGGTCTTCCCAGGGGCCTTCGAGGGCGAGGGACAGGGCGCAGTAGGCGGCGTACGAGGCGCCGACGGCGACGTACCGCCCGTCGCTCCACGGCTGTCGGCGGATCCACCGGGCCGCCGCCGCCCCGTCGGCGGCCTCGTTCTCGTACGGGTGCCACTCCCCCGGTGAGGCGAACCGGCCCCGCACGTCCTGGACGACGGCGCCGAATCCTCTGCGGGCCCAGCCCCGCGCCTCGGCCAGGTGCCGGGAACGGTCGTACGGAGTGCGGATGAGGACGGTGGGGAAAGGACCGGCGCCGTCGGGAAGGCACACGTCGGTGGCGAGGCCTTCGACAGTCGGGCGGAGGACCCTCATCCGTCCTTCTTCGGCATGCGGGCGACGGCGGGCACCGGCAGGACGGGGTGTTCGGTGACGGTCAGTGTGCGCAGGTCCACCTGCCGGAGTCGACGCCGGGCCGGGAGGCCGGCTGTGTCAGGGGCGCCGGTGGCCCAACGGCCGAGGTCGTCGGCGAGCAGGGCCGCGAGCAGCGCGGCGGCGGGTACGGTCAGCCGGACCGGCACGCCGGTGGTGCGGGGGCCGCTCCAGTAGGCGGACAGCTCGCGGTGGGCAGGGGTGGCGGCAAGGCGGCGGGCACGGATGTGGGCAGCCGTGACGTCTCCGGGAGCGACGGCGAGGGGCTCGACGTACGCCTGCCAGCCCTCGTGGTGGCAGCGCAGCCAGGCCACATCGTGCTCGGGCAGCCGGTCGGCGGCGTCCCACAGCCCGTCGGGTACGGGACCGTCGAGACACCACACCACGGCTGCGGGGTTTCCTTCGAGCAGGTCCTCGACGGTCGTAGGCGTCACGTCGCCCAGGGCCGAGGCGGTTGTCCGCGGCTCGGCCCCCAGGGCGGCGAGGTGTCCGGCCAGCGGTTCGGTCAGCGCCGCATCGCCCAGCAGCCGCACAGGACGACGTGCGGCGGGCCACTCCGGGCGTTCGGGCTCGGCCACGAGGTACCCGGCATCCGCGAAGGCGCGGACGACGGGTCCGAGTTCGTCGCCATCCGACGCCCCGCCGGTGCCGGAGAGCATGGAGAGCAGGGCTTCCTGGTCCGCGTCACGTGTCCGGACGCTGAGGAACTCCCCATCAGCGGTGCGCACGGCGAGGTTCCGCCCGGGCACGGCGACGACCTCGACACCGGGTGCGAGCTGGTGGCGGGACACGATGTTCCTCCTGGCGACGGGGCGTGGGAAGGGGCGTGGGCCCGCCCTGAAGGCAACGGGCGGGCCCACTGTCGAGGATGGTCGGCCTCGACTACTCCTCGGTGTCCTCGAAGGGGTTCTCGACGAGCGCGTTGGAGTGGGAAGCCGAGTCGTGGGCCAGCTGGCCCGGGTCGGCGATCGGCGCGAAGATCTGCTCGTTTTCCATGAACTCTCCTTGCTCGTAAGGGAGATACGCCGTTCGGGTGAACGTCGCAACGGAGACACTAATGGAAGTGATTTTCATATTCTAGAGCGGGGAGGGGGTGATCTGGATAACACACCGGCCAGCCACCCTCGGGGTCCCGGCCGACCCGGCCGGCCACGTTCAGCACGTCCGCCAGGAATCCCGGTGTGACGACTTCCTTCGGGGTCCCGTCGGCCGCCACACGGCCGTCGCGCAGGGCGACTATGCGTTCGGCGAACCTCGCGGCATGGGCCAGGTCGTGCAGCACCATGACCACGGTGAGCTCGCGCTCCTCCCGCAGCCGGACCACCGTCTGCATCACGTCCAGCTGATGGTGCAGGTCCAGATAGGTGGTCGGCTCGTCGAGCAGCAGGACACGGGTGTCCTGGGCGAGCGCCATGGCGAGTCGTACCCGCTGCCGCTCACCCCCGGACAGCGCGTCGACGTCACGGTCGGCCCACTGCTCCACACCGACGTCACGCAGCGCTCGACGCACGACGGGGTCGTCGCCCTCGCGCAGCATGCCCAGCGGGCCACGTGCCGCGTACCGCCCCTGCCGCACCAGGTGACGGACCGTCATACCCGGTACGGCGGGCGCGGACTGGTGCAGCAGCGCCACCCTGGCCGCCGTGGCCCGCCGGGAGAGTCCGGCCAGGTCGTCCCCGCCGAGCAGGACGCGCCCCTGGTCGGGCCGCAGCAACCCGGCGGCCAGGCGCAGGAGGGTCGATTTGCCGCAGCCGTTGAGGCCGATGAGGGCCGTCAGTTCGCCCGGCCTCACGGTCACGTCGACGCCCTGCAGCACGGGTCGTGCGGGGTAGCCGAAGTGGACGTCCTCGATCTGGATGCCCATGGACTTGGTCATGCTCGGTCCTCCGTCGGTGTCAGAAGGTTCGGCTCGGCGTACGGCGCACGACGACCATCAGCAGTGCGGCGCCGAAGCACGCCGTGAGCGCCCCGACGGGAAGCGTGAGCCGATCGGAGTCCAGCGTCGCCGCGAGCAGCCGCGAGGACAACTGCGCCGCGGCGTCCGCTCCGCACACCACGACCGCACCTAGCAAGGCGGCACCGGGCAGCCCCGCCCGCAGGTCCGCTCCGAAGACGGCGACAGCCAGGTGCGGCACGAGCAGCCCCACGAAGCCCAGCGCTCCGACCGCGGCCACGGCACCCGCCGTCAGGGCCACGGCGCACAGCAGTGCGAGACTCCTCGCCCGCCGGACCGAGAGACCTGCCGACAGAGCGATGTCGTCACCGCAGCGCAACAGGGTCAGCGGTCCGGTCAGCAGCCATGCCGCGACCCCCCAGACCAGTGCCCACGGCCACAGCAGGTGCCAGTGCTCCCACACCCTGCCCTCCGTGGTTCCCACCAGCCACTGCACGACGCTCCCGAGTTCACCGGGCTCCACGAGCAGCACCATGGCGGTGAGTCCGCCGAGCACCGCGGAGACCAGCACCCCGTGCACGGCGGTCCGGGCGGGGTCGCCGCCTCCCCGGCCCACGAGGAGCCACAGCAGCAGCCCTCCGGCACATCCGCCCGCGCACGCGGCGAGCACGACGGCCAGGGGCGAGTCCCACCCTGCGAGTCCGAGCGCCGTGGCGGTGACGGCACCGAGGACCGCGCCCGGTGTCACACCTGTCACTTCCGGGCCGGCCAAAGGGTTGCGGAGCGCGGACTGCAGGATCAGCCCTGCCACGGCGAGGGACGCACCCGCACCGAGTGCCACGAGCATTCTGGGAAGCCGCAGCTGGAGGAAGATGTGACGTTCCGTCGCGTCGCCGCCACCGCCCAGCACATCCCAGACCGCACCGGGGGTCATGCCGCGTCCGGCCACCAGTTCAAGTCCGGCGCACACGACGGCCACTGCCGACAGCCCCAGGAAACGCCACCTCATCGCGTGCCCTCCGTTCCGGTCGTCGTACGGGCGCGGCGCCGGGAACGCATCAGCGCGATCCCGGCCGGCACTCCCAGCAGGGCCGTCCAGGCGCCGGCCGGCGTCTCCACGGGCGCCAGTGCCAGCCGGGCAGGGACGTCTGCGACGGTCACGACCACAGCACCCCACGCGGCGGACCACGGAAGCCAACGCACCGCGCCCCCGGACGGGTTGAACCACCTCGCCAGATGCGGGGCGAGGAACCCCACCCACGCGACGGGTCCGCATACGGCCGTGACGGGAGCGATCAGCACGACGGCGATGGCCAGCGCGGCCAGCCGTGCCCGCTGGGCACGCACACCCAGCGCCTCGGCGTCCTCGTCCCCCAGTCGCATGACCGAGAGCACAGGCGCGCAGAGGACGAGGGCGGGAGCCGAGACGAGGAGCCACGGCCACAGCCCCGTGACGTCCTCCCAGGTCCGGGCGGAGAGGGAACCCAGCAGGTACCGGTAGATGAGCTGAAGGTCCAACTGGTCCGCCATGACCATCAGGACGAGCAGTGCTGCCTGCAACGCGGCAGCCACCGCGGCGCCGGTCAACAGCACCGCGGACGGGCTGCGCCCCAGTCCGGCGGCCAGCAGGGTCAGCCCGCCACCGAGCACGGCTCCGCCGAGGGCGAGGAAGGGCTGGACCGCGACGGGCAGTGACAGGGCGAGCACCAGCGGCGCGGCCACGCCCAGTGCCGCTCCGGACGAGACGCCCAGCATTTCCGGCACGGCCAGGGGGTTGCGGAGCGCCTCCTGGAGTACGAGCCCCGCCGCCCCCAGGCAGGCTCCGGCTGTCAGCGCCAGTACCAGCCGTGGGACACGGAGTTCGTTGACGACGGTCCCGGCCAGCGTGGTGTCTCCGTCCATCAGCACACCGACGAGCCGGTGCGGTGGGACGCGAGGGGTGCCGAGACAGAGTGCGCAGACCGAGGCGACGGCCAGCACCGCGATCACCAGGAGGGGTTGCCACAGCCCTTCAGCCCGCGCGCCTCGACCAGCCCCGTCCGTCCCACCGCCGGCCGCGGCGGGTGTGCGGAGGGCCGTGTTCACCGCAGTGCGGCCGTGGCCTCGTCGAGGACGATGCCCATCGAACGAGTACCGCGCCCCTTGGCCCACACCTCGGAGTTCACCTCGTGGACGTCACCGTTCCTCACGGCCGGGATCTTGCTCCAGAGGGGGTTCTTCGCCAGCTTCTCCGACAGAGCGCCGTCCGCGTCGCCGAAACTCATCGTTTCGACGAACAGCACGTCGACGTCCCGGGCGAGGATCTCTTCCAGGCTGTAACTGCCTTCCACACCACGGGACTTCCACGGGTAGTCGGCGATCTTGCCGATGAGGCCGGCGGTCACGTCACCTTCCGGGGTCGCGACGCCGAAATTCTCGTCGCTGCCGTAGATGATGAGGGCGGTCCTGCCGCTCGGCGTCTTCTCGGCCTCGGCGAGCTTGGCCCGGAAGGCTCCCTCCGCCTTCTCCCCCTCGACGGTGCGGCCGGTGAGGGCGGCGGTGTCGCGCAGGTATCCGACGCTGTCCTCCCACGTCTCGGGCTGCATGGCCCAGAACGTGGTGGCGCCCTTCAGGGCTGGGGTGAGCTTGCCGTGGGTGTCCCCGAGGCCGATCACGAGGTCCGGCTTGTGGGAGAGGATCGCCTCCACCTCCGGAGCGATGAAACCACCGGGGATGACATCGACTTCATCGGCCTCGGCCTCACCGAGGAAGCGGGGGTGCGGAAGCAGCGCACTGTTCGTGGCCGTGGGGACGATGCCGAGCTCGGTCAGGATGTCGTCGCACAGCGCGAACAGGCAGACGATCCGCTCCGGCTTCTTCTCCAGGGAGATCCTGACGCCGTTCACGTCGGTCAACTCCGTGGCCGGCTTGATGGGTTCGACCGTGACCTCGGTCCTGGGAGCCGGTTTCGCCTTGTCGCCCTCGGACCCGTCGGAGGACGAGCCGCAGCCGACCAGGACGGAACCCGCAACCAGTGCGGTGAGCCACGTACGGACGGATCTGGACGGTGCGCGCAGCATCGAAGCCCTCGCTTCTCCTCAGGAACCTGGAACGCACTGAAGATACATGATAATCATTTTCAATCGACCGGAATCTTGGAGGGCCCATGCCTGCCGCCGCCCCCGTGCTACTCGTCTCCGACCACGTGGACGGCTCCGTCAGCGTGTTCACCGTGCCGGACGGATCTCTCAGGGAACGCCTCACCGGGCGCCATGTCTCCGAGCACGCCGGGTTCCTGGCCCTGCCGGAAGGACGGGTCGCCTGCGTCGACGAACTCCGGGGCGAACTGCTGGTGCTCAACCCCTTCGGTGACGAACTCATAGAACTCGCCGCCCCGGTCGCCGTACCGGCAGAGCATCTGGCCTGCGATCCGACCGGGCGCCGGCTGGTCGTCACGACCGGCCTGGGCAAGAACAGCGAGCCCTGGTCGGACCTCCTGACAGTGGTCGACCTCGCGACCGGAGAGGCCGCCCGGGTGCGCACACGCGTCGGCGAACCGGGCGTGACAGTCCTCGGCGGCGACGACCCGCTCGTCGTACTGCGCCACCGACAGCCCGGCGCACTGGCCGTCCACCGGTTCACAGATCTCCTCGCGACCGCACCCGGCTGCCCCACGGTCACGCCAGGCGCGGTCCTGCCGCTGCCCGACGACGGTCACGGTGACGCCCATGACCCCCACTCGGGCCAGGCGTTCGCCGCCACGAGCGAGGGAGTGCACACCGCCCGAAGGACGGGTGACGGACTCACGTACGGAGCGGTCATCCCGTGGGGGGCTCCCTCCCGAGGCTGGTACCTGCGCCTCGACACCCGCCGACGAGCACTGTGGACCACCCTGCGTGGCGGTGATCCTGATCCGCTGCGATGGCCGGACTGGACGAACCACGCCTGGCGCCATGACCTGGTGACGGGTCGCACCCTCCTCTCGGACCTCGGCCCCGGCCTGGTCTTCCGGCTGGCTCTCGCCCGTGACCACACGGCCTTCACCCGCATCCATCCCGACGGTGACGAGCTGATCCTCCTGGGCACCGACGACACACCGCGCCGTGTCCCCCTGCCCGCCATGGACGGTGCGCCAGGTCGCGACAGCACCCCGTGGGAAGGCGTCCAACGCCGAGCGGTGGTCGCCTCACCCGGTTCCGACTGGGTGGCCGTCACCCGGGGCGGCCACGGAGAAGTGCACCTCTTCGACGCGCGGACGGGCCACGAGGTGAACCGCGTCAAAACAGGCACCCCGCTGCACCACGGAGGTCACGGCATCATGCGCGGCCAGGACGACGGCGCCGACGGCGACCCCGTGGGGCGCTGAAACACACAGGCGGCGGAGCACCTCACCGGCCGGTGGACGCCCGTCACCGAACTCCGTTCGCAGGCCACCTCCGTGGCCCCCGCTCCACCTCACGCGCAGGCCGGACAGGTTCCCGTCGCGGCGACAGCGTGCCGCACGTCCTCGAACCCATGGCGAGGCCCGAGCTGCGCGACCCAGTCCTCCAACGCCTGGAAGACGAACGTGACGCGCGCTCCGCAGACCCGGCATCGCAAGTGGTGCTCGTGGACCGGCGGCAGGTATCGGTACGCCTTCGCGCCGCTGCGCGCGTGGACCGTCTCGAGCCACCCCTCCGCGTCCGCCATGGACAGCGCCCGGTACACCGTGGTGAGGCCGATGCGCACCCCCCGTCGCGTCATCGCCTCATGGAGCCCCTGGGCACTCAGGAACCCCCCGTCCTCCCGCAGGGCTGCCAGCACTTCAGGCCGGCGGTCCGCAGCGCGGCGATGTCTGGGTCGATCCGGGACGGCAGCCGACGAGGGGGTGCCCATCATCGCCTCCTTACGTGCGGGTAGAAGCAACTGTCGGTGCTGTCAGCCCTCTTGCGACGGCCCATACACGGGCCGCCTCAAGAGGAGAGCCTTCGCAGGGACCGGGCGGCCGGAGCCGACGCGACGTCAGCGATCTCCGTCGACAACGCCCTCACCTTAACCAAGATGGTAATCATTTCCAACTAAATCCCCAGGGCCCGCCCGACCGCGCGAGGCAGTCGAGGGCCGTCCCGGAACTCACCCTCGCGGCACCGGAACGACCGGGTACAGTGCGCGCGTCAACGGTCTGGCCACTCGAGGAGGGAAAGCGTGACCGACATCGGCGAAACCCGGTCCGTGGACGGTTCGGCACATGCGACCCAGCAGAGCCGGCTGCGCCTCCTGATGCGCTACCTCCCTCTGGTCGCCCCCGTCCTCCTGTGGACCGTGCCCTGCTGGGTGCTGCTGCACACCGGCCAGCACTGGCCGCTCCCCGTGACGCTGGGCGGCACCGTCCTGTTCGCCCTCGGCCTGATCGTCATGCCGCTCGCGATGGCGCGCGGCCACGGCCGACGACAGCAGGACTGGGCGGCGATCCTCGGAGACACCCTCCTCGGGGCCGGCTGGGTGCTCTTCACCTGGTCCGTCCTGCTCGGCGCCCTGCTGCGCCTCGCCCTGACCCTGACCGGAGTGGGCGACGGTCGGACCCGGGCCCGGATCGTCACGTGGGTGATTTTCGGCGTAGCCGCCGTGCTGCTCGCGTGGGGGTACGCCGAGGCCCGCCGAGTACCGCGAGTACGCCGGCTCGACGTGCAACTTCCGCGCCTGGGAGCCGGGTTGGACGGCACCCGCGTCGCCCTCATCACCGACACCCATTACGGCCCGCTCGACCGCGCCCGCTGGTCGGCACGGGTCTGCGCGAAGGTCAACACCCTGGAGGCCGACCTGGTCTGCCACACCGGCGACATCGCGGACGGCACAGCCGAACGCCGGCGCGCCCAGGCCGCTCCCCTCGGCACCGTACGAGCCACCCGGGCCCGCGTCTACGTCACCGGAAACCACGAGTACTACAGCGAGGCCCAGGGCTGGGTCGACCTGATGGACGAGCTGGGCTGGGAGCCGCTGCGCAACCGTCACCTGCTGCTCGAACGCGGAGGCGACACCCTTGTGGTCGCCGGAGTGGATGACGTCACCGCCGAGTCCTCCGGCCTGGCCGGTCACCGCGCCCACCTCGCCGGAGCCCTCGAAGGCGCCGATCCCGACCTGCCCGTCCTGCTCCTGGCCCACCAGCCCAAGTTCGTCGACCGGGCCGCAGCGGACGGCATCGACCTGCAGCTCTCGGGCCACACCCACGGCGGCCAGATCTGGCCCTTCCACCACCTCGTCCGCATCGACCAACCCGCCCTCGCCGGCCTCAGCCGCCACGGCAGACGCACTCTCCTCTACACCAGCCGAGGCACCGGCTTCTGGGGCCCGCCGTTCCGCGTCTTCGCCCCCAGCGAGATCACCCTCCTCGTGCTGCGCTCCCCGCAGCGGCCCTCCGCACAGCCCCTTTGAGCGGAGCCCTCAGAACGCCCGACCCGATACCGAGGGCTCGGCGGCCCAGGCCACGGCGGCGACCGGTTCGAAGACCGCCGCGTCGGCTTCTCTCGTTCGCCACCCTCTTCCTGGGCACGGCGCAGGAGCCTGGCGCGAACCTCACGGATCCGGTCGCAGGAGCCGCGCAGCGACGAGCCTTCCTCGCACATACTGCTGAGAAAGGACTCAGAACGCGCGCCCAGGTCATGTCCCTGCTGCGCGCTCGCTCAGCACGGACATCGGACCCTTTCCATCTCCCGGCGCTCGGTGGATGATCGGCTTCATGGTGCTCCTCTCCTCTCCCTGGCGGCCGTGGTTGATCCCCAATGCCGTCCTGCTCGTCGGGATGGCGACTTGGGGAACGCTTCGCTACCCACACTTGCCGGGGCGGATACCCAAGCACATCGGTGCCGACGGAGTGGACGCCTGGACGGACAGGTCGATCGGCAGTGCGTTCCTGCTGGTCTTCGTGTACGCGGGAGTGACGATTCTGATGGCCGGTTGCGCCGAACTCACCCTGCGAGTGACACCGCACGACGAGCTGCCGGACTCCCAGGCCTCACCGTTTGCCGCAGCGCAGGCGGCATCGTCCCTGCTCAACAGGCCCCGCAACCGACTCTCCGCACAGCGGACCGCACGCGCCCTGCTGCTGTTCAACACCTGCATCGGGGTCTCATTCCTCGCAGGCTGCGGAATACTCTGGCGTCCCACGCCGGACGCGAACGTACCCGCGTGGTTCTTCGCGGCGATGACTCTGCCGCTCCTTGTCGGCTCCGCGGTGACCGTCGCGGCGGCCGTGAAGGACAGGAAGCAATAACCCCTGTGCGGGCGACAAGAGTGCGAACTGCCACTGCCCCCACCGGCCGCCCTTCTCCGGAAGGACCGTCGACGGCCGCCTATGAACGGTCCCGTTCCTCACCCAGCAGCCGAACGAGCTCCCCCGCCATCACTTGTTGTCTCCTGTCACCGCTCGCCCGCGAGGTCGACTTCCTCCCGGTCTACCGGTGCCGCATCCGTCACCTTCGGGCGACGCCACGGGCGCGCGATCGGCGCCGACACCGCACGCCACCACGCATCCGAGGGAAGCTCCCCAGAAGGCTCGAACGACTCACCCGGGCGGGGGAACGCCACCTGCTGCCCCACCTCCTCAGCAGCATCCCGCATCCACTCCCCCGGCTCCGCCCACGGATGCGGTGCGAGGTTGAAGGTGCCCCAGTGGATCGGCATCAGCGCACCGTGCGGCCGGCCACCCTGCAGGTCCAGGTGTGCCTGAGCTCCCTCGACGGGTGTCATGTGGATGTCCGGCCAGTATTCCGAGTAAGCGCCGACCTGGATCATCGTCACGTCGAAGGGGCCGTGCTCGGCACCGATGTCCCGGAAGCCGGAGAAATAGCCTGTGTCCCCGCTGTGGTAGACCCGGTGCTCCGGGCCGGCGACGACCCAGGAGGCCCAGAGCGTGTGCTGCTGGTTGCGCAGACCTCTACCGCAGAAGTGCCGCGCGGGCGTGGCGGTCAGGCTGATGCCCCCGATCTGCGTGGTTTCGTTCCAGTCGAGCTCGTGGATGCGTTCCGGCGGCACGCCCCACCGCTCCAGGTGGGCGCCGACACCGAGCGGTACCGCGAAGACCGTGTCCGTGCCTGCCAGGGCCCTGATCGTGGGCAGGTCGAGGTGGTCGTAGTGGTCATGGGAGATCACGACGGCGTCGACAGGCCCCAGCGAGGCGAGCGGCAGCGGGACGGGGTGCAGCCGCTTGGGCCCGGCGAAGGCGAACGGCGAGCAGCGCTCGCCCCAGACCGGGTCGAACAGCACCCGTCGGCCGTCGATCTCGGTGAGCACGCTGGAATGGCCGAGCCAGGTCACCCGCAGGCCCGTGACAGGCGGCACTGCCAGGTCGGCCAGGGTCGTGGCATGGACGGGTACGGTGCCGAGAGGGGATCTGCGGGCCCGTTCCTCCTTGCGGAAGTACCCCTTGGCGAATTCGATCATGGAGCCCGACGGCCTGGTCCGCGCTCCTTCCGGGTTCTGGAACACCCCATCGGCGAAATTGGGTGAGCGGCGGATGCGTTCCATCCGTGCTCCGGCGGGGTCCGCCCCGAAGGCTTCAGGGCGTGCCGAGCGGAGTCGGTCACGGAGCGAGGGCTTGGTGTCGGCGCCGGTCACAACATCTCCAGGGGGTCGGTCGTCTCATTATGGTGGGGAGGTGCGACGGGCGAGGGCTGGGCGGTGGACGAAGCACGTACGCGCCCTGCGGAGCCGTGTCGCGGACGTGCCGCAGGGCAGGCCGCATCAGGCAAGCGGCTGACCGTACACATGACCGATCCGAAGGGTCAGGACGACTCTGCGGTCCTGGACCATCACCCGGCGGTAGTCGTCCCAGTCGGGATGCTCCCCCCGGACGTCCCGGTAAAGGGTGATCAGCTGCTCGACGGTCGTGTCGTCCGGGTCGGCGGCGGGTGGAGTCAGCTCGGCCGTGGCATCGGCGACAGTCCAGGCCCACCGGTCGTCGTTGGTGACGTGGTAGCTCGCCCTCGGGTCCCGGCGGAGGTTGCGGGTCTTCGCCCGACCCTCCGTGACGGACACCCTGATCACCCCCTCTGCGGGGTAGTAGGCGTGATTCACGTTGGACAGCTGGGGCCTGCCGTCCGGCTTGAGGGTGACCAGCACACCGCCGTCGTGTTCCCCGAAGATGCGGAGCAGCGCCTCGCGCCCGGGTTCGAAGTCCGTCATGCCGACTCCAACGTCTGTACCCCCCGCAGGATTCCGCGTCCGGGGCGGCAATGGCACGTGCCCGCCCTCCCCTGATGCGGGTGGGCGGATGGCCGGGCCAGGGCGTTGGTTAGGGTAACCGCGTGGCGAGAGTGCGGCTGAGCGTGGCGGAGCGTCGTGAGGAGCTCCTGCGCGCTGCCGTCGAGCAGATCGAGGTCCGGGGCGTGGCCGCGGTCCGGATCGCCGATGTGGCTGCCGTTCTCGGGGTGAGCAACGCCCTGGTGCTCTACCACTTCTCGTCCAAGGAGAAATTGGTGGCCGCCGCGTTCGCTTACGCGGCGGAGGCCGATCTCGCCCACCTCCGCAAGCTGCTGACGCGCCGCACCAGCGCGGTGCGGCGGCTCCGCTCCGCCGTGCGCTGGTACGCGCCGACCGGTCAGGCCAAGGGGTGGCGGCTCTGGATCGAGAGCTGGGCGTCCGCCCTGCGTGATCCGGTGCTGCGCGACGTGGCCGGAGATCTCGACCAGCAGTGGAAGGCGGAGCTGGCCGAGGTCATCGAGGAGGGCGCGGCGGCGGGTGAGTTCCGCTGCGAGGATCCGGTGTCGGTGGCCTGGCGGCTAGCCGCCCTCCTGGACGGGCTGGCCGTCCAGATGACGTCGTACGCGGGTCCACTCTCCCGGGCGACCATGCTGCGGTGGACCGAAGAGGCGCTCGCCCGCGAGCTCGGCATCGAGCACGAGGTTCTCACCGCCTGAGGACGCCCGGGCGCACCCGGCCGGGGCAGCCGGGTACTCCGGCCGGTCAGGTCTGGCGCACCGGAGCGTAGGCCTCTCCCTCGAGTCCGAAGGTCCAGGCCACGCCCTCCTTCGCGGTCCGGGTCCTGGGTGGTACACGCAGCCAGTACGTGCGGTGTGTCCCGTCGGGTTCGGGGGTGGAGTTGACGACTTCGACCATCACGACGTCCTCGTCGCCCTCCATCGCTATGCGCCAGAGGATTCCGGTCTCGTCCCGGTGCCTCGGCTCGGCGCCGGATTCGGAGAGGTAGCGGTCGTAGCCGTAGTACTCGAGCATCACGCGGCGCAGCTCCGCGTTCTCCTCGGCGCGTATACGGTCCGGGGTCAGGCTCGCCAGGCTGTCGAGGAACGCGGCCGGCACGGGCATTCCGCGCCAGGCGTTAAGGGCGAAGCCGTCGGGGTAGGCGAGGGCCGGGCCGTCGCCCCGGTCGAGCCGTCCCGCCTCGTCCCGGTGGAGTGCCTCCGGCCGCTCGCTGATCACCGCGACGTGTTCGTAGGGCCACCACCAGCCGGCGTTCCTGGCGACCTCCGCAAGGCCGGTCAGCCGGTCGCCTCGGCCGTCGAAGGCCGCGAGCCAAGCCGCGTCGTGCTGGCCCAGGACCGCGTCGAGCAGCACGAGGCGGATGCCGGACTCGTCTTCGGGGCGTGTGGCGAGCTCGGCGACCACTCCCGCGCGTATCCGTTCGGCCAGTGCGGCGGTGGTCTCCCACAGCTGGGCTCCGGTGGCGGACCACAAGGCGGACCAGCCTGCCGGGCCCAGCTCGTCGTACATCCGGCGGCGCTCCTCCGCCCAGGGGCGGGTGCGGACCTCCTCGCGCACCGAGCGGCCCGCGCCGGAGAGCTTGACCACCATCTCGGCTGCCGCTCTGGGCGAGTCCGCCCAGATGATGCGCTCCGGCTCGGCCAGCCCCGCGCCGCGGTAGGCGAGCCTCACCCCGTCCTCGGCCGCGCGCCTGTCGGCCCTGCCCGTCGCCGCCGCCACGGCCCGCCATGCGTTCACGTACTGCATCGGTGTTCCCGTCCCCTGTTCCTGGTTCCTGACCGCACATCACCGGACCGCCCGCCGGTCCGCACCACACTCCGCCCTGGGCGGCAGGGTCAGTCCGCGACGACGCGGACCGCCCCCGGGGCGTACTCGCGCTGACGCACGACGCGGAACCAGCCCTTCGGCAGCGCTATCGGGGCGTGCTCCTCGTGGACCACGCGTCCGCCTTCGGGAAGGTGGAGCAGCATCGGGCCGAACGGGCCCGCCTCCCGGATCAGCCGGCCCGGTCCCTGCACCGCGTGTGCGTGGCCGGTGACCTCGCCGAGCGCCAGAACCAACCGCCCTCGCCCGTCCCGTAGTTCACCCTGCGCGTCGCGGAAGTGTGTGGGCACGTCCGACTCCTCCAGCGCCACCATCAGTACATCGCCCTGCCGGTACACAGACGTCTCCCCTCCGTCCCGGCACCCTCCGTGCCGGTCACAGGGAAGACGCTACGAGAGGGGTCTGACATCGGCGGCCGTCCGGCCTCCGGTCAGCCGGAAAGCCGTCCCCGGTCACACCGTTGTCAGTGGCGCTTGATAAACCTTGCGGACATCAGGCGTCCCCAAGTATCAGGAGATCGGTGCCATGTCCGACGCAGACCGTCTGCACGAGTTGGCCGGCCTTCCGGCCGTCGATTTCCAGCGCGAGCCCGAGGGGGAGGCCCACCCGTCGGCCGGTACGGTGGCCTGGCGCATCGGCGTCGACCCGTACGACTCCGACGGCGAGGACGCCACCTGGGAGGACGAGTTCCACGCCTTCCTCGGAACCGTCGATCCGTCCGGTGTCAAGGCCCTGATCATCGGGCAGTGGGGCGAGTCGTACGAAGAGACCTCTGCCTATCCCATCGGGCTCGTCGTCGCGGCATCCGACCGGCTGACCTCGCTCGAGGCAGTCTTCATCGGGGACCTGACGGCGGAGGAGGCCGAGATCTCCTGGATCGAGCAGTCGGACGTCACCGCTCTGCTCTCCGCGTTCCCGAGCCTGACCTACCTCGGTGTGCGCGGTGGCACGGATCTGATATTCCCGCCCGTCAAGCACGAGTCCCTGCGCGCGCTCACCATCGAGAGTGGTGGACTGCCCGCGGAGGCGTTGCGCGGGGTGCTGGACAGCGAGCTGCCGGCGCTGGAGCGCCTGGACCTCTGGCTCGGCGTCTCCGCCTACGGGGGCGATGCGGTCGTCCCGGATCTGGCCCCTCTGCTCACCGGGACCCGCTTTCCCCGGCTTCACCATCTGGGCCTGCGCAACAGCGAGTTGCAGAACGAGATCGCCTCCGCCATCGGGTCGGCGCCGGTCGTCGCGCAGCTCCGCAGCCTCGATCTGTCGAACGGCACGCTGGGTGACGAGGGTGCGGCCGCCCTGCTCGACGGTCAGCCGCTCACCCATCTCACGTCGCTCGACCTGCACCACCACTTCCTGACGGAAGCGATGGAGCGACGCGTCTCGGAAGCCCTGGAGCCACACGGTGTGTCGGTCGATCTCTCCGAGCGCTGCGAGCCGTGGGACGGCCTCGGCCCCGAGGGCCGTTACACCGCGGTCGCGGAGTGAGGGCGCGATGACCGGTCTCACTCGCCCCGCCGTCTTCCGTGGTCCGCGGAACAGTGCGACGCAGGACGAGATCGCCGCCGAGGTCGTACCGGCCCCGGCGCCCGGCCGGCATCCCGAGGGCTGCGAGGGACACCATGCCGTCGGCGCGTAGCGGCCCGCCGCGCCTCGCGGTCGTCGGGATTCCCGCCAACCGCAGGGTCGGCCTCTTCCAGGACGCCGTGCGCGCCGCCGGGCTGCCCGCCGCGCGCACGGTGTCCTGGCTGGAGGTGCTGCGGGGGAAGGCGGTCTTCTTCCCGGGGGAAACCGTGCGCGTCGATTCGCCGGGTGAGGACCCGGAGGTGGACCGGCTGCTGCGCGGCGGCGACGATCCGACCAGGGTCGAGGGGTCGGCCCTGTGGTACGCACGCTTCGTCTCCGCCGTTCAGGAGGTGGCGCGGGCGGCCGCAGCGGCGGACGCGGTGCTGCTGGACGACCCCCGGGACATCGCGGTGCTGTTCGACAAGCGGCTCTGTCACGGTGTGCTGGACGCCGCCGGGGTACCGGTACCGGACTCCCCCACCTCGGGCCATGACGCGGAGCCCGTGCGGGGGTGGGCGGACGTACGCCGGATGATGGCGGAGCACCGTATGCCGAGGGTGTTCCTGAAACCCGCTCACGGGTCTTCCGCCTCAGGGGTCGTGGCCCTGGAAACGGCCGGCCCGAGGATCCGGGCGGTCACCTCCGTGGAGCGGGACGAGGAGGGCCGGCTGTTCAATTCCCTGCGGGTGCGCAGCTGCACGACGGAGCGCGAGGTGGCGGCGCTCGTCGACGCCCTGGCTCCGGACGGACTGCACATCGAGCGGTGGCTGCCCAAGGCGTCCCAGCGGGGGCGGGTCGCCGACCTCCGGGTCCTGGTGGTCGCCGGGCGGGCGACCCACGCCGTCGTACGGACCAGCCGGTCCCCCATGACCAATCTGCACCTGGGGGGCGCACGCGGGGATCTGGACGAGGTGCGGGCGGCGGTCGAGGCGGCCGGCGGCAGCTGGAGCGCCGCCCTGGCCGTGTGTGAGCGGGCAGCGGCCTGCTTCCCGGACACGCTGTGCGTGGGCGTCGATCTGCTGCCCTCGACGGGCTGGCGGCGCTTCACCGTCGGCGAGGTGAACGCGTTCGGTGACCTCCTGCCGCGTCTGGCCGGACTACCGGGCAGCGGTGCGGAAGGCCTGGACAGTTACGGGGCGCAGATCGCCGCCGTACTGGCGGCTTCCGCGTATGACGGCCGACGAGGCGGCGACGCTACGGGACCCGGCCGGAAGAGAGACGACCATGCGAGGAACGACTGTGCCATCGATGTCCCCTGATCCCCCCTCCCCCGACGCGCAGGCCCCGAACCCCGACATGAACGCGGTCGTGGCCAGCCACGACCTGCTGCTCGTCACCCTGGACACCCTGCGCTTCGACGTGGCCGAGGAGCTGGCCGCAGCCGGGCGCATCCCGAACCTCGTCCGGCACCTGCCCGGGGGCGTCTGGGAGAAGCGGCATGCACCGGGCAGCTTCACCTACGCCTCCCACCAGGCGATCTTCGCCGGTTTCCTGCCGACGCCCGCCGCACCCGGTCCGCACCCGAGGCTGTTCGCCGCCCGCTTCGCGGGCAGCGAGTCGACCGCTGACGGTACGTTCGTCCACGAGACCCCTGATCTGCTCTCCGGCCTCGCCTCCGTGGGCTATCGCACGGTGTGCGTCGGCGGAGTGGGGTTCTTCAACCGTCGTCCTCCGCTCGGCTCGGTGCTGCCCGGCATGTTCCAGGAGAGTCACTGGGAACCGGAGTTCGGTGTCACCTCGCCGACGTCCTTCGAGGCCCAGATCTCGCGCGCCGAACGGGTCGTCACGGAACTCCCGGCGGACCAGAGGCTGTTCCTCTTCGTCAACGTGTCGGCGCTGCACCAGCCCAACTGGTTCCATCTGCCCGGCGCCACCGCCGACACGGGTGACTCCAGGGCGACCCACGCCGCGGCCCTGGAGTACGTGGACCGGCACATCGGGCGTCTCTTCGCGGCGGCGAGCAGTCGCCGCAGGTGTTTCGCCATCGTCTGCTCCGATCACGGCACGGCGTACGGCGACGACGGTTACACCGGCCACCGCATCGGTCACGAAGCCGTGTGGACCGTGCCCTATGCCCATTTCTTCCTCGAACCGGGGGCGCGCCGATGACCGGCACCACGCACAGCACCAGCCCGTACCGCAGCTATGTCTACGCCTACCCGCACAAGACCGCGTACCGCCCGCTCGACGGCCACCCGGCCGGGCGCCCTCCACTGCGCGAGCTCTGGGCGGCGGAGCGCAAGGACGCGCTCTCCCTCTACCTCCACATACCGTTCTGCGAGGTCCGCTGCGGCTTCTGCAATCTGTTCACCCGCATCGGCGCCCCGGAGGAGCTGACGACGCGCTATCTCGACGCGCTCGACCGGCAGGCCACCGCCGTCCGGGACGCTCTGGGCGACGACGGGCCGGTGCGTTTCGCCGCCGCGGCGTTCGGGGGCGGTACTCCCACCTTCCTCACCGCCGGTGAGCTTGAGCGTCTCTGCGACATCGCGGAGAAGCGGATGGGGGCGGATCTGAGAGCGGTGCCGCTGTCGGTCGAGACCTCGCCGTCGACGGCGACGGCGGACCGGCTGGGCGTGCTGGCCGACCGGGGCACCACCCGGATCAGCATCGGTGTGCAGAGCTTCGTCGATGCCGAGGCCCGGGCCGCGGTCCGCCCCCAGCACCGCTCCGAGGTGGAGGCGGCTCTCGGCAGGATTCGCGACGCCCGTATCCCGGTCCTCAACATCGACCTGATCTACGGCATCGAGGGCCAGACCGAGGCGACCTGGCGCACCTCGCTGGACGCCGCCCTGGCCTGGCGTCCGGAGGAGCTGTACCTCTACCCGTTGTACGTGCGCCCGCTGACCGGTCTCGGGCGGCTGGGCACCGGTGCGGCGGCACCCGAGGGGGCGGACACCTCCTGGGACGAACAGCGGCTGCGGTTGTACCGCGCCGGCCGCGACCACCTGCTGGCCCAGGGCTACGAGCAGGTGTCGATGCGCATGTTCCGCCGCGCGGACGCCCCACGCACGGGCCCCGACGACTACGCCTGCCAGACGGACGGCATGATCGGGCTGGGCTGCGGCGCCCGCTCGTACACCTCTTCCCTCCACTACTCCTTCGACTATGCGGTGGAGATGCGGGAGATCCGGGGCATCATCGACGGCTTCACCACCACCACGGACTTCTCCAGGGCGGAGGTCGGCAGGTACGTCGACGACGACGAGGCGCGTCGGCGCCACCTCCTGCAGTCGCTCCTCCAGGCCGAAGGCGCGCGGCCCGAGGAGTACCGCGAGCGCTTCGGAACGGATCCGTACGAGGACTTCCCCGCCGAGCTGGAGCTCTTCTCCGCGCGCGGCTGGCTGGACGAGGGGGCGGGCCCCGCGTTCCTGCGTCTGTCCCCGGAGGGCCTGGCCCACTCCGACGCGCTGGGGCCTGAGCTGTTCTCCCCGGCGGTGCGGGCCGCGATGGCCGCGTACGAGGCGAAGTGAGGGGATGGCACCCATGGACCTGACAATCCTTTACCGGGGCCCCCTGGCGTCGTGCGACTACGACTGCCCCTACTGCCCGTTCGCCAAGCGGCGGGACAGCGGGGAGGCGCTCCGGTCCGACCGTGCCGCCCTGGAGCGCTTCACCGCGTGGGCCGCGGCACAGACGGACGACGGGCTGTCCGTACTGTTCACCCCGTGGGGCGAGGGTCTGGTGCGTTCCTGGTACCGGAAGGCGCTCGTCGAGCTGTCGCGGCTGCCGCACATCCGTCGGGTCGCCATCCAGACCAACCTCAGCAGCCGTACGGGCTGGCTGGCGGAGGCGGAGCGCGACAAGGTCGCCCTGTGGTGCACCTACCACCCCGGGCAGACGCCGTACGAGCGGTTCCTCGGCCGGTGCCGGGAGCTCGCTGCCCTCGGGGTGCGTCACAGCGTCGGGATCGTCGGTCTCGACGAACACCTGGAGGAGGCCCGCCGGCTGCGCTCCGCGCTTCCGCCCGAGGTGTACCTCTGGGTCAACGCCGCCGAGGGGCACACCTACACGGACGAGCAGGCGGACCGCTGGACGGCTCTGGACCCGCTGTTCCCCTACAGCAGGCACCCGCACCGCTCACGCGGGCTTCCCTGCCGGACGGGCGAGTCCGTCATCTCGGTGGACGGGGACGGGACGGTGCGCCGCTGCCACTTCGTCCGTGCCGAGCTGGGCAATCTCTACGACGGCAGCTACCGGAGCTCGCTCGTCCCGCGCGGCTGCCCGCTCGATGTGTGCGACTGTCACATCGGCTACGTGCATCTGGAGACGTTGCCGTTGTACGACGTGTTCGCGGGCGGCGTGCTGGAGCGGATACCCGCCGGTCCCGCACGGCCGGTCACTCCGGACGGGCTCGTGACGCCGGGCCCGGCCCGGCGCCCGCTTCCCCTCGTCAGCCGCTGACGCTGTGCGGGCGGTCGCGACCTACCCAGGCGGCCGGGACGGCGGTCGGAGCGCCGGTCAGAGCGGCAGCAGGTCCGGGCGCTTGGCCTCGACGTGGTCCCCGGAGGACTCCCCACGCAGCCGGCGGCCGATCCACGGGACGAGGTACTCACGCGCCCACTGGATGTCGTCGCGCCGAAGATCGAGCGTTCCACGCTGCGCCTGCGGGGGCCACACCTGGTCGGGGTCGGTCGGCACGCCGAGACCGAGGACCTGGGCCGCGCGCAGCGCGACCCGGGTGTGTCCCTCCGGCGAGAGGTGCAGCCGGTCGCTGTCCCAGGCCCGCCTGTCCTGCACGGAGCGCAGGGACCACAGGTCCAGCACCGGGCAGTCGTAACGGTCGGCGATGGACCGGACGTGCGCGGTGTACATGGCGATCTTGCCCCGCAGGTGCTTGAGCACGGGGATACCACGGGTGTCGAAGCCGGTGGTGACCATGACGGTGCCGACCGACCGGGTCAGCTCGGCCACCGCGCGCTCGAAGCGTTCCGCCACGTCGTCCGGGTCGGACCCGGGACGGAGGATGTCGTTGCCGCCCGCGCAGAAGCTCACCAGGTCAGGTGCCAGCTCCTTGGCGCGGGGGACCTGTTCCTCGACTATCTGGTCGAGGAGGCGTCCGCGTACGGCGAGATTGGCGTACCGGAAATTCCCGTGCGGGTCGTCCGCGGGGCCGACCACCGCATCGGGTACCGGGAGCTGGTCCGCGAGGAGAACCGCGAACCGGTCCGCCCAGCCGACGAGCCTCCCGTCGGGGCCGGGGTCTCCGACGCCCTCGGTGAAGCTGTCGCCAATCGCTGCGTACGACCCGATGATGCCTCGTTGATTTTTTCTCGAATCGTCTGCCACAAGTGCTTATCCTGCACCTTCGAATGTGACCTACGCGACCGTAATATGGGGTTGACGGTGGGTGAGAAAGACCACCCGGTCAGTTTTTGGTAAAGCCGGAATAAGGAAGAGGGGCGGTGCGCCGCGCGCACCGCCCCTCTTCCCGTCCCCGGGTGGCGTGTCTCAGATGGAGACGCCGTGCGACCGCAGGTAGGCGATCGGGTCGACGTCCGAGCCGTAGCTCGGGCCGGTCCGGACCTCGAAGTGGAGGTGCGGGCCGGTGGAGTTGCCGGTGGAGCCGGAGAGGCCGAGCTGCTGGCCGCCGGTGACGCTCTGGCCGGCCGAGACCCCGAGCGAGGACAGGTGGGCGTACTGGGAGTACATGCCGTCGCTGTGCTGGACGACGACCTCGTTGCCGTAGGAGCCGCTCCAGCCGGCGGAGACCACGGTGCCCGGGCCGATGGACCGGACACCGGTGCCGGAGGCCGCCTGGAAGTCGGAGCCCGTGTGGTAGCCGCTGGACCAGCTGGCACCGGACGCGCGGTACTGGGTGGTGACGTTGGCGTTCTCGACCGGGGTCGCCCAGCCGGAGCTGTCGCTCTCCGACGCACCGGAGTCGGTGGTCTTCGCGGCCGTCTCCTCGGCCGCGGCCTGCTTCTCGACCGGAGCGGCGGCCTTCGGGGCCGAGGGGGCGGCCTTGGAGGGCGCGGCCTCGGTGGACTTCTCGGCGGATCCGGACGCCTTGGCGCCGAGGGTCAGCTTCATGCCCGGAATGATCAGGCTCGGGTTCTCGCCGACGACGTCACGGTTGTCCTGGTACAGCTTCTGCCAGCCGCCCTTGACCTTCTTGTCGGCCGCGATCTTCGCCAGGTAGTCGCCGGAGACCACGGAGTAGGTCTTCGCGGAGCTCTTCGCCGCCGAGGCGGGGGCGCTCTGCGAGGCGGACGTGACGGCCGGCGCGGCCTGCTCGGCGGCATGGGCGCCGGTGGCGCCGAGCAGCGGGAGGGCGAGAACGGCGCCGCCGGTCCCTGCGGCGAGGACGCCTCGGGCGATCGGGCCGGACTTCGGACGACGGTGCTTGCCTTGTGCGGGCATGGGGAATTCCTCTCCGGCGCCTACGAGGTGAGCTGTCGGGTTCGGACTGGAGATGCCCGGCCGCGCGGTGCGCGGCTTTACCCCTAGCCGTACGGATCCCTCCGGCCGGCGGCCTACCTGGTTCCCCCGTTCCTGCCACACGTGAGTCGGTGCGGATTCCGGGCGGCGGCAGGATTAGGCGTTCCGTCCGGATTGAGGGTGACCGTAGGCGAGCCGGGACGCCGTGAACAAGCCACTGATCGCCAACCGGAATCCACGCTTCATTTCCGGTGCGGAATTCCCGTCACACTCCGTGGATTACGGATCTTGGCTTTCCGCACGGCGTCCGGAATACCCTCCGGCCCCTTCACCACGCACCGTCACGGATATGATCCCGCTCACCCACCGCAACCCATCTCCCCCATAAGCGGGGCATGTTCTGCTAAATGCGCCAATACGGACACGCCTTCGGCGTCGACCGGCCACCCGGACCGATGTAACAGGAGCATGAACGGTTGCCCGTTGCGGCCGTGTCGTATCGTCGCGGACGTGCCCCCGTCGGCGAGCGGCGCCGACGCCCGACACTCACAGGAGCCCTTGTGACGCAGCTGCCAGAGGTCCCGCCCACCGGCCCCGAACCGACCGAGGCCGGCCTGACCGGTGTCCGCAACTTCCGTGACGTCGGCGGGCTTCCGACCGTGGACGGTCGCACCGTCCGGTACGGGCGCCTCTTCCGCAGCGGCCACCTCGCCCATGCCACCGAGACCGACACCGCCTTCCTCGCCGGGCTCGGCCTGCACACGGTCTTCGACTTCCGCAACGCCGCCGACCACAAGCTCGACGGGTACGACGTGGAGCTGCCGGGCGTCCGGAACGTCAGCATTCCCCTCTCCGACCCCGCCGACGGCGCGGAGTTCTGGCGGCTGGTGCGCGACGGGAACATCCAGCAGCTCCGCTCGATCCTGGCCGACGGCAAGGGAACGGAGCGCATGGTCTCCTCGTACCGCTCGATCATCAGGGACCGCACCGCCGAACACAGCCGCGTCCTGCACGCGCTGGCCGAGGACAGCGTTCCGGCGCTGATGCACTGCGCGGCGGGCAAGGACCGGGCCGGGCTGTCGATCGCGATCTCGCTGCTCGCCGTCGGCGTCGAGAAGGAGGCCATCGAGGCCGACTACCTCAAGTCGAACGACGCGCACCGCCGGTACAGGGTGCGGCGCAGCGACACCTCGTCGGCGGGGATGTCCGACGAGGTGATGGAGCTGCTCGATCCGCTCTTCGGCGCACACGCCGGATACCTCGACGCGGCGTTCACCACCATCGAGGAGATATGGGGCAGCACGGACCGCTATCTCCTCGAAGGGCTGAAGATCAGCCACGGGACCCGCGCGAAACTGCGGGAGCGCCTCGTCGAGGGCGTGTGACGCCGGGGCTCAGCCCTCGCCTGCCACGGTGAAGAGGAGAAAGAGGAAGGCCGCGATGACGTGTCCGGCCACGAGGTAGGCGAAGAGCCGGATCACGACACCGCGGGGCATCCGCCGCTCCTGGCTGTCCGCACTCTTCGCCGTGCGCGGGGTGAGCGGGTCGTAGTACTCCGAATCGGACATGACGGTCCTCTCTTCCGGCCGCTCGGGCCGGGTGGCGGCGGATGCCCGGTGAGGGGCGCCCGGTGGGACGTTCGGGAGGGGTGCGCGGTGAGGGGGTGGGCGGCGGGATCAGACCCGGTGGACCCCGCTGCCCAGGCACAGCTCGGCGGCGGGGCTCTGCAGCAGGGTGTGGACGAAGAGCAGGCGTGCCCCACCGGTGTCGAGGGCCGCGATCCGGTGCGGGGTCAGCGAGTCGAAGTGCGCGCTGTCACCCGGATCGAGGTCGTGCACGGTCTCCCCGAGTACGACCCGCAGCCGGCCGTCGAGGACGTACAGCCACTCCTCCCCGGGGTGCACGCGTACGAGATCACCCTCGGTGCCGTACGGGACGCGGACGCGCAGGGCCTGCATGGCGCGGCCCGATCCGCCCGCCTGCCGGTAGAGCCAGCCGCCCGCCCCCGCGCCGCCCGGCGTGCCGTCGAGCGGGCCGCCGCGGACGATCGCGTCACGTTCGGGGGGCATCTCACCCAGGAGCTCCGAGACGGTCGTACCGTAGACACGGGCGAGCCCCAGCAGCATCGGCAGCGAGGGCTGCCTCCGGCCCGTCTCGAGACGGGAGAGGTGGGCCGGGGAGAGCGCGGCCCGGCCGGCCGCCGCCTCCAGGGTCAGGCCGCGATTACGGCGCAGATCGCGTAGGCGCGGAGCGATCCCAGGGATTTCGTCGGCCACCCCACCGTCAGGAGGATTCATTCCTCCATTGGGCCAGGATCTTTCCCCTGAGGCAAATAACTTGCCTCAGGGGCAAATTCCGATCGGCCTCAGCGGTTGGCGACCGCCTGTTTCACCAGGGTCCTGCCGAAGTCCCACATCAGCCCGCCCCCGCTGTGCGCGTCGTCCATCACGGCGGTGAAGGCGGTCACGAAGCGATCGACCTCCGGTTCCCCGATGACCAGAGGCGGGATCAGCTTGATCACCTCCAGATGGTCGCCGGAGACCTGGGTGAGGATCCGGTGCTTCTGCAGCAGCGGCACCACCACCATCTGCGCGAAGAGCCCCTTACGGGCGGCCTGCAGCATCGTCCAGCGGCCACGGAGCTTGAGGGACGTCGGCCGGCCGAACTCGATGCCGATCATCAGACCCCGGCCGCGCACCTCGTGCAGCAGCTCGTAGCGGTCGATGAGCGCGGTCAGCCGTTCGCGCAGCAGATCCCCCGTGCGACGGGCGTTCGCAACGGTCTCCTCCTGCTCCATGACGGCGAGGACGGCGAGCCCGGCCGCCATGGCCTGGGCGTTGGATCCGAAGCTCGCGGAGTGGACGAGGACCCGGTCCATCGACGAGTAGACGCGCTTGAAGATCCAGTCCTTGCCGAGCGTCGCGCCGACCGGCACGTAGCCTCCGGAGAGGGCCTTGGCCACGCAGAGCAGATCGGGTTCGACCCCCTCCTCGTGCTGGTAGGCGTAGAAGTCACCTGTCCTCCCGAGCCCGGTCTGCACCTCGTCCGCGATGAGCACGGCCTTGTGCCGGTGCAGCAGCTCCTGCGCCTCGCGCAGGAAGCCCGGCGGTGAGGCGTGGACGCCCTTGCCCTGGATCGGCTCCACGACCAGCCCGGCCACGTCACCGCGCCTCAGTTCACGCCGCAGCGCGTCGAGGTCGCCGAGCGCGATGGCCGTGTCGGGCAGCAGGGGTGCGAAGCCGTCCCGGAAGCCCCTCTCCCCGTTGACGGACAGCGATCCGGTCGTCAGCCCGTGGAAGGCGTGGTCACAGTAGAGGACGCGCGGCTTGCCGGTGGCGTACCGGGCGAACTTCAGGGCGGTCTCGACCGCTTCCGTACCGCTGTTTCCGAAGAACACCCGGTCCAGGTGCGGGCTGTGCGCCAGCAGCTTCTCGGCCAGCAGTCCGGGCAGCGGCTGGCAGTCGAAGCGGGTGAGGTCCGCGAGCGAGGCGTCGAGGACGTCGTGGAGCGCCTGTCGTACGACGGGGTGGTGCCTGCCGAGCCCCATGACGCCGAAGCCGGCGAGCATGTCGAGGTAGTCGTTGCCCTCGGCGTCCCAGAAGTGGGCGCCCTCCGCCCGCTCGTAGACCTTGTCGAAACCGAGGGTGTGGAGCATCCGCGGCAGCTGGTGGTTGAGGTGCCTGGTGTGCAGCTCGTAGCGTTCGGCGCCTCGTTCCGCGAGGAGCCGCGCCAGGTCGAAGCCCGGCTGTTCGTCCTTCATGCCCGTTCTCCTTCGGCACGGTCCGCTCTCCCACCGGCGTGCGGCGCTCCGGCACCGCACCGACGCGTCCGGTGATCTCCACACCCTGGTCCTGCACCCGGCCCACGGCCGCGGCCGGAACCCCGCTGGGGCTCCGGCCTCCTCCTGCCTCCCGGACCAGGGCTCATGGCGTCAGCGGTTCCCTCCGATGGTCTCCCTGGCCGCTCGCAGGGACTCCTTGAGCGACCCCATGGTGGCGAGTACCGCGGTGGGCTCGTATCCGCAGTGCGCCATGCAGTTGGCGCAGCGGGGGTCCTTGCCACGGCCGTACTTGTCCCAGTCGGTGTCCTCGATGAGTTCCCGGTAGGTGGGCACGTACCCGTCGCTCATCAGGTAGCAGGGCCGCTGCCAGCCGAAGAGCGAGTAGTTGGGGATCGCCCAGGCCGTGCACGGGAAGTCGGCCTTGCCCTCCAGGAAGTCCAGGAAGAGCGGGGAGTGGTTGAGCCTCCAGCGGCTCCGGTTGCCTCCCGCGAAGGCCTTCTTGAAGAGTTCGCGGGTCTGCTCGACACCCAGGAAGTGCTCCTGGTCGGGTGCCTTCTCGTAGGCGTAGGCGGGCGAGATCATCATCTCGTCGACCTTCATCTCGTCATTGAGGAAGTTCAGCACCTCGATGACCGTCTGCGGGGTGTCGGTGTTGAAGAAGGTGGAGTTGGTCGTCACCCGGAAGCCGCGTCGCTTGGCCTCCTTCATCGCCTCCACCGCTTCGTCGAAGACGCCTTCCTTGGCGACCGACTCGTCGTGCCGTTCCCGCAGCCCGTCGATGTGCACGGCGAAGGCGAAATAGGGCGACGGGGTGAACTTGTCGAGCTTCTTGCGCATCAGCATGGCGTTGGTGCAGAGGAAGACGTACTTCCTCTTGGCCACCAGCTGGCGCACGATCTCGTCGATCTGAGGGTGCATCAGCGGCTCGCCGCCGGCGATGGAGACCATCGGGGCACCCGATTCCAGCACCGCCCCGACCGCCTGCGCGACCGGCATGCGCTGCTTGAGCACTCCGGCCGGGTGCTGGATCTTGCCACAGCCCTCGCACGCCAGGTTGCAGGCGAACAAGGGCTCCAGCTCGACGATCAGCGGGAATTTCTCCCGCTTGCGGAGCTTCTGTTCGAAGAGATACGTCGCGACCTTGATGGACTGACGGAGCGGCATGGCCATCTGGGCTCACCTCCTGGGGAGCAGCAAAGATCGGTGCCATTCATGGAAAGCCGGCAGGACGGCACGGAGAACACGGAATGCCGATATTCCACCGCGGACCGTGCTGATACGGACGAGCTCATGCTCTGGAGCGTCCACGACCACCCGTACGGCGGCAACGGGGCGTGGCCCCGTCCGCACGGCGGTGCGGAGCGTGGCAGCGGACTCCATGTCCACCGCGATGGCACCCGTGGCCCGGAGCCCGGCCCGCTCCGGGCCCCGGACGACGTGCCCCGAGCCGTTCAGCGGGCCGGTGTGGACCGTGCGGCCGGGCACCGCTCTGACCAGGGCGTCGACCAGCAGGCCGGTACCCGTGCAGGCCGTGGTGCCCGCGGAGTCCCGGGTCTCCTCGGCCACCACGAGGTCACCCGGGTGCATGCCGGGTTCCAGCCCGGCGCAGAAGCCGGAGGCGATGACCGCCGTGCCTCCGGCCCCCTGCTGTCCCAGCGCCACCCGGACGGCGTTCTCCGCCGCCCGGGGGCCCATCCCCGACCTGATGATGCTCACCGGGCCGGGGCCGGGGACCCCGTCGCCCCTCCTGCCGGTGCGGAGGGCGAGGCGCTCGATGCCGAGAGCGCACGCGATCAGCAGCGGTGTGGTGGGACCGGGCGGCTCCTGTGCACCACCCATCGGCTCAGGCACCCTTGCCGGTTCGGGCAGGGGTGGCGAAGGGATCTCCGTACACGTACCGGCCGAGTGCGGTGAGGGGGAAGACCTGCCGGTACAGGTGGTAGTTGATGGAGAAGTCCCAGGGAAAGCCGGTCCCGGTGAAGTGCGGTTCGTCCCAGGACCCGTCGGCCTGCTGGGTCCCGGCGAGCCAGGCGACCCCTCGCTCCACGGACCGGCTCTCCCGCTCCCCCGCGGCCAGGAGGGCGAGCAGCGCCCACGCGGTCTGGGAGGCGGTGGAGCTGCCGTGGCCGATCCACTTCTCCTCGCGGTAGGAGCGCAGGTCCTCGCCCCAGCCTCCGTCGTCGTTCTGGACGGATTTCAGCCAGTCGACGGCCCGCCGCACCGAGGGGTGCGCCGCCGGCAGCCCCGCAGCGATCAGTGCGGGCACCACGGAGCCCGTCCCGTAGATGTAGTTGACGCCCCACCGGCCGAACCACGCACCGCACGCCTCCTGTTCGGCGAGCAGCCACTCGATGCCCCGGCGGGTGCGGGGATGCTGTGCCATTCCCTCGACGGCCAGCATCTCCACCACATGCCCGGTGACGTCCGCGGACGGCGGGTCGATGACCTCGCCGAAGTCGCAGAAGGGCAACCTGTTGGGGAAGGGGCTGGTGTTGTCCGCATCGAAGGCTCCCCAGGCACCGTTCCGTGACTGCATGCCGAGGTTCCAGCGCACGCCGCGTTCGATGGCGGCCTCGACCCTGGCGGGGTCGGGGTGGCGGACACGGCGCAGCGCCAGCACGACTTCGGCGGTGTCGTCGATGTCCGGGTAGTTGTTGTTGTGGAATTCGAACGCCCAGCCGCCCGGGGCCAGTCCGGGCTTGCGTACGGACCAGTCGCCGGGCCGTACGATCTCCTCGCCGAGCATCCAGTCGGCTGCTCGTACCAGCGCCGGATGGTCAGGGCTCACCCCCGCGTCGGCGAGCGCGATGGTCGCGAGACAGGTGTCCCAGACAGGTGACTGGCAGGCCTCGACCATGCGGGCGCCGTCCTCCCGCCACACGGTGAACCGGTCCAGCGAGTCGAGCCCCGCCCGCATGACCGGATGGCCGAGGTCGTACCCGAGCAGGTGCAGGGCGATGACGGAGTACACCGCGGGCGGCTGGATGCCGCCCCAGCAGCCGTCGTTCTCCTGGCGTTCGACGATCCACCGGGCGGCGGCGTTCATGGCGATGCGCCGCAGTCGGCGCGGGGCGACCTTGTGGTAGAGGTGCAGCGCCCTGTCGAGGCGCTGGAAGAGGCCGTCCCAACTGGCGGCGGAGGCAGCGCTCTTGGGCGGGTTGGGGCGTGCCGGGTCGGTGTGCAGTTCGTCCAGGGTGAACGGCGCGGGCCGTACGGGCCGCTTCGCGGACACGATCGTGAGCGGCACGATGGTCTGGCGGGCCCAGCAGCCGAAATCGTAGATGTTGAGCGGAATCCACTTCGGGAAGAACATCAGCTCGGGCGGGAGTTCCGGCAGGTCGTCCCATTTCCACCAGCCGAAGAGCGCCAGCCAGATGCGGGTGAAGACCCGGGACTCGGCGATGCCGCCCTGTTCCCTGACCCAGCGCGCCGCGCGTCTCATGTGGGGGTCGTCCGGCCGGTCCCCGGCCAGCCTCAGGGCCACGTACGCCTCGATGGTGGCGGAGAGGTCGGACGGTCCTTCGTAGAAGGTGTTCCAGGTGCCGTCACCGAGCTGTTCGCCCCGGATGAAGCGGGCCGCGGCCTTGACGGTGTCGGGGTCCTGGATTCCCAGGAACTGACGGAGCAGCAGGTCCTCCGCGTCCATGGTGACGTTGGTGGCGAGGTCGCCCTTCCACCAGCCCTGCGCGTCCTGTCTGCCGAGGAGGTGCTCCACCGAGCGTTCCGCGGCCTGCCGCGCGACGGCGAACGCGTCGTCCGCGGCACTGGTCGATTCGGTCGGATCGCAGACCGGGGCCGCGCGGAGTTTCGCGGACCCGGTGCTTCCGTCGGTCGTCGCTGTCATGGCTTCCCCTTCGTGCAGTTTGGTCCTCTGCTGTGCTGGGGTCTCCGTCGGCGGGGGGCCCCGGGGGGGGCCCCCCGCCGCGGCGGGGGGAAAGAAGTAGGTGTGAG
>NZ_JBEOVL010000034.1:0-75179 GCF_040295485.1 Streptomyces sp. NPDC002793 | reverse complement strand
GTGCTCTGCGGGCGTTTACCTCCCCCGGGTCAACTCTGCCGGGGGGGGGGGCCCCCCCCCGGCCGGTGCGGGCCCCTCCACGCGTACGTCCGGCTCAGCCGCGGTAGATCGACTCCACCTCGTCCGCGAAGTCCTTCGCCACGACGTTGCGCTTCAGCTTCAGCGACGGCGTGATGTGGCCCGCCTCCTCGGTGAACTGCGCCCCCAGAACACGGAACTTGCGCACCGACTCCGCCTTGGACACCGCCGCGTTGCCGTCGTCCACCGCACGCTGCACCTCGGCCAGCAGCTCGGGGTCCTCGCGGAGCGAGACCGCCGTCGAGCCGGCCGGCTTGCCGTTCTCCTCGGCCCAGCGGGAGAGGAACTCCTCGTCGAGGGTGAGCAGCGCGCCGACGAACGGCCGTCCGTCGCCGACCACCATGCACTCGGCGACCAGGGCGTGGGCGCGGATCCGGTCCTCGATCACCGCGGGAGCGACGTTCTTGCCGCCCGCCGTGACGATGATCTCCTTCTTGCGGCCGGTGATCGCGAGATAGCCGTCCTCGTCGAGCGTGCCGATGTCACCCGTGTGGAACCAGCCGTCGGCCAGCGCCTCGGCCGTCGCCGCCTCGTTCTTCCAGTACCCGCTGAACAGGTGCTCGCCGTGCAGCAGCACCTCGCCGTCGTCGGCGATCCGGACGACGGAGCCCGGGAGCGGCTGGCCGACCGTCCCGATCTTCTGCCGGTCCCACGGATTGAAGGCCGTGGCGGCACAGGTCTCGGTGAGTCCGTAGCCCTCCAGCACGGTGAAGCCGATGCCCCGGAAGAAGTGGCCGAGCCGCTCTCCCAGCGGTGCGCCGCCGGAGATCGCGTACTCCCCCCGTCCGCCGAGCACGGCGCGCAGCCTGCCGAACACCAGCTTGTCGAAGACCTTGTGCTTGATCCGCAGGAGCGTCGAGGGCCCTTCCGGCGTACCCAGGGCCCGGCTGTAGGCGATCGCCGTGTCGGCGGCCCGGTCGAAGATCCTGCCCTTGCCGTCGGCCTGGGCCTTCGCCCGCGCCGAGTTGTAGACCTTCTCGAACACCCGGGGCACACCGAGGATCAGTGTCGGCCGGAACGAGGCCAGTTCATCGGTGAGGTTCTTGATGTCCGGCAGGCAGCCGAGCCTGATCGGCGCCATCACGGAAGCGACCTCCACCAGCCGGCCGAAGACGTGCGCGGTGGGGAGGAAGAGCAGGACGGAACACTCACCGGTACGGAAGAGGGGCTTGAGCCGTTCCACGATGTTGCCGCACTCCGCGAAGAAGCTGCGGTGCGTCAGCACACAGCCCTTGGGGCGTCCGGTGGTGCCCGAGGTGTAGACGATGGTCGCCGGGTCGTCGGCCTTGGCGCTCACCATGCGCAGGTCCAGCGTCTCGTCCGAGACCCCGGCACCCGCCGCCACGAGCTCGCCGACGGCGCCCCGGTCGATCTCCCAGACGTGCCGCAGGTCTTCCAGCCCGTCCCTGACGGCGGTGACGGACTCCGCGTGGGCGGCGCTCTCCACGAGGACCGCGACCGCGCCCGAGTCGCCGAGAATCCACTGGACCTGCTCGGGGGAGCTGGTCTCGTACACCGGCACGGTGACGGCGCCCGCGCACCAGATGGCGAAGTCCAGCAGGACCCACTCGAAGCGGGTACGGGACATCAGCGCGACCCGGTCGCCGGGCTCGATGCCCGACGCGATCAGGCCCCTGGCCGTGTCTCTGACCTCAGCGAGGAACCGGGTGGCCGTGACGTCCGTCCAGACGCCCGCCACCTTCCGGCTCATCACCGCGACATCGGGATGCTGAGCGGCGTTGCGGCGGATGAGATCCGTCAGGTTGCCGTCCGTGGGGACCTCGTACAGGGCCGGAAGGCTGAACTCGCGCAAGACTGCTGCTCCTCATCGGGCTCCGGTTCCACGACTCTGTGCGACGCGCCGGATCGGTCCAAGACTGGCAGATGCTCAGTGGGGTGAGCACGACTGGACCCGCGGGACGTTACCCACCGGTACTCGGTTCCGGAAAGGGGGTTCGGGCCATATGTCTTATGCATCACACATATCGGCGCTCCTTCGGCGCACATTAGTCCACCCGTGTCCCGGTCCGGAAGTAATCGCAGGTCCGGCGGCCTCTACCCAGAGCGGCGGACGGAGACCTAGGGTGATCTCCATGCGAGCCGGCACACCGCGCGATCAGCACACAACCCCCACCCGACGGACACGCGTGCACGTGGTCAGTGACGTGCACGGGAACGCGGAGGCGCTGGCGCGCGCCGGGGACGGCGCGGACGCCCTGATCTGTCTGGGCGACCTGGTGCTTTTCCTCGACTACGCCGACCATTCGCGAGGGATCTTCCCCGACCTGTTCGGCGTCGCCAACGCCGACCGCATCGTCGAGCTGCGCACCGCACGCCGCTTCGAGGAGGCACGGGCCTTCGGCCGCGAGCTGTGGGCCGGCCTGGACCGCAATGCGGCGATCCTGTCCGCCGTACGCAAGCAGTACGCCGAGATGTTCGCGGTCATGCCCACCCCGACCTACGCCACCTACGGCAACGTCGACGTGCCCACGCTCTGGCCCGAGTACGCCAAATCCGGTACCACCGTGCTGGACGGAGAACGTGCCGAGATCGGTGGCCGGATCTTCGGGTTCGTCGGGGGCGGCCTCAGGACCCCGATGAACACCCCCTACGAGATCAGCGACGAGGAGTACGCCGCCAAGGTCGAGGCGCTCGGCCCGGTGGACGTCCTGTGCTCCCACATCCCGCCGGACGTCCCGGAGCTGACGTACGACACCGTGGCCCGGCGCTTCGAACGCGGCAGCCGCGCGCTCCTGGACGCCATCCACCGCACCCGCCCCCGTTACGCGGTCTTCGGCCATGTGCACCAGCCGCTGGTCCGCCGGATGCGGATCGGCGCCACCGAGTGCGTCAATGTCGGCCACTTCGCCTCGAGCGGGCGCCCGTGGGCCCTGGAGTGGTGAGTGACACGGCTCCGGGCCGGGGGCCGGGGCGCGGGCGGGAGGGTGGTCCGCACGCGATAGCCTGCACACGGCAGGCCTCTGCCGAACGCGACCGGTACACCGCACTGGAGGGCCACGGCGATGGCTGAACACACCAGCTCGAGCATCACGATCGAGGCGGCACCGGCCGACGTCATGGGAGTGATCGCCGACTTCGCCCGCTATCCGGAATGGACCGGCGAGGTGAAGGAGTCGGAGATCCTGGCCACCGACGACCAGGGGCGTGCCGAGCAGGTCCGCCTCGTCCTGGACGCCGGGGCGATCAAGGACGACCACGTGCTCGCCTACACCTGGAACAGCCCGTACGAGGTGAGCTGGACCCTCGTCAAGTCCCAGATGCTGCGCGCCCTCGACGGCAGTTACGCGCTGGCACCGCTGGGCGACGGCGACCGCACCGAGGTCACCTACCGCCTCGCCGTGGACGTCAAGATCCCGCTGCTCGGCATGATCAAGCGCAAGGCCGAGAAGGTCATCATCGACCGGGCACTCGCCGGACTGAAGAAGCGCGTCGAATCCGTCCCGAAGGCCTGATCACGTGCGTACGGTCCTCGTCACCGGCCCCGGCGGCGCAGGCCGTACCACCGTCGCCGCGGCGACGGCGCTCGCCTCGGCCCGCGGTGGCCACCGCACCCTCCTGGTCTCCGCCGACGCCGTGCCCGCCTGCCCCGCCGGACCCGACCCCTCCGAGGTCGCCGAGCGGCTCTCCTGCGTACGCGTCGACTCCGCCGCACACTTCCGCGCCGAACTGCTCGCACTCCAGGACCGGGCCTCCGGGGTGCTCGACCTGCTCGGTGCCAACCGGCTCGACGGCGAGGAGCTCACCGAACTTCCCGGCAGCTCCGAGCTCGCGGTCCTGCACACCCTGCGCCGGGCCGCCGAGGGGGACTGGGCCGAGGACGGCTACGAGGTCCTCGTCGTCGACCTGCCCCCACTGACCGACGCACTCGCGCTGCTCGCCCTCCCGGGGCAGCTGCGCCGCTACCTGCGCCGCCTCCTGCCCCGCGAACGCCAGGCCGCCCGCGCCCTGCGCCCGGTGCTCGCCCAGCTCGCCGGCGTCCCCATGCCCGCACAGTGGCTGTACGAGGCCGCCGCCCGCAAGGACGCCGAACTGGCCGCCGTCCAGGCGCTGATCGAGGACGGTGCGACCACCGTACGGCTGGTCGCCGAACCGGGCCGGGCCGCCGACGAGGCGCTGAGCGGCGCCCGCACCGGACTCGCCCTGCACGGACTGCGCGTCGACGCACTCGTGGCCACCCGGGTCCTGCCCCGCCACTCCGCCGACCCGTGGTTCGCCGACCTCGCCGCCCGGCAGGAGAAGACCCTGGACCGCTGGCGCCAGGAGTGGGCGCCCGCGACGTCCGTACGCGAGACCCCGCACCTCGGCCGCGAGCCACGCACGGTCGAGGACCTGGCGCTGCTCGCCGAGACCTGCGCGCCGGACGACCGGACGCCGGGACACGCCGGGGACCCCTGGTGGACCGAGGACGCCGGCGACGGCGTCATCGCCTGGTGCCTGCCACTGCCCGGCGCTGTCAAGGAGGACCTCGAGCTGGTCCGGCGCGGCGACGAACTGTTCCTCACCGCAGGACCGTTTCACCGGATCGTGCGCCTGGAGTCCGCCCTGCGCCGCTGCACGGTCACCGGCGCCGCGCTGGCCGACGGTGTCCTGCGCGTCCGGTTCACACCTGACCCCGCGCTCTGGCCCCGGACACAGTGAACGGGATACCACCGTTCGGGTAACGTCGGTAGTACGTGGCTCGCACGGCCACGCAGGCAACCGCGTCGCAGGAGTCCGCCATGAGTGAAGCCACCGATCGTCCCGTCGACGACGACGCGTGGGCGGAGGCCTGCGCCGAGGATCTCGAGGCGGAGAAGGCGCGCCGGCGGGCCCAGTACGGACAGCAGCCCGGCTCCGCCGCCGAGGAGCTGCGCAAACTGCTCGACGCGGTGGCCGACAAGGTCTCCTCGCTGCAGTCGCCGCTGCTCGGCATGGCCGCCCAGGGCACCGTCCAGCAGGTGATCCGGCAGGCCAGGTCCGCGGTCGAGCCCGTCATCGAACGCAATCCGGACCTGTTCGATCATCTCGCCGCCGCGGGAAACGAGCTCCTGGCCGCCTACCGCTCCGCCGTGGAGGGTCAGGAGGGCCGCTGGACCCGGGGCACCGAAGGCGCCGGAGGCACCCCGGGCCCTGCGAAGAAGGCGGCCGAGGACCCCTCGGACCCGCGTGACGAGGGCCCCGGCGGCAGCGAACACATCGACCTGGACTGACCTCGGGCAGGAAATACCCGTCCCCGGCTCGGGTACGGTTGGCCGTAGCGGGGCTCGACCGAAACTGAGGGATTCATGGGACTCACCATCGGCGTCGATATCGGCGGCACGAAGATCGCGGCTGGAGTGGTCGACGAAGAGGGCCGGATCCTCTCGACGTTCAAGGTATCGACCCCGCCGACAGCCGAAGGCATCGTGGACGCGATCAGCTCCGCCGTGTCCGGAGCCAGCGAGGGACACGACGTCGAGGCGGTCGGCATCGGCGCGGCCGGATACGTCGACGACAAGCGTGCCACCGTGCTGTTCGCCCCGAACATCAACTGGCGCCACGAGCCGCTCAAGGACAAGGTCGAGCAGCGCGTCGGCCTGCCCGTCGTCGTCGAGAACGACGCCAACGCCGCGGCCTGGGGCGAGTACCGCTTCGGTGCCGGCCAGGGCCACGACGACGTCATCTGCATCACGCTCGGCACCGGCCTGGGCGGCGGCATCATCATCGGCAACAAGCTGCGCCGCGGCCGCTTCGGCGTGGCGGCGGAGTTCGGGCACATCCGGGTAGTCCCGGACGGGCTGCTCTGCGGCTGCGGCAGCCAGGGCTGCTGGGAGCAGTACGCCTCCGGGCGGGCGCTCGTCCGGTACGCGAAGCAGCGCGCCAACGCCACCCCGGAGAACGCCACGATCCTCCTGGGACTGGGCGACGGCTCCGTGGAGGGCATCGAGGGCAAGCACATCAGCGAGGCCGCCCGGCAGGGCTGCCCGGTGGCCGTCGACTCCTTCCGCGAGCTGGCCCGCTGGGCCGGAGCGGGGCTGGCCGACCTCGCCTCCCTCTTCGACCCGTCGGCCTTCATCGTCGGCGGCGGTGTCTCCGACGAGGGCGAACTGGTCCTCGACCCGATCCGCAAGTCGTTCCGGCGCTGGCTGATCGGCGGCGAGTGGCGCCCGCACGCCCAGGTCCTCGCCGCCCAACTGGGCGGCAAGGCGGGCCTGGTGGGCGCAGCGGACCTGGCCCGCCAGGGCTGACCCGCACCACAGCACGTCCGACGCCCGTCGCGCCCTCAGGGGAGCGGCGGGCGTCCGTCGTATCGTGCCTTCATGGTCACGATGCCGACGCCCCTGCCCGACTCCTGTACCGAGCCGGACGGTTCGGCGGTCGTCCGGGTGCTCACCTACAACGTCCGCTCACTGCGCGACGACACCGAAGCGCTGGCCCGGGTCATCCGCGCCTGCGCACCCGACCTGGTGTGCCTCCAGGAGGCCCCGCGCTTCTTCCGCTGGCGCAAGGCCGCGGCCCGGCTCGCGGCCATGACCGATCTGGTGGTCCTCAGCGGCGGCGCCACCGCGGCCGGGCCCCTGCTGCTCTGCTCCCTGCGCGCCACCGTGGAGCGCACCGAGGACGTGCTGCTGCCGCTCACACCGGGACTGCACCGGCGGGGCCTGGCCACGGCGGTCGTACGGATCGCCGGAACCCGGATCGGCGTCGTGAGCTGTCACCTCAGCCTCCAGCGGGAGGAGCGGCAGGCGCAGGCGGGGATGCTGCTGGACCGTGTCGACGCGATGGGCGTCCAGCACGCCGTCGTCGCCGGTGACCTCAACGACGTACCGGAAGGGGGTGCGTTCAGACGGTTGGCCGGCAGGCTCCAGGACTGCCGGACCGTGCGGCCGTGGGGCGGCGAGCTCACCTTCCCGCCCGACGCACCGCGCAAGCGCATCGACGCGGTGTTCGCGACCGGCGGCATCGAGGTACTCGGCTGCGGTGTCCCCGCGGACCTGCCCGGCGTCACGGGCACGGACCTGCGGGCGGCCACGGACCACCTGCCCGTCCTGGCCGCCCTCAGGGTGCCTGCGGTGGTCTGAGCCGGAGGCCCGGCTCAGACCACCGCGCCGCGCCCCGGGTCGTCGTCCTCTTCGTCGTCGTGGGGCATGCGGGCCACCAGGGCGACGAAGCCGCCCAGGAAACCACCGATGGAGAGCGTGGTGAGCCACCACGTCATCTCCCACTGCATCAGCACCGCGAGGAGCATCAGCACCGGGCCGCCGACGACCGCGAGCCAGGCGAACTTCGCCGTCACATCGGCCTCGGGAAGCGGCGGCGGCTCCGGCGGGACGAAGTGCCCCTCCTCACTGTCGTCCGCGTCGTGGGCGCCGGTGTCCCCGGGCTCCTCCAGGCCGTAGTCACGCGGGCCCGCGACGCCGGGGGCGAAGGCGACCGAACTGCCGAGCGGCCGCTTCTCCGGGGGGTCTGCGGGTGACTTCCCGCCCATGCCCTTGTCGGGGTGGTCGCCCGCGTCGTCCCCCGCACCGGACTCCGGGGAGGGGTCCAGGACGTTGAGCTGGCCGTCCTCCAGCAGAGCCAGGTCATCGACCGACTTGAACGGCTTGGCGCCCGGCGGGTCCGGCGGTTCCTCGCCGTACCCCGCGACGATCGCCTCCCAGGCCGCGGCCTCGTCGAGCCGGCTCGCCCCCTCCGTACCCTCGGGGACGTCCGTCCCCTCCGTGGGGCGCGGTTCGCGCTCCTCGTCACTGCCCGCGCGCTCCGCGTCGTGCTCAGCCACCGGACATGCTCCCCTTCTTGCCAGCGTCAGGTGCGAGGCGGTCGATGAACCGGTAGCTCTCGTCGAAGATCCGCTCCGCATCGTGGTCCAACGTCGCCACGTGGTAGCTCTGTTCCAGGAGGATCTCCTCGACGTCCCTCGACGAGACCCGGCTGAGGATCCGCGCGGAGTCGCCCGGAGGCACGACGTGGTCCTGCGGGCTGTGCAGCAGCACCAGCGGCTGGGTGACCTGGGGAAGATCGGCGTCCACCAGCCGGAAGAACGCCCGCACGGAGTGCGCGGCGTGCAGCGGCACCCGGTCGTAACCGACCTCCTCGGCGCCCTCCAGAGCGATGTCGCTGGTCAGCCCCTTCGTCGTCCGCACCACATGCCGGGCCACCGGCAGGGCGTACGCCGACAGGCCGTGCACCTTGTTCGCCGGATTGACCAGCACCAGGCCCGTGATCCCGTCCCCGTGCTTCGCGGCGAGGCGCAGCGCCAGGGCACCGCCCATCGAGAGGCCGAAGACGAAGACCCGCTCGCACCGGGCCCGCAGCGCCCGCAGCGCCCGGTCCACCTCCGCGTACCAGTCCTGCCAGCCCGTGACCGCCATGTCCTCCCAGCGGGTCCCGTGCCCGGGCAGCAGCGGGAGGGACACGGTCAGTCCGCGGTCCGCCAGATAACCGGCCCAGGGGCGCAGCGACTGCGGCGAACCCGTGAATCCGTGACAGAGGAGGACGCCGACCTCTCCGCCCTCGTGGCGGAACGGCTCGGCTCCAGGGAGGACCGGCACCGGGGTCTCCTGTTCATGAAGCGGGCGGGGGTGCGGGAGGTGATGCGGAGGGGTGTGCACAAGGATGACTTCACCGTACGCGACCGGGCCGACACCGACCAGGGCCGTCACCGTCCGAGCAGCCGCCACCTGCGGGGGCGCGTGCGGGAGGGGCTGTGGGGGACACCGGCGCCGAGCGCGCGGGAGAGGCCGCGGTCACACGGGTTATGGTCTGTCGGACGGCACACAGGAGGCACCTGAGTTGATCTACGGCGCAATGAAGTTCTCCATCGGCGGGTCTCTGAAGCTGGCCTTCAGGCCGTGGGTGGAGGGCCTGGAGAACATCCCCGCACACGGGCCGGCGATCCTCGCGAGCAACCATCTGTCGTTCTCCGACTCCTTCTTCCTGCCGGCTGTCCTCGACCGCAAGGTGACCTTCATCGCCAAGGCGGAGTACTTCACCGCGCCCGGGGTGAAGGGCAAGCTCACCGCAGCCTTCTTCAAGGGCGTGGGACAGCTCCCGGTGGACCGCTCCGGTGGCCGCGGTGCCGGAGAGGCGGCCATCAAGGCGGGTATCCAGGTGATCGAGAGCGGTGGCCTCTTCGGCATCTATCCCGAGGGCACCCGTTCGCCGGACGGACGTCTCTACCGGGGCAAGCCGGGCGGCCTCGCCCGGGTGGCGCTCGCGACCGGCGCGCCCGTCATCCCCGTGGCGATGATCGACACGGAGAAGATCCAGCCGCCGGGTCAGGTGATGCCCAAGCTGATGCGGCCCGGCATCAGGATCGGCGAGCCGCTGGACTTCACCCGCTACCAGGGCATGGACGGCGACCGGTTCATCCTGCGCTCGGTGACCGACGAGGTCATGTACGAGATCATGAAGCTTTCCGGCCAGGAGTACGTGGACGTCTACGCGACCGCGGCCAAGCGGCAGATCGCCGAGGAGGCGAAGCGGAAGGGAACGGAACGGTCCGGCGCGTAGGGGCGTCGCGGCCGCCCGGGGTGGGCGGCATGACAGGGGCGGGAACCGGGGGAGGGGCCATGGCCGGGCGGGAACAGGTCGTAAGGATGTCGGTCGAGCAGCCGCTGTGGCGCGCGCTGAGCGCGTACCGCGTGCTGACGCTGGTCTACGCGGCGCTGCTCGCGGGCTTCGGGCACGCGAAGTTCGAGCGGCCCTGGGTGGCCTTCGCCTTCCTGGCGGTCCTCGCCGTCTGGACCTTGGCCACCCTCCCCAGGGTGGCCAACGCGGCGAGCTGCACCAAGCGCTTCCTCGGTCTGGACCTCACCGTCGCGCTGACCGGGATCATGCTGACCCCGCTCGCCGACTTCGATGCCCAGCACATGGACGGTCCGACGATTCCGTCGATCTGGACCGCCGGTTCCGTCCTCGCCTTCGCGCTGAAGGGCGGCTGGCGGTGGGCCGCCTTCGCGTCGACCCTCGTCGCCGTCGCCAACATCGTCGAGCGCGGTGAGCCCAGCGAGGACACCTTCCACAACGTGGTGCTGGTCTGGGTCGCCTCCATCGCCATCGGTTACGTCGTCGAGGTGGCCCGGGCCAGTGAGCGCACCCTGGCCCGCGCCCTGGAGATCGAGGCCGCCACCCGGGAGCGTGAGCGGCTCGCCCGTGACATCCACGACAGCGTCCTCCAGGTCCTGGCCATGGTCCAGCGGCGCGGCACCGCCCTGGGCGGCGAGGCGGCGGAGCTCGGCCGGATGGCAGGCGAGCAGGAGGTCGCCCTCCGGACCCTGGTCTCCAGCGGCCTGGTGCCCGCGACCCGGACCTCCGAGGACAGCGCCGAGGGCGCGGTGGTCCGCGCGGTGGTCACGGTCACGGACACGGACGCGGAGGACGGCGCCGAGTCGGACCTGCGCACCCTGCTCGCTCCGCACGCGGGTTCGCGCGTCACCTTCGCGGAGCCCGGTGCTCCGGTACTGCTCGCGGCCGACGCCGCGCGTGAGCTCGCCGCAGCGGTGAGCGCGGCCCTCGACAACGTCCGGGTCCACGCGGGGCCGGGCGCCCAGGCGTGGATCCTGGTCGAGGACGAGCCGGACGAGGTCGTCGTCACGGTCCGGGACGACGGCCCGGGCATCCCGGAGGGCAGGCTCGACCAGGCGGAGGGGGAGGGCCGCCTCGGCGTCGCCCTGTCGATCCGCGGACGGCTGCGCGATCTGGGCGGCACGGCAGAGCTGATCTCGGTCCCCGGGCAGGGCACCGAGGTCGAATTGAAGGTTCCGAAGATTTCACGGGGGAAGGCAGGATCGGCCCGATGAGTACACCGCACACGCAGGCATCCGAGGGGCGGGCCATCAAGGTGATGGTCGTCGACGACCACCCGATGTGGCGCGACGCCGTCGCCCGCGATCTGGCCGAGTCCGGCTTCGACGTGGTCGCGACCGCCGGGGACGGCCCGGGGGCCGTGCGCCGGGCCAGGGCCGTGGGCCCGGATGTCCTGGTGCTCGACCTGAACCTCCCGGGGATGCCCGGGGTACAGGTCTGCAAGGAGCTCGTCGGTTCGCTTCCCGGGCTGCGCGTCCTGGTGCTCTCCGCCAGTGGTGAGCACGCCGATGTCCTGGAGGCCGTGAAATCGGGGGCCACCGGCTATCTGCTGAAGTCGTCGAGCACCCAGGAGCTGATCGACGCCGTGCACGCCACTGCGGCCGGCGACCCGGTCTTCACACCGGGCCTCGCCGGACTGGTCCTCGGTGAATACCGCCGGCTCGCCTCCGACCCGGTGCCGGCGGCCGCCGACCGACCGAAGGTCCCACAGCTCACCGACCGCGAGACGGAGGTCCTGCGGCTGGTCGCCAAGGGGCTCTCGTACAAGCAGATCGCCGAGCGCCTGGTGATCTCCCACCGCACCGTGCAGAACCACGTCCAGAACACCCTGGGCAAACTCCAGCTGCACAACAGGGTGGAGCTCGTGCGCTACGCCATCGAGGCCGGCCTCGACGACGTCTGACGGGCAACCGCCGCCCGCGGCGGCGGGCGCCGCTCCTGCCGAGCGGCGCACCGGGAGGGCGGGCCGTATATTCGCGAGGACCGGCCCCGCCCCCTCACCCGGGAGACGTCGTGGAAATCCTGGCATTCGGCGTGCAGTCCGACGAGAAGCCGCTGATCGAGAAGGCCTTCGCCGGCCTGCACGACGTCCGCTGTCTGGACGTCTTCCTCAACAAGGACACCGCCCCGATCGCCGCGGGCTACGAGATCATCTCCACCAGCGTCAACGCCGACCTCGGCGGTCACGTCCTGCAGACCCTTGCGGCGGGCGGCACGCAGATGATCGCCCAGCGCTCCACCGGCTTCAACAACATCGACCTCGCCGTCGCCGAGCGTCTCGCCCTGCGGGTCGCACGGGTCTCGTACTACTCACCCCACTCGGTGGCCGAATTCGCGTGGACCCTGGCCATGGCCGTCAACCGCCGCATCGTCCGTGCGGTGAGCCGGACCCGGGACTTCGACTTCCGGCTCGACGGACTCCTCGGGCGGGACATGCACGGCCGCACGGCGGGAGTGGTCGGCACCGGGAAGATCGGTGAGGCGTTCACCCGGATCGCCCACGGCTTCGGCATGGAACTGCTGGGCTGGGACGTGGCCGAGAACCCAGCCTGCGCCGCGCTCGGCATGAGGTACGTGGACAAGGAGCAGCTCTTCGCCGAGGCCGACCTGATCAGCCTCCATGTGCCGTTGCTTCCGGACACCCGACACATCATCGACGGGGAGGCCATGTGCGCGATGAAGGACGACGCGATCCTGATCAACTCCAGCCGGGGAGGACTCATCGACACCGCAGCCCTCGTCACCGAGCTGCGGGCCGGCCGCTTCACCGGGGTCGGGCTCGATGTGTACGAGGCGGAGGCTGGGCTCTTCTACGTCGACAAGTCCATGGAGGGCATCGACGACGACACCCTGGCCCGGCTCGTCACCTTCCCCAACGTCATCGTGACGTCGCACCAGGCGTACTACACGCGTGACGCCGTGGGGCAGATCATCGATGCCACCGTGCAGAACGTCACCGACCACCTGGCCGGCCGCCGCAGCGACAACGTCCTGGTCCCGGCGCTCCCCGCGTCCTGACTCCTCCTTCAGCCGGCGTGCTCCTTCAGGAACGCGCCGGCGTAGGCCGCTGCCTCCTCCTTCGTGGCGCAGGTGACGGCGCTGTCCGCCGCACCGTGCACACCGTCCGCGCCCCGGCCCTTCCACCGCCAGTCGCCCGACGACGGCTCGCGGAAGAGCTCGGCCGTCCCGCCGAACAGCTCGACGGTGCCCGGCTCGGCCGCTGCCGCCGGCCGGCCCACCGCGTCCGGCCACTTCTTGCGGGCGCCCTGCCGCGTTATGCCCCAGGCCGCCCCCAGCTGTTCGTAACTGGCTCCGTAGGCCCCGGCGGTCCGCGCGGCGCGCGCGGTGAGCCGGGCGACCGTCGCGTCCACCACCTTCCAGCTCGCGAGGACCGAGAGCGACACCTCGACGGGGTCGGCCGCCCACATGCGGTCCTCGGGAAGCCCTGTGGTGCGGGCACGCAAGGCCGACGCGAGAGGCGTCAGGGCGTCGCAGAGGGACTGTTCGAGCACGGTCAGTTCGGCAGGGGTGACATCATTCGCCGTCATGCCGACAACTTTAGTTACCATCACCGCGAATGGCAACCAAAGTTGTCGATCGGAATGTGCCGGTTCCGTCAGCCGGGCACGGGGAGCCCCGCCAGCAGTTCCGTGACGATCGTGGCGCCGCGCAGCGTCAGCACCGACTCCGGGTGGAACTGCACCGAGGCGAAGCCCCGGCCGCGCAGTGCGTACAGCTCGCCGGAGGCCGGGTCCCTGCTCGCCTCGATGCCGTGCGCGCCCAGCTCCGTGGCCGCCGCCTCGTCGCAGAGTGCGGTGAAGCTGTTGTAGAAGCCGACGGTCTCCGGCCTGCCGAACAAGTCGATCCGGGTCTGCGCACCCTGGTACGGCACGGCCTTCCGTGCGATCTCCAGGCCCAGCTCCACGGCGATCAGCTCATGACCGAGGCAGACACCGAGCAGCCCGTGGCGGTGTTCCCGTACGAGCTCGGCGGTCAGCCCGCGCAGCAGCCGCATCTTCGGATCGGCCGGGTCCCCCGGGTCGCCGGGCCCGGGGCCCAGCACCACCGGCCCCTCGTGCGCCCGGACGGTCTCACGCAGGCCGGGCTCGTCGTACCGGCGCACCGACACCGTGAGGCCCGAGGAGCGCAGCAGATGCGCGAGCATCGCGGTGAAGGTGTCCTCGCCGTCCACCACCAGCGCATGACCGGACAGCTCCCGGGTGCGCTCCTGCATCCGCAGCCAGAAGGGCGCCAGCCCCCCGCGCCGGTCGTCCAGCGCCGCCTGGACCCTCGGATCGGAAGTCAGTCGCGGACGCTCCGCCTCCGCCCCGGGCCGCGCCGGGCGGACACCCAGGGCCGTCAGTACGCCGGCCGCCTTCGCGTGGGTCTCGGCGACCTCCCCCGCCGGATCGGAATGGCGTACGAGCGTGGCCCCCACCGGCACCCGCAGGGTCCCGGACGCCGAGATGTCGGCGGTACGGATCAGGATCGGCGAGTCCAGCGTCTGCGCGCCGCCGGGCCCCCGGTCCACCAGTGCCAGGGCGCCCGCGTAGTAACCGCGGCCCCCCGGCTCGTAGCGTTCGATCACCCGGCAGGCGTTCTGCACGGGGGAGCCGGTGACCGTGGCCGCGAACATGGTCTCCTTCAAAACCTCGCGCACGTCCAGCGAGGAACGTCCGCGCAGTTCGTACTCCGTGTGCGCGAGGTGGGCCATCTCCTTCAGCCGGGGCCCGACCACCACACCGCCCATGTCGCCGACGGTGCACATCATCTTGAGCTCCTCGTCGACCACCATGGAGAGCTCCTCGGTCTCCTTGCGGTCGCCGAGGAAGGCCAGCAGCCCCTCGGCGCTCGGCCCCTCGGCCGGATAGCGGTAGGTCCCGCTGATCGGGTTCATCACGACCGTCCCGCCGGACATCCGGACGTGCACCTCCGGGCTGGCGCCGACCAGTGTCCTCTCCCCCGTGTGCACCACGAACGTCCAGTACGCGCCCCGCTCGCCGGCCAGCAGCCGCCGGAAGAGCGCCAGCGCGTCGGTCCGGCCGAAACCGGGGATCTCGCCCCGGAAGGTCCGCCGGATGACGAAGTTCGCGCCCTCGCCCTGCCCGATCTCGTCCTCGATGACCCGCCGGACGATGTCCGCGTACTCCTCGTCGCCGACATCGAAGGCACCGTCCTCGACCCGCACCTCGTGGTCCGGCAGTCCGGCGAGCACCGCGGCCAGCGGCAGTTCGTGCACCTCCTCCGCGACCAGTACGGCGAGCGGGGTGCCGTCGTTCCGCACGTCGAAGCCGCGCTCGGCGATCTGCCGGAAGGGCACCAGGGCCAGCGAAGGCAGTTCGCCCACCGGGATGTCGGCGAGCCGTTCCACCTCCCGCACCTCGCCGGTCAGCACCTCGACGATGTCGTGGTCCCGGCCGGGCGTGCGCCTGCGCAGCAGCGCGAAGGGCGGGGCGTCGTCACGGAGCAGCGCGGACAAGAGGCCGGCGGCGCGAGCGGTCATGGGCTCGGGCAGGGGTCGGGGCACGGGCGTTCCTTCCTGTTGGAGGAACGGCTCCCGGCTCCGGAACGCAGAGAAGGCCGCCCCTCGGGCGGCCTTCGCGGAGTCTGTACGCGCGATGAGTCAGTGGGCCGCCGGATGAGCGGTCCACCACCAGTTCTGGGTCGTCTGCGCGAACATGGCACGTACCTTAACGGAAAGGGGCGACGAATGAGCGCGCGTCTCAATTGCTGAGCGGCCGGACGGGACGTACGCGCCGACCCCGTAATGTTGTCGAGGTGACCGTGAACGCCAATACCTCCGTCGCCGGTGGCCACACCTGGCGAGACCTTCCCGCGGCGCAGCAGCCCGAGTACCCCGATGCCGAGGCTCTGCGCGACGTACTCGCGGACCTCGACTCGTATCCTCCGCTCGTCTTCGCCGGTGAGTGTGACCAGCTGCGCGCCCGTCTGGCAGCCGTCGCCAAGGGCGAGGCGTTCCTGCTGCAGGGCGGCGACTGCGCCGAGGCCTTCGACGGCGTGTCCGCCGAGGACATCCGGGCCAAGCTGAAGACGCTGCTCCAGATGAGTGCCGTCCTGACGTACGCGGCCTCCGTGCCGGTCGTCAAGATCGGCCGGATCGCCGGGCAGTACTCCAAGCCGCGCTCCAAGCCGACCGAGACCCGCGACGGCGTGACCCTGCCGACCTACCGCGGTGACTCCGTCAACGGCTTCGAGTTCACCGAGGCGTCCCGTGTACCGGACCCCCAGCGGCTGAAGCAGATGTACCACGCGTCCGCTTCCACGCTGAACCTCGTGCGCGCCTTCACCACCGGCGGTTACGCCGACCTGCGCCAGGTGCACGCCTGGAACCAGGACTTCGTGAAGTCCTCGCCGTCCGGGCAGCGTTACGAGGCCCTGGCGCGCGAGATCGACAACGCGCTGAACTTCATGAAGGCCTGCGGCACGGACCCGGCCGAATTCAAGGCTGTCGAGTTCTACGCCTCGCACGAGGCGCTGCTGCTGGACTACGAGTCGGCGCTGACCCGCATCGACTCGCGCACCGGTCAGCTCTACGACACCTCGGGCCACATGGTCTGGGTCGGTGAGCGCACCCGCCAGATGGACGGCGCGCACATCGAGTTCGCCTCGAAGATCCGCAACCCCATCGGCATCAAGCTCGGCCCGACGACCACCGTCGACGAGGCGCTCGGCTACATCGACCGCCTCGACCCCGAGCGCGAGCCGGGCCGGCTGACGTTCATCGTCCGCATGGGCGCCGACAAGGTCCGCGACAAGCTCCCCGAGCTCGTCGAGAAGGTCACCGCCTCCGGTGCCGCCGTGGTGTGGGTGACCGACCCGATGCACGGCAACACCTTCGAGGCCGCCTCCGGCCACAAGACGCGCCGCTTCGACGACGTCCTGGACGAGGTCAAGGGCTTCTTCGAGGTGCACAAGCAGCTCGGTACGCACCCCGGCGGCATCCACGTCGAGCTCACGGGCGACGACGTCACCGAGTGCGTCGGCGGCGGTCACGAGATCTTCGTGGACGACCTGCACCAGCGTTACGAGACGGCCTGCGACCCGCGCCTCAACCGCAGCCAGTCCCTCGACCTGGCCTTCCTGGTCGCCGAGATGTACCGCGACCAGTAGGGGTCACCCCTGGTGAGGCCCGTGGGGCACGGATCGAATGTGATCCGTGCCCCACGGGCGTACCGCGGCTTTTGCGTGCGGAGCCTCGCGGGTAAGGTTAGGTTAGCCTCACCGGATAATCGGGACGGCGCAACGATCGATCCGTCGGGAGGTGAACCGCATGTACGTCTGCTCCTGCTTCGGCATCACGGAGGACCAGGTCAAGCAGCATGCGGACGGTGGAGCGTGTACGCCTCGCCAGATCGCCTCCGCCTGCAAGGCGGGCACCGACTGCGGCGGCTGCGTCCGCAGGATCCAGGCGCTCCTCGGCCGCGGCGACTGCTCGCGCCGTGACCTCGCGGGAGGGCGTACGCAGCCCGCCGGCGCCCCGGACGGCGCGCCCGTCGCCCGTGGCGTCACGCCGGACGTCCGGCTCTCCGACGCCGCCTGAGGGACCGGGAAACGCGGCGGGATCAGCTGTCCGGCTGTTCGATCAGCTGGGCGATGTAAAGCGGCTCACCGAGATTCTCGACCAGCTCCAGCTGTGTGTCGAGATAGTCGATGTGGTGCTCCTCGTCCTCGAGGATGGACTCGAAGATGTTCGCCGAGGTGATGTCGCCCTTGCCGCGCATCACCTCGATGCCGCGCCTGAGGCGGTCGATCGCCTCCACCTCGACCTGCCGGTCGGCCTGGAACATCTCGGTCACCGTCTGGCCGACCCGCACGTGGAAGAGGCGCTGATAGTTGGGCAGGCCGTCCAGGAACAGGATCCGGTCGGTGAGGATCTCCGCGTGCTTCATCTCGTCGAAGGATTCGGCCCGGGTGTACTTGGCGAGCTTCGTCCAGCCGAAGTTCTCCTGCATCTTCGCGTGCAGGAAGTACTGATTGATGGCAGTCAATTCGGCGGTCAGCTGTTCGTTCAGGAACTCGAGGACCTCGGGGTCGCCCTGCATCGCAGAGGCTCCTTCCAACCGGTGAACTGGGCATGTTTGCGCGCATCCTCGCACCGCACCACGCGGCCGTCCAGTAAGTGCATGCTTAGTATGAGTTGCCCGAATCGGCTCTCCCCTGGTCATGACCACCCCTGCCTGTCTGTCACCATGGAGACATGGGTCAGCCGGAGAGCCGGGAACGCGGCACAGCAGAGCAGTCCGGGCTTCCGCCGGGGCAGCGGCTGCAGCGGGGCTGGCCGGTCACCCATTACGGGCCCGTGCCCAAGTTCAAGCCGGACCGCTGGGAGTTCCGGGTCTTCGGGGCCACCGCCGACGGTGACAAGCACTGCTGGAACCACCAGGAATTCACGGCGCTCCCCTTCTCCTCCGTCGTCGCCGACCTCCACTGCGTGACGAAATTCAGCATGCTCGAAGCCGAGTGGGGCGGAATCCTGGCCCGCGAGATCGTGGAACTGGCACCGCCCGCGCCCCATGTCACCCATGTGATGGTCTGGGCCGAATACGGATTCAGCTCGAATCTCCGGCTCGACGACTTCACGTCGGACCGCACGCTGTTCGCCACCCATAAGGACGGTGAACTGCTCACCGCCGAACACGGATTCCCGCTGCGCCTGGTCGTACCGCACCTGTACGCCTGGAAGGGGCCCAAATGGGTCCGGGGCATCGAATACATGACGGCCGACCGCCGCGGGTTCTGGGAAGAGCGCGGCTACCACAACATCGGCGACCCGTGGAGCGAGCAGCGCTACTCCTACCAGGAGGAGCCCGGGGACGGCCCCGAGCTCTGACGCCCTCCCCGTCCGCGATTCAGCGGATGCCGCGGAGCTCCTTCAGCCGTGCGACGTCCGCCGCGTGGCCGTCCTTGCCGCCGGGCGTCTCGATGATCAGGGGCACACCCTCGGTCGCCGGGTGCGAGAACAGCTCACGAAAGGGCTCGGTGCCGATGTGCCCCGCCCCGATGTTCTCGTGCCGGTCCTTGTGGGCGCCCACCACGTCCTTGGAGTCGTTGGCGTGGACGAGCTTCAGCCGCCCCTCGCCCACGGTGCCCACCAGCAGGTCCAGCGTCTGCCGCATGCCCGCCGGCCCGGTCAGGTCGTGGCCCGCCGCGTAGATGTGGCAGGTGTCCAGGCAGATACCCAGCTTGGGATGGGAGTCCAGGGCCTCGAAGTACGGGCCGAAGTCCCAGGTCCGCGAGCACATCGAGGAGCCCTGGCCGGCGGTCGACTCCAGCAGCAGGAACGGATCGTCGTCATGGGTCAGCTCGTCCAGCAGCGGGAGCATGTGCGTACGCACCTGGGCGAGGGCCTCCGCGCGTGGGCGTCCGCCGGTCGCCGAGCCCGTGTGCACCACCACGCCCAGGGCGCCGATCGCCCGCGCCCGGCGCAACGAGTGGCGCAGTGACACGACCGACCGCTCGACCGTGGCCTCGGTGTGCGAGCCGAAGTTGATCAGGTACGGGGCATGGACGTACGCCGGGACCGACCGGGCCGCGCACTCGGAGCGGAACAGCTCGTCCTGCTCCGGATTTCCGGACGGGGTCGCCCAGCCGCGCGGGTTGGCGACGAAGACCTGCACGGTCTCCGCCGCCAGCTCCCGCGCGTAGCCGAGGCCCACCTTGGCGAGTCCACCGGCCACGGGGACGTGGCCGCCGATCGGGTTGCGCATGTGCTGTCAGTCCTCGGGTTCTCTACAGGGCCTTGGTCCTGATGGTGATCGTGGAGCCTTCGGCGGCCTTCTCGCCGCCCTCGACGGACTGGCTCCCGACCGTGTCGCTGAAGGACAGGAACGGCCGGTCGACCTTGACCTCGAACCCCGCGTCCTCCAGTGCGCTCCGGGCCGCGCCGACGTCCTTCCCCGTGACGTCGGGGACCGGGAGCATGCGCGGGCCCTTGGAGACCGTGAGCTCCACGGTGTCGCCCTCCGCCGCCTCCGCACCGCTTCCCGGCGTCTGCCGGGCGATCTCGCTCTGGGCCTCGGGGGCGTTGACCCGCTCGGGCAGCACCTTCGCCTTCAGCCCGGCCGCGTCCAGCTCGGCCGTGGCCTCCTCGACACCGAGGCCCGTGACGTCGGGCACGTCGACCGGGCTGCCCTTGCTGACGACCAGGGCGACCGCGGAATCGGGGCGCCGCTCGGTGCCCATGGCCGGATCCGTGCGGATCACCTCGCCCCGGGGGATGTCCTCGCTGAACTCCCGGGTCACCATCCCGGGCGCGAGCCCCGTCTCCTTCAGCTCGCGCCGGGCGTCCCCGAGGGAGAGGCCCTCCACATCGGGGACCTTCACGATCTCCGGGCCGCGCGAGATCACCAGCTTCACCGCGTCGTTGCCCCGGATCCGCTCGCCCGAGCCCGGGTCGCTGCTGATCACCGTGCCACGCTTCACCGTGTCGCTGTAGGCGCGCTCGACGCCCTTCAGGTCGAGCCCCTCGTCCGCCAGCCGCTTCTCGGCAGCGCTCTGGGTCTGTCCCAGGAGGGAGGGGACGTGGGTGAACTGACCCGAGTTGATGTACCAGACGCCGGTTCCGATCCCCAGTACCAGCAGGACGGCGACGAGCACGGCGAGCATCCCGCGCCGGCTGCCGCGTACGGCCAGGAGGCCACGCAGCCCGCCTCCGGGCTCCCCGGGCAGCGACGGGGGCATCTCCAGCCGAGTGGTGTGATGGGCGGTGCCCTGGCCGGCGGGAATCACCCGGGGGATCACGCTCGTACGGTCCTCGGCGGCGTCGTGCGTCTCCGCGAGGGCCTGCGGAGGCATCGCGTCCAGCTGCTCCTCGGTGAGAGCGGCCCGTATCTCCCGGGACATGGCGAGCAGGGCCACCGCGTCGGGCGGACGCACGTCGGGATCGCGGGCCGTCGAGGCGGCCACCAGCTCGTCCAGCCCGGTGGCCAGACCGGGGACGGCGCCGGACGGCGCCGGGACGTCCTCGCTCAGGTGCTGGTAGATGACCTGGGCGGCGGTGTCCCCGGCGTGGGGCTTGCCTCCGGTCAGCATCTCGTAGAGCACGACACCACAGGCGTACACGTCGGACCGGGTGTCGGCCGTGCCCTGCTCGATCTGCTCGGGGGCGAGGTACGAGACCGTGCCCAGGAGGGAGCCGGTGGTGTCCGTGGCGGTTCCCACGGCGCGTACGAGACCGAAGTCGGCGACCTTCACCCTGCCGTCGTCCCCTATCAGGACGTTCTCCGGCTTCATGTCACGGTGTACGAAGCCCGCGCGGTGCGCGGCACCGAGGGCGGCCAGGACCGGCTCCAGGATGTCCAGCGCGGCCCGGGGCTGCAACGCCCCGCGCTCGCGCAGGACATCGCGCAGGGTGCACCCCGCGACGTACTCCATCGCGAGGTAGACGTACGCGCCCTGGGCGCCCTGGTCGAAGACGCCCACCACGTTGGGGTGGGCGAGCCGGGCGACGGACTTGGCCTCGCGGATGAAGCGCTCGACGAAGGCGGCGTCCGCCGCCAGCGCCGGGTGCATCACCTTGAGCGCGAGCACCCGGTCGAGCCGGGTGTCCATGGCCCGGTAGACCGTGGCCATACCGCCGACGGCGATGCGCGCATCGATGCGATAGCGGCCGTCGAGCAGCTGCCCGACAAGAGGGTCCTGGAGGGTCGTGTCCACGGAGCGAGTCTACGAGCTGCCACGGACACGACGGTGGGGCCGAGGGGCCCAGGGGGCGGTTCCGGTGCCGAGCCGTGACAGGGACACGCACGTGCTGTGACCAGGAGGCCGCCGCCCGCCCCGATCTCAGAAGGCCGGACGCTCCGGATCCAGCACCGCGCGGCCCTCCGCGGGCGAGGACGCCTCGGCGAAATGGCGGCGCGGGATGCGTCCCGCCCGGTACGCCAGCCGTCCACCGTCCACCGCGTGGCGCATCGCCGCCGCCATCAGCTCCGGCTCCTGGGCCCGGGTCACCGCCGAGGCGAGCATCACAGCGGAACAGCCCAGCTCCATCGCCTGTGCCGCGTCCGACGCGGTCCCGGCGCCGGCGTCGAGGATCACCGGAACCCCCGCCTGCTCGACGATCAGCTGGAAGTTGTGGGGGTTGCGGATACCGAGCCCGGAGCCGATGGGGGAGCCCAGCGGCATGATCGCCGCACATCCCACGTCCTGGAGCTTGCGGGCCAGAACGGGGTCGTCATTGGTGTACGGCAGGACCGTGAAGCCGTCGTCGACCAGGATCTCGGCGGCGTCCAGCAGCTCGATCGGGTCGGGCAACAGGGTCCGCTCGTCGGCCACGACCTCCAGCTTGATCCAGTCGGTGCCCAGCGCCTCCCTGGCCAGCCGGGCGGTCAGCACGGCCTCGCCCGCGGTGAAGCAGCCCGCGGTGTTCGGCAGTACCTGGATCGAGAGGCGCTCCAGGACGGAGAGCACCGAACCCTGGACGGTCGGGTCGAGCCGGCGCATCGCCACGGTGGTCAGCTCGGTGCCCGAGGCGATCAGGGAGCGCTCCAGCACGTCGAGGCTGGGCGCCCCGCCCGTTCCCATGATCAGCCGCGACGAGAACGTCGTGGGGCCGAGAGCGAAGAGGTCGTCGGACATGTCAGCCTCCCTGGACGGCGGTGAGGATCTCGACCCGGTCGCCCTCGGCGAGCGCGGTGGCGGACCACCGGCCGCGCGGGACGACGGCCTCGTTGACCGCGGCGGCGACCCCGGAGCGGGCCGAGGTCAAGGCCGCGACCAGGACGTCCAGCGCCGTTCCGGCGGGCACGTCGCGGTGCTCCCCGTTGACGGACACGGAGAGGGAGGCGGGCACGGGCTCTGTCATACGGACTGCTCCTGGGGCGCCGGGGCGGGGGAGTGGGCTTCGCCGGACGGACCGAAGCGGTCCGGCGTGAAGGGGCGGGCCACCTCCGGCAGTTCGCCGGTGGTCAGCACCTGGGCCATCGCGTCGCCGGTGACGGGAGTCAGCAGCACCCCGTTGCGGTGGTGCCCGGTCGCGAGATGCAGGCCGGGCAGCGCGGTGGGGCCCAGCAACGGCGCGTTGTCCGGCGTGGTGGGCCGCAGACCGGCCCGGGTCTCGGCGAGCGGGAGCTCGGTGATTCCGGGCATCAGCTCATGGGCGTCGCGCAGCAGTTCGTACACGCCGCCCGCGGTGACCGTGGTGTCCCAGCCCATCTCCTCGGTGGTCGCGCCGACCACCAGCTCACCGTCGGCACGCGGGACCAGATAGACGTGGCTGCCGCGGACGACCGCCCGCACCGTCCTGCTGAGGAAGGGGGCGTACGCGGGCGGCACGGTCAGCCGCAGCACCTGCCCCTTGACCGGCCGGACCGGGGGTACGACGGCGGCGGGCAGCCCTTCCAGACGGCCGCTGAGGCTGCCCCCGGCGAGGACCACCTGGCCGGCCGCGAGCTCCGTACCGTCCGCGAGGACGGCCCCCGTCGCACGGCCGGCCGTGACGGAGAGCCGCTTCACCCAGGTGCGGCGGAAGACGACACCCGCCCGTTCGCACGCGGTGACCAGCGCCGAGGCCAGCCGCCGGGGATCCACCTGATGGTCGCCGTCGACCCGCAGCCCACCGCGTACGCCCGGCGCGAGCATCGGCTCCAGACGCCTGCACTCCCGCCCGCTGAGCCACTCGGACTCCAGCCCCGACCGCAGCTGCAGGGCGTGCAGCTCCCGCAGATGCGCCCGGTCGTCGGAGTCCAGCGCGACGGACAGGGTGCCGCAGGCACGGAAACCGGTCCCCTGCCCACTGGCATCCTCCAACTCGGCCACGAACGCCGGATAGCGCGCGGCGGAGGCCACGTTGAGGCCGAGCAGCAGCTGCTCGCCGTAGTGCAGTTCGGTGACGGCGGCGAGCATTCCGGCCGCGACCCGGGCGGCGCCCCCGCCCGGCCCGGGGTCGGCCAGCGTGGTGCGCAGGCCGTGCTGGGCGGACCGCCAGGCGGTCACCAGGCCGATGATGCCGCCCCCGACGACCAGGACGTCGGAACTGTTCGCGGAGATGCGCATGGGTGTCCAGCCCCTCCCTTCGCCGGCATGACCCGGAGCAGGTTCGTACGGTCGGAGGCCGGCCAGCCTCCCTCTCAGCCCGGTACGTCCGGACTCCCGCGAGTGTCTTACGGTGGCCAGCCTAGACCCCGCCGCCCGCAGCCAGTAAGGGAGCCGTACCCGTGGCCCGTTCACTCGACGGACTCGTCCTCTCGCCCGTCGCCGACCAGGCACCCGGCCAGGTCGGCACCCGGACCCGCTTCACGTACCACGAGCAGGAGGGCCGGATCTGGGCCGAGTACACGGGCGGTGACGTCGTCCGCGGCCACCTCGTCGGCACACGGAGCGGCGACACCCTGGACTTCCGGTACGTCCAGCTGAAGCAGGACGGGACGACCTCCTCCGGGCACTGCGTCTCGGCCGTCACGGATCTACCCGACGGCCGGGTCCGGCTGGACGAGCGGTGGCAGTGGGAGTCCCAGGAAGGCAGCGGGACGAGTGTGGTCGAGGAACTCGTGAGCTGACGTCGCGTCGGGACAGCCCTTAGGGTGTACGGGTGAGCGAGCAGACAGCGGACCCGGCGGTGGGACAGCAGTCGCACGGCGTCGTGATCGTGGGCGCCGGGACGGCCGGTGTACAGACGGCCGTGGCCCTGCGCCGACGGGGCTTCACGGGCCCGGTCACGCTGATCGGCGCCGAACCGCACCAGCCGTACGACAGGCCTCCGCTGTCCAAGGCGGTTCTGCTCGGCAAGGCCGAGGACTCCGCCTTCGACATCGACTTCGAGGCTCTGGACATCACCCTGCGCCTGGGCCTTCACGTGACCGGGCTGCGCGCCGAGGAGCACGAGCTGGACACCGCGGAGGGGGCCGTCGCCTACGACGCGCTGGTCCTCGCCACCGGCGCCGAACCCATCGGGCTGCCCGGTTCCGAGGGCGTGCCCGGCGTCCACCTGCTGCGCACCCTCGACGACGCCGCACGGCTGCGGCCCGTCCTGGAGCGGCAGCACGACGTGGTCGTCGTCGGAGCGGGCTGGATCGGCGCCGAGTTCGCCACCGCGGCCCGTGCGGCCGGCTGCGCGGTCACCGTCGTCGAGGCCGCGGACCGCCCCCTCGCGGGCATCCTGCCCGCCGAGGTCGCCGCTCCGATGGCCCGCTGGTACGCCGAGAGCGGAGCCGAGCTGCTCACCGGCGCCCGGGTCGCACGCGTCGAACAGGGCGCCGTCCACCTGACCGACGACCGGGTGATACCGGCCGGAGCGGTGGTCGTGGGCATCGGCGCCCGGCCCGCCACCGCGTGGCTCGCGGGCTCGGGCATCGAGCTCGGCCCGGACGGCTCGATCACCGCGGACAACTCCCTGCGCACCTCGCTGCCCGATGTCCACGCGGTGGGCGACTGCGCCTCCTTCCCGTCCGCCCGCTACGGGGAACGGCTGCTGGTCCACCACTGGGACAACGCCTTCCAAGGGCCCTGGACGGTCGCCGCGGCCCTCGCGGAGGGTGCGGTGGACACGTACGACCCGGTGCCCTACTTCTGGTCCGAGCAGTTCGGCCGCTTCGTGCAGTACGCCGGCCGTCACGCCGACGCCGACACACTGCTGTGGCGGGGCGACCCCGCGGAGCCGTCCTGGGCGGTCTGCTGGCTGCGGGAGGGGGTGCTGGTCGCCGTCCTGGCCGTCGGCAGGGCGCGTGACCTGGCACAGGGGCGCAAGCTCCTCGAAGCCGGGGCACGGATCGATCCGGTACGCGCCGCGGACTCCTCCGTACCGCTGAAATCGACGGTGCTCCAGGGGTAGTGACGGCCGCGTACGGTCGGCCCGGGTACCGACTGTCGGTCCGGGATGGCACGCTTGTCCCTGTGACCGAGATTGACGCAAAGATCGATGCTCTCGTCCCCGCCTGGCTCCACCTTCCCGACATCGCGGAAATGCTCGATGTCGAGGTGACGCGCGTACGGCAGCTGGTCAAGGAAGGCCAGCTGATCGCCGTACGACGTGGTGAGAACCGGGCGCTCCAGGTGCCTGCCGCCTTCATCGACGGCGACAAGGTGGTCAAGGGGCTCGCAGGGACCCTGACGCTCCTGAGGGACGACGGCTACAACGACGAAGAGATGCTGGACTGGCTCTTCACTCCCGACCCGACCCTGCCCGGTACCCCCGCGCAGGCCCTGAGCGAGAATCGCGGTACGGAGGTGAAGCGCCGGGCCCAGGCGCTCGCCGTCTGACGGACGACCGTGAGCGGGGTGCGGGCCGTGGCACACGCGGCCCGCACCCCGCCGCTATCGGGCGTCCCGGCACGGCGATCCATCGACGTGAGGGCGATTCTTCGCCCCATCAGTGATCCATCCACACACCGACGGGGGAAATAGTCATGTCCACGCCTCGCTCCCAGCTCTCCGGCGCCCGGCTCTACCTGTGCACGGACGCCCGCAAGCGTCAGGGTGACCTCCCCGAGTTCCTCGACGCGGTGCTGGCCGGCGGCGTGGACATCATCCAGTTGCGGGACAAGGGCATGGAGGCGGCCGAGGAACTCGACCACCTCGCGGTGTTCGCCGACGCCTGCGAGCGCCACGGCGCGCTCCTCGCGGTGAACGACCGGGCGGACGTCGCCCATGCCATCGGTTCCGACGTGCTGCACCTCGGGCAGGGCGATCTGCCGGTGCCCGCCGCGCGCGCCGTCATCGGCGGCGACGTCGTGATCGGCCGTTCCACCCACGCCGAGGCCGAGGTCGACGCGGCCGTCGCCGAGACGGGCGTCGACTACTTCTGTACCGGGCCCTGCTGGCCCACGCCGACCAAGCCCGGCAGGCACGCCCCGGGCCTCGGCCTCGTGCGTTACGCCGCCTCGCTCGGCACGACGCGCCCGTGGTTCGCCATCGGGGGGATCGACGAGGGGAATCTGGACGAGGTGCTGGACGCCGGCGCCCGGCGGGTCGTCGTCGTGCGGGCGATCACCGAGGCGACGGATCCGGCGGAGGCGGCCGCGTCGCTCGCACGACGCATCCGGGCACGCACCGCCTGAACGCGGCGCCCCCGCACTCCGCGGCAGCCGCCGGCCGGAGCGTTGCCCTGAGCGGCAACCGAAGGGCTGTCCGAAGGATGGACAAAGCCCACCTCATTCCGGTCAATTAACCCCCTCTGGTTGGGGGACCGCCGAGCCCTGGTTAACCTCCCAGTATGGCCCTTGGCACACCTTCCACCAGGACAGATCACGCGCGCACCGTGGGTGAGATGCTCGCGACCGGTGAGACGTCGTTCTCGTTCGAGTTCTGGGCGCCCAAGACCGAGAAGGGCGAGCGCAATCTCTGGAACGCCCTGCGCCGGATCGAGGCGGTGGCACCGAGCTTCGTCTCCGTGACGTACGGAGCCGGTGGTTCGACCCGCGCCGGGACGGTCCGGGCGACCCAGCAGATCGCGGCGGACTCCACGCTCACCCCGGTCGCGCACCTCACCGCGGTCGACCACTCCGTCGCCGAACTCCGCAACATGGTCGGGCAGTACGCCGACGCCGGCATCCGCAACATCCTGGCGGTGCGGGGAGACCCGCCCGGTGACCCGATGGGCGAGTGGGTCGAGCACCCGCAGGGCGTGCGGTACGCGGCCGATCTGGTCCGGCTGATCAAGGAGGCCGGTGATTTCTGCGTCGGCGTCGCTGCATTTCCCGAAATGCATCCGCGGTCCGCCGACTGGGACTCCGACATCCGACATTTCGTGGACAAGTGCCGCGCGGGTGCCGACTATGCGATCACCCAGATGTTCTTCGATCCGGAAAGCTATCTGCAGATGCGTGACCGTGTGGTCGCTGCGGGTTGCGAAACCCCGGTCATTCCCGAGGTGATGCCGCTCACCAGCGTCAAACAGCTGGAAAGATTCGCGCAGCTCAGCAACGCGTCCCTGCCTTCCGGCCTGAAAGAACGCATCCTCGCCGCCAAGGACGACCCGGCCGCTGTACGCTCCATTGGCATCGAGTTCGCCACGGAGTTCTGCGCGAAACTGCTTGCCGAGGGTGTCCCGGGGCTGCACTTCATCACGCTCAACAACTCGACGGCGACACTCGAGATCTACGAGAATCTCGGACTGCACAAGCAGTCGTGACCGGCCGTACCCGCCACCATCCGGGGCGGTGGCCGTAGGAGGGGGCGGGCGTGGGCTGGACGGTCCTCTACATCGCATTCGGCATGGTGGCGTTGTGGCTGCTGGGCGAGGTGCTCCTGCAGTACAAGGCGCGCCTGCGCTGGCGGTTGCTCGCGTTCGCGGGCTTCCTCGGTGTGGTCCTCGGCGTCCTGATCCCCTCCGTGGCGGTGATCGTCGTCGGGGCGATCGCCTTCGCGACGGGCCAGACGTATGTGACGCTCTCCTTCAGGCGGGGCTTCTCGACGGGCTGGGCCATAGGCGGCAGCCCCGGTGCGAGCCGCCGTCGCCGCGGGACCGGCGCGTCGAAGCCCACGCTCGAGGTCTCGGGCCTGGAGTACGGGGAAGCCGTCCCGCAGGGAACTCCCCCGCAGCCGGAGGCCGCCCCCTCGGTCTACGCGCCTGAGCCGCTGCCGGACGAGACCGGGCAGTACGGCATCTACACCGACCCCGCCCCGGCCGGCCGCGACCGGCAGGACCAGCACGGTGAGCAGCAGCAGTACGCCGCCTACGACCCGTACTCCGGCTACGGCCAGCAGCCGGCCCAGGACGCCTACGGCTACGGCGGCCAGGGGGCGGCCTACCCGGAGCAGGGCACCTACGCCGGCCAGTACGGACAGGGCACCGACCAGGCGGGCTATGCGGCGTACTCCGATCCCTACATCGGCACGGACACCGGCCCGGGCACCGGGCAGTACGCCACGCACGACGGCTACGGCAACGGCCACGACCCCTCCTACGGCACCGGGCAGCAGCCCGTCGACCCGTACACCGGGCAGTACATGGACACCCCGCCCGGTGGGGTGTGGGTCCCGCAGCAGCGTGAGAGCGAGCAGCACCCCCCGCTGCCGCCGGAAGCACCGGTCCAGCCCGCCCCGTACGGCAACGGATACGACACCGGCCAGAACGAGCAGTACCGCTACTGACCTGCCGGCGGGCGGCCGACGCGCCTTCCACGGCTCACTGCGAGCCGCGGAAGCCGTCCCCCTCCACGACGAGTCCGGCGACCAGGGCGCCCGACATCCCCGCGTGGGCCGTCCCGCCGCCGGGGTGCGCCCAGCCGCCCGCCAGATACAGGCCCGGCAGCGGGGTGCGGTTACCGGAGCGCAGATACGAGCCCCCGGCCCCGGCCAGTGCCGGAGCCGGCACGGAACCACCCTCGGCGCCCGTGTCGGCGGCGGTCTCGGCGGGCGTACGGACTTCGGCGTGCAGGATCCGTTCGCGGAGGCCGGGAACCGCCTCGGCGGCCCGGTCGATCACCGCGTCGGCGAACCGCTCGCGCAGCGCCGCGTCCGTCCAGTCGACCTGGCCGTGCGGGGCGACCGTCACCGTCAGGGTCACCGCTTCGTGCTCCGCGTCGGGTCGGGTGGCCGGGTCGTCAGGGCGCAGCACCGTCACCGTCGGCCGCTCCGCGGTACGGCCGCCGAACACCGCCGCCTGCTCCGCGGCGGGGTCCTCGGTGTGCACCACCGTCCGGTGCACGGCGCCGGCCTCCCGGGCGCCGCGCAGGGACAGCAGAGCGAGGAAGCGGCCCGGCACCGGAGCTCCGTCCGCCCCGGCGGACCGCTCCTCACCGACCGGCAGGAGCCCGGGTGACGGCTGAGCGCCGAGGACCACATGATCGGCTTCCACGCTCTCGCCGTCCGCCAGTTCGATCCCCGAGGCCCGCCCTTCCTTCTCGGACACCCGGACGGCCTCGGCGCCGAAGACGAACTCCACCCCGCGGGCCAGACAACGCTCGTACACCGCGTCGGCCAGCGCGCGCATGCCCCCGGCGACGTACCAGCTGCCGAAGGTCTCCTCCATGTACGGCAGGAGGGCGGCGGCGGCCGGGGCGTGGCGGGGGTCGAGCCCGTACGACAGGGCGTACCCGTCGAGCAGGGCCGCCAGGCGGGGGTCGCCCAGCTCCCAGGCGCCCACCTCCGCCACCGTCCCCGCCTGCCGGGCGGCCCGCAGCAGCCTCCGGCGGCGCACCGCCGGATAGGGATCGCGGCCCAGCACCTGCCGGTCCTCCGGCAGCGGTTCCTCCAGCAGCGGCCTCCGCGACCGGTTCCAGGCGACCCCGGCCCGGTCCAGGAAGTGTCCCCACCGGGCCCCCGCCCCCTCGCCGAGCGCCCGGTCCAGCGCGCCGACCACCCCGGCCCGCGAGGCGTTGGGCAGCGACACCGCGGTGCCGTCGGCGAAGAGGTGGCGGCTTGCCGGGTCGACCTGGGTGAGCGTGACGCACTGCTCCAGGCTCTGCTTGCCCGTCTTCACGAACAGGTCGCGGTAGACCGCGGGCAGATGCAGCAGACCCGGGCCGGTGTCGAAGACGAAGCCGTCACGGGCATACCGGCCGAGCGAGCCGCCGTGGGTCCCCGACCGCTCGTACACCGTCACCCGGTGGCCTGCCCCGGAGAGCCGGGCGGCCGCCGCCATCGCGCCGGTCCCGGCGCCGATCACCGCAATTCGTGCCATGTCAGAGACCTTAAGGGGTGGTACCGACACGTCATCCGGGAGGCGGCTGCAGGCCCGTCCCCCGGCCGACCGGGCCTGGAACGCAGCCCTGAGTATCTCTACCTAGTGGGTGAGTTGAGTAGGGAAGCGGATGGGCGCCCACCCGCGCAGACGGAAGAGTGGAGACCACGGAAAGGGCGCGGCGCCCGGACCGCCGGCACGGGGCGGCGGAACGGCGCGGCACCCCGGACGGAACGGGGGCGCACGACGCGGAGCTCCGCGACCACGGGGGACACGGGGTCACGGGGGAGGGCTCCGCGGCGGTACGCGCCGGGCCGGTGGAATTCGGGGGGATCGAATTCCACCGGCCCGGCGTTCTCCGCGCGGGTCCGGAAGGGCTCTCAGCGCCCGCTGACCCGGCCGTGCAGCAGCAGGGACAGGGCGGAGTGCACGTCGTCGATCGTTCGTCCGGGCTGGAACGCCTGCCAGTCGAGAGCCGCGACCAGGACCATCCCGAACAGTGCGGCGGCCGTCAGCTGGATGTCGATCTCCTCGCTGAGCTCACCGCCCGCGACGCCCTCCCTGAGCACCTCCTCGACGACCGCGACGGCCTCCTGCCGCAGGACCAGGAGGGTTGACTGCCAGGCGCGGTTGGTGCGCCAGACTTCGGCGACGTACAGCTGGGTGAAGGCCGGGTAGCGGTCGATGAAGACCAGACCGGCCCTGATCATCGCGTCCAGCGCCTCCACCCGGGTGCCGCCACGCGCCTCCGTCGACCCGGCGGCGGACCGCAGTGCTTGCGTGAGCAGTCCGACGCCGTGCCGGAGCAGCTCCTCGAACAGCTCGGTCTTGCTCTTGAAGTTGTAGTACACCGTGCCCTTGGCGACCCCGGCGCGCTCGGCTATCTCGTCCACGGTCGTCGCGGAGAACCCCTTCTCCGCGATGAGGGTCACCGCCGCCTCGTAGAGCTTCTGCCGGGTGGCCCGGCGGCGCGTGGTGCTACTGCTGTCCATACCGGCGATTCTCACAGGTCCGGGCGTGCCCATGGGCTGAGCGGAAGGACCACGGAGACCGTACGGAACGGGCGCTTGAGGCGAAGTGCCTGGTCAGAGAAGTGGGCTGCGGGATTGTCAGTGGGGGCCGTCACGATGGACACATACGGCCACGGAGCCGTCACACGACGACAGGAGGCTCGTCATGGCCAGCTCGTCCGCAGCCGCCGCCCCGCGGCGCCGCGCAGGCAGCCCTGCCCCCTCATCGACCGGTCCGGCAACCGACGTCCACCCCGTTCCGCGTCGCTCCACGGCACCGCCCGCCGCTCTCGATCTGCTCGCCCAGGCCCATGCCGGCCTGGACGAGGCCGCCGTACTCGACGTGCCCAACGAGCGGTACGCCACCGCACACCTCGCCGCGCTGCGCACCGCGGCCGCCGTGCTCGCCGCTCGCGGGCGGCCCGAGACCAGCAGGCGCCGCAGGGAGCGGATCCGCAGCGCCTGGGAGGTCCTTCCGGACATCGCGCCGGAACTCACCGAATGGAGCGCCCTCTTCGCCTCCGGGGCCCCGCGCAGGGCCCGGGCGGAGGCGGGCATACCCGGCGCGGCGACCAGCCGCGACGCCGACGATCTGCTGCGTGACGTGGCCATGTTCCTGCGCCTGGTGGAGCGGATGCTGCTTCTCCAGCCCGTCCTTCCGCGGCCCCGGAAGGACGGCCCCAGGTGGCGGCCCGACGCGGAGTGACCGCGAGGGCGGTGCGAGGCAATAGGGTGGAGAGCACCCGTACCACCTGCACCGTTCACGCTCCGCCGTCCGTGGCGGCACCGTGCCGAGGAGTCAACTGCCGTGTCGGACCAGCTGCGCCCCCGCGCCTCCCTCCGTACCGCCGTGGTCTGGGAGGTCCTCAAGGACGCTCTCGAGCGCCGCGTCAAGGCGACCGGCAGGGAAGCCCTGGACGTGCTGGACACCGGCGGCGGCACGGGCAACTTCGCCGTTCCCGTCGCCCGGCTCGGCCACCGGGTCACCGTCGTCGATCCCAGCCCGAACGCCCTGTTCGCGTTGGAGCGCCGCGCAGAGGAGGCCGGTGTCGCCGACCGGGTCCGTGGCGTCCAGGGCGACATCCTCGGCCTGTTCGAGGTGGTGGACCGAGCCGGCTACGACGCGGTCCTGTGCCACGGAGTCCTGGAGTACGTGGACGACCCCGCCGAAGGCGTACGGAACGCGGTCGACGCGCTCCGCCCGTCCGGAGCGCTCAGCCTGCTCGGCGCCGGTCTCGGCGGGGCCGTCCTGGCCAGGGCGCTCGCCGGGCACTTCGCCGAGGCCCGGCAGGGTCTGACGGACCCCGCCGGGCGGTGGGGCGACGGCGATCCGGTGCCCCGCAGGTTCACCGCCGACCAGCTGACCGGACTGGTCGACGCCGCGGGCGTCGAGGTCGGCGCGGTCCACGGGGTACGCGTCTTCGCGGACCTCGTGCCGGGCGTTCTCGTGGACACCGAACCGGGTGCGATGGAGGAGCTCCTCAGGCTCGAGGCGGCCGTCGCGGAACTGCCGGCCTTCCACTCGGTGGCGACCCAGCTGCACGTTCTGGGAGAGAAGCGCGCCTGAGCGGGCGGTGACACCGGCGGAGTACGGGCGGGAAAGTGACGGCAGCACGGCTGATCAGCAACGCAGCTGCAGACGGAGTACTGCCTGGAACACCCGATCGCGCCGCGAGCCCCGTATGATCGGGTGACACCATCCGGCATGACGGATCGGAGGTCGGGGAATCTACGCCTCAGCAGCCGAGCCGAAATAGCGGTCCGGACTGGCTATGGCTAGAGGGCGGGTTTCACGGGGGCGAATCCCTGCCTATCCTGGAAGGGCCGCATACCGGTCGCCCCCGCGGCCGACGACGAGGAGGACTCCGTGCCGCTCTCGGAGCACGAGCAGCGAATGCTCGAGCAGATGGAGCGAGCGCTGTACGCCGAAGATCCCAAGTTCGCTACAGCGCTTGAGGGAAGCGGGCTGCGCAGGTACACCCGGCGACGGGTCTACCAGGCGGTGGCCGGTTTTCTGGTGGGTATCGTGCTCCTCATGGCCGGAATGGTCTTCCAGCAGACCTGGGTCAGCGTGGCGGGATTCCTCGTCATGCTGGGCTGTGCCGTGCTGGCGGTCACCGGATGGCGCAAAGCGCCGAAGCCCGGTGAGCAGCAGCCGGCGGGGAGCGCGAGCGGGGGCGAAGGCGAAGGCCGACACCCCAGGCAGCGCCGGTCGATGATGAACCGGATCGAACAGCGGTGGCAGCGCCGCCGCGACGACCAGGGTCAGTGAGCTTTCCCCTTCCCTGCCGCCGGTGGGCAGCATCGGCCACCGGCCCCGGACGCGGACCGCACACACCTGAAACATGACGCTGTACCTCATACGTGAGGGGCGGTCGCTTCGCAGCGACCGCCCCTCACGCGTTTCCCGCACCGGCCTCGGCGACCGGCTCAGCCCGGGGCCCACCGGTCGCCGGCCCCGGGCGGGGTCAGCCCTGCTGCCGTGACGGGCGCCGCAGCCGTGCCGCCCAGCGGCCACGTCCCATACGGTCCGACCAGCGGCGGCCGAACTCCGCCCGGCGTTCCGAGACCGCCCAGATCACCCGGACGGCGGAACGAGGCGCGAACGTGGCCCGTAGCCTGCCCCAGCGTCCGGCCGACGCCCACAGGGCCGCCCGGACGTCCCGCACATCGTCGGCAGACACGGAGACCGTGCCCGGCGCGGGTGCGTACAGCACCTGCTCCACCACACCCGCCACGCGGTGGACCGCGGCGGCCGCCGGTGCGTCGAGACCACCCAGCCGGACGACACGTGCCGCCGCCTTCCGAGGGGTCTGCGACTCGTCCGGGAGGATGCCGTGATCCCAGGCCGTGTCGGTGATCTCCTGCCACGCGGCCAGGTCCTCGGCCGCCGTGCCGGCGGGGGCACGGCTGACCGAGGAGCCGAGCCGCAGGTCACCGGTGGGCGCGCGCCCGCCCGGGGAACCGAGCCGCCGGCCACGGGTCCGCCTCCGCCAGAGCATCGGAACCAACGGGAGCGTGAGGACCACCAGGGAGCCGACCACCCACAGCGTCACCGTGCCGGCGGGTGTCCCCGGATCGGCGGAATCCATCGCACCGGGGACCGGGGACGCGCCGCACTCGCCCTGGCGGCGCATCTGGGCGGGGCAGGACTCGGAGGCGGAGGGGGCGGCCGTGGGCGCCGCGGAGGCACCTTCCGTCGGCAGCGCGGGATCACTCGCATCCGGGGAGGGAGCGTCCGGCAGGGTGTACGCCGGGGTGCTGCCCCGGGAGGGCGTCGGTTCGAAGCGGGTCCAGCCCACGCCCTCGAAGTACAGCTCGGGCCAGGCGTGCGCGTCCCGCAGACCGACCGAGACCGAACCGTCCGCCTGGGCGGTGCCGGGCATGAAGCCCACCGCGACCCGTGCCGGAATGCCCAGGGTCCTGGCCATCGCCGCCATCGTGAAGGAGAAGTGGACGCAGAAGCCTTCCTTGTCCTTCAGGAACCGCTCGATCGCGGCCGTGCCGCTACCCGAGGTCACCGTCGTGTCGTACCGGAACCCGCCCTCGAAGGCGAACCATTCCTGCAGCTTCACAGCCCGCTCGTAGTCGCCGGCGGAGCCCGCGGTCACCCGCTCGGCGGTCTCCTCGACCACATCGGGGAGGGACGAGGGGACCCGCGTGTACTCACGGGCCAGGTCCGCACGGGGCGGCGCGGCGGCGGCGAGCTGTGCGCCCGTCGGTTCCACCACCAGACTGCTGACCTCGTACCGGACGCCGCGTGTGGTCTGGCCGCCGTCGCCGACGAGGGTGCGCCCCTCCGGCTCGTACCGCCAGCGGCCCTGGACGTCCACCTCGCTCGCCGGGTAGGGGAGCGGCAGATAGCTCTGCCGGTAGGTGGGTGAGGCCGTGATGTCCGTCCGGATATCGGTGACGGCGACGTCCGCTCCCAGCCCCGCCGGCTGCGGCAGTCTGTCCGGGACGTCCCTCAGCCGACGGGTCGACGGACGCCATTCGGCGCCGTCGAACCGGTCCAGGGCAAGGATGCGCAGATAGAAGTCCCGGGGGCTCGGCGAGTCGGTGCGGTACGACATCACCTGCCGGTCCTCCGGCTGATTGAGATTGTTCTGCAGCGAGACCAGCGGGTTCACCGCGGAGATCGTGCCCCCGCCGCTCCCCTTGCCCGCCCCACCGCCGGCCTCACCCAGCAGCCCGCCGTCCAGCGCGGGCAGCGCCGCGGGCACGACCAGGGCGACGCCCAGCGCCACCGCTCCGATGCGCCGCCCCGTACGCACCGGAGCCCGGGCCGACCCGGACCCGCCCGCGCCGGCCGCAAGGCCGCCCGGCGTACGGGACACACCTCCGAAGACCCGTCCCCACGCCGAGAGCCGGTCCCGGCCCTCGGCCAGCAGGAGAAGCAGATAGCCGCAGGCGGCGAGCAGGAACCAGAGCCGGCCCGCACCGCCGTCGGATAGCCCGGCCGCTACCGAGTAGAGCGCGAGCAGCGGAAGACCGGCCGGTGCGGCGGCGCGGCAGGTCACCGCCAGGACGTCCACGGCGAGCCCGATCACCAGCACTCCGCCGATCAGCATCAACCGGATGCCGTCCGTCGCGGGTGCGGGAGTGGCATACCTGCTGACGTCGTCGGCGCCCATGGTCAGCAGCTCGGCGAGTCGCCGGCCCGCCTGCGGGCCGGGCAGCACGCCGAACAGGGCGTGTTCCCTGGCGAACGCCACGGTCAGCGTCAACAGGGTGACGAACACCTGGAGGGAGACCGTGAGGATCCGTGCCAGGTGCAGTCGGCGGGCGAGCACGCCCACACCGCACTGCACGGCCAGCAGGAACGCGGCCTGCAGGACCCAGGCCGACGTCCCGACCAGGGGCAGCAGGGAGCCCGCCGCCAGCATCGTGGCCGCGAAGGCGCTCAGCGCCAGCCGGGTACGCCCGCTCATGACCATCCCCCGGAGTGCCCCGTCGTCGTCCCGGCGGCGGGGGACTGCGCGTCGGAGTCCCCCTGGCCCGCCTGCCGCCACAGCCGGGAGAGCTCGGCCCCGGGTGACACCGCCATCGCCGTCCATCCCGCCTCGCGCAGCAGCCGCAGGCGGTCGGAGACCGGCGTGGGAGACGCTGTCTCCCCGCCGCGCGTCCAGTCCTCGCCGTCGAGCACGAACGCGACGGCACCGCGGCCGCGCTGCCGCATCCTGGCCGCCACTGCCGCCTGCTCCTCGTCGAGGTCGCCGAAGAACGCCACCAGCAGCCCCTCGTCGCTCCCACGCAGCACGTCGTACGCGCGGGAGAGACCGCCACCGTCGGAATGGTCGACGACCGAGAGGGTGTCCATCATCAACCCCGCCGAGTCCGCGGACTCCTGGGTCGAGCCGGCGAATCCGTCGGCGTTCCCGTCCGGCACGGCGCTCCCCTCGTCCGTGAGCAGCCGCACCGAGAAGCCGCGCTCCAGCATGTGCGTCAAAGCTGACGCCGCGGCGGACACGGCCCATTCGAAGGCCGATCCCGGGCCGGCCCCCCGGTAGGCGATCCGCCGGGTGTCCAGCAGCACCGTGCACCTGGCCCGCTGCGGCTGTTCCTCCCGCCGCACCATCAGCTCGCCGTAGCGCGCGGTGGAGCGCCAGTGCACCCGGCGCAGATCGTCACCGTGGCGGTAGCCGCGCGGGATGATGTCGTCCTCGCCGGCCAGTGCCGACGAGCGCTGTCTGCCGTCGCCGTACCCGGAAGCCTCTCCCGCGGACCCCAGTACCGGGAGCCGTTCGGTGCGGGGGATGACGACGAGGGTGTCGTAGGCGCCGAAGGAGCGCGTCAGCTCGCACATCCCGAACGGATCGCTCAGCCGCAGCTGCAGCGGCCCCAACGGGTAGCGCCCGCGCAGGTCGGAACGGACCCGGTAGGAGACCTCCCGTACGCCGCCCGGCTCCACCCTGTCCAGCACGAACCGGGGCCGGGGGCCGAGGACGTACGGGACGCGGTCCTGCAGCATGAGCAGGCCCGTGGGCAGCCGGGACTCGTTGTCCAGGCGGAGGTGGACCCGTGCCTCCGAGCCCGTCGGAACCCTGGACGGCGACAGCCGCCGGCTGCCGGCCACCCGGTAACGGGTGCGGTGGAGGGCGGTGACGCAGACCAGGGGCAGAACCGCCAGCAACAGGCCCACCCGGAGCAGGTCGTCCTGACCGAGCACGTAGGCGCAGACCGCCGCCGCCACACCGGCGGCCAGGAAGGACCGGCCCCGCGTCGTCAGCCCGCTCAGCGCCGCGCGCAGGCCGCCCCTGGCATCGCTGTCGGCCACAGGACCGGGTGGTCCGGCCGGCATCACAGCCGCCGTGCGCCGGGCTGCCGGCCGTACACCGGACCGCCGGGCAGGGGCTGCGCGGCGGCCACGCCACCCGACGTCGGCACCGGCGTGCGCTGCAGGATGTCCAGCACGACCTGTTCGGCCGTACGGCGGTTGAGCTGCGCCTGCGCCGTCGGGAGGAGCCGGTGGGCGAGCACCGGGACCGCGAGGGCCTGGACGTCGTCCGGCAGGGCGTAGTCCCGCCCGGCCAGCGCGGCCGACGCCTTGGCGGCGCGCAGCAGGTGCAGGGTCGCGCGCGGTGAGGCCCCGAGTCTGAGATCCGGGTGCTGACGGGTTGCGCCCACCAGCTCCACGGCGTACCGCCGGACGGATTCGGCCACGTGGACCGTGCGCACCGCGTCGATCAGCTTCACGATGTCGTGGGCGTGGGCCACCGGCTGCAGATCGTCCAGGGGTGAGGCCCCGCCGTGCACGTCGAGCATCTGGAGCTCGGCCTCGGGGCTCGGGTAGCCGATGGACACCCGGGCCATGAAGCGGTCGCGCTGCGCCTCGGGGAGGGGATAGGTGCCCTCCATCTCCACCGGGTTCTGGGTGGCCACGACCATGAACGGGTCGGGCAGCTCGTAGGTGTGGCCGTCGATCGTGACCTGGCGTTCCTCCATCGACTCCAGCAGCGCCGACTGGGTCTTGGGCGAGGCGCGGTTGATCTCGTCGCCGATCACGATCTGGGCGAAGATCGCGCCCGGTTTGAACTCGAACTCCCGGCGCTGCTGATCGAAGATCGAGACCCCGGTGATGTCCGAGGGCAGCAGATCCGGTGTGAACTGGATGCGCCGCACCGAACAGTCGATGGACCGCGCCAGCGCCTTCGCCAGCATCGTCTTGCCGACCCCGGGCACATCCTCGATCAGGAGGTGTCCCTCGGCGAGCAGCACGGTCAGCGAAAGCCGTACGACCTCGGGCTTGCCCTCGATCACACCCTCGACCGACCTGCGCACCCGCTCCGCTGTGGTGGTCAGATCTGTGAGGCTCGTTCGATCGTCATAGGTCGTCACCCGGCCCTCCTCGGCCCCTTGTGCACGGGCCGACGCACAAAGCTGCCCGGCCCGCCCCGAAATACGGACACTCTCCGGAGGACCCGGAGAGATGTCACACCCGCATTCTTGTTGCCGTTACCGCTTCGTGTCACTCGCCTGTGGATAAGTGGGTGCGATATGCCGGATGTGGTCCGTATGTCGAGCTCGCAGGGGGCGCCAGGAATACGGCGCTCCGGGGGCGGCGCTTCGGGAGGGCTGCTTCAGGGGGTGGGCAGGATCTCGCGCAGCTTGCCCGTCGTCACGTCGAAGACGAAGCCGCGGATGTCGTCCGTGTGCAGGAGGAACGGCGAGGTGCGCACGCGCTGCATGGACTGCCGTACGTCCTGGTCGGCGTCCGAGTACGCCTCGACCGCCCAGACGGGGCGCTGTCCGACCTCGAGTTCCAGTTCCTGCCGGAAGCCCTCGGTGAGCGACTCCAGGCCGCAGTTCGTGTGGTGGATCAGTATGACGCTGCGGGTGCCGAGCGCCCGCTGGCTGATGGTCAGTGACCGGATGACGTCGTCGGTGACCACGCCGCCCGCGTTCCGGATGGTGTGGCAGTCGCCGAGCTCCAGGCCGAGCGCGTCGTGGAGGTCGAGGCGGGCGTCCATGCAGGCCACCACGGCGACGTGCAGCACGGGCCGCGCGTCCATGCCCGGGTCGCTGAACGCCTCCGCGTAACGCGCGTTCAGCTCGACCAGGCGGTCGGTGACGGTCCCTCCGGAACGGGCCGCGGGGGAGTCGGGGGAATCGGTCTCGGCGGAAGGCTGCGCAGAAGTCGACATGGCTACGACGTTAGCGTTTGTGGCCGCTCCCGGCGTGCGGTGGAAGGGGACAAAGAACATCTACGTCCCTTGTTGTGAGGTAACCCACAAACCTCACGCCCTGGCGCCCGACCGGGTGAGGTCGCCGCGCCGTCGCGGCCGTGCGACGCGCTGTGCGGTTCGTTGATCGGGAATGGATCGAATGGCAGGGTGGACTAAAGTGACGCGAAGTTACCGACACGCCTGCACATTCTGCATATTTGTATATGTTTCGAGTTCCCCGTGATGTGCGGCGTACATGCGGCCCGGCCCTCTCCCGCTCGTCGGTCGGACGACGCCCCTTCCCCGGCGCCGGCCGGCCTCCCCTTCCGGGCGGGCGGGGACCAGACCGTATGTGCGGCCACACGGGACATAGCCTGAGAGGGCACTTTGAGCCAGACCCGACACGTCCCGGTGATGCTCCAGCGATGCCTGGACCTGTTGGCCCCGGCTCTGGAGGCCACCGGACCACAGCCACCGGTCGTCGTCGACTGCACCCTCGGGCTCGGTGGACACAGCGAAGCCCTGCTCGCGGCCTTCCCGGACGCCCGGCTGGTCGCCCTGGACCGGGACAAGGAGGCGCTGCGGCTCTCCGGCGAGCGCCTCGCCCCGTACGGCGACCGCGCCACCCTCGTGCACGCCGTCTACGACGAACTGCCCGAGGTCCTCGAACGGCTGGGGATCCCCAAGGTCCAGGGCGTGCTGTTCGACCTGGGTGTCTCCTCCATGCAACTGGACGAGGCCGACCGGGGCTTCGCATACGCCCAGGACGCGCCGCTCGACATGCGCATGGACCAGACGACCGGCATCGGCGCGGCCGAGGTGCTCAACACCTACCCGCCGGGCGAACTCGTACGGATCCTGCGCGCGTACGGCGAGGAGAAGCAGGCCAAGCGCATCGTCTCGGCCGTCGTACGTGAACGCGCGAAGGAGCCGTTCACCAACAGCGCCCGTCTCGTCGAGCTGATCCGCGACTCCCTGCCGCAGGCCGCCAAGCGCACCGGCGGGAACCCGGCCAAGCGCACCTTCCAGGCCCTGCGCATCGAGGTCAACGGTGAACTCACCGTCCTGGAGCGGGCCGTACCCGCAGCGGTGCGGAGCCTCGCCGTCGGTGGCCGGATCGCCGTCCTCTCCTATCACTCGCTCGAGGACCGCCTGGTCAAGCAGGTCTTCGCGGCAGGCGCGGCCAACACGGCGCCACCCGGTCTGCCTGTCGTACCCGAGCGCTACCAGCCCCGGCTGAAGCTGCTGACCCGCGGCGCCGAACTGCCCACCGAGGAGGAGGTCGCCGAGAACCGGCGCGCCGCTCCCGCGAGGCTGCGCGGCGCCCAGCGGATCCGCGAGGAGGAACGATGAGCGCCTCCCGCCGGACCGTCCGGACGCACAGCGGGACGGTGGCACCGCGGTGACCGGAACGGCCGAGCAGGCGAAGGGGCGGGTCGGCCGGCTCGCCCGGCTGATGCCGTCGAGCCCGACCACCGCAGCCCGCACCCCCTTCGTCCTGCTGGTCGTGCTGCTGCTCGCGGGTGGCCTGATCTCGCTCCTGCTGCTGAACTCGGCACTCAACGAAGGATCGTTCAGGCTCAGCAAGCTGGAGCGGGAGACCACCGAGCTCACCGACGAACAGCAGGCCCTCCAGCGGGACGTCGACAGCTACTCCGAACCCGACGCCCTGGAGCGCCGGGCCCGCGAGCTCGGCATGGTGCCGGGAGGCAGCCCCGCCTTCCTGGACCCGGACGGCACGGTGCGCGGGGTTCCCCAGCGGGCGACCGCGCAGCCCTCCCCGGCCGAGGCCCCCGAACCAGAGGCGAGCGCCGCCGGGCCGGCGGGCCCGTCCGACTCCGCGACTCCGTCCCCCTCCGTCTCCCTCGCGACGCCGGGCCCGGCCACACCGCTTCCGACCACACAGCCCCCGACGAGCTCCGGCAGGTGACGCAGTGCCGTCCAAGGAACCGCCGCGCCGCCGTGTACCCGGCCCCGCGCGCTCCCGTAACGCGGGCGGATCAGGGCGCCCCAGGCCCGCCGCCCGGCCTGAGGGCCGGCGTCCCCGGCGCCCGGCGGCCAAGAAGCGGCGCGGCGGCTCCCCGCAGTCCATCCGCCTGGGCAGTCCCCGTCCCCGGCTGAGGCTGATCAGCCTCTGTCTGACCCTCGTCATGCTGGCGTTCGTCGTCCGGCTCCTCCAGGTCCAGGCCGTCGACGCCGACACGTACGCCGCCAAGGCGGAGGCGAACCGCTACCTGGAGTACACGATCGCCGCCGAACGCGGTGAGATCACCGACCGCGGCGGCATCGCCCTGGCCACCAGCGTCGACGCGCACGACATCACGGCCGACCCGAAACTGTTCACGCCGAAGGAGAGCAAGGCCCCGGACGCCCCGCAGCAGGCGGCGGCCCTGCTGGCCCCGATCCTCGGCAAGGACGAGGCGGAGCTGGCGAAGAAGCTCGCCGCCAAGACCCGCTACGAGGTGCTGGCACGGCGGCAGACCCCGCAGGTCTGGAAGCAGATCAAGGACCTCAAATCGGTCTTCGCGGAGAAGGCCGCCGAGGACATGGCGAAGGGCGGCCCCGGAGCCAACGTGCTGGCCGGTGTCCTCCAGGAGTCGACCACCAGGCGCGTCTATCCCAACGGGGACCTCGCCGCCGGGATACTGGGGTTCGTCAACGCCGAGGGCAAGGGGGGCGGTGGCCTGGAATCACAGCTGAACAAGCAGCTCCAGGGCGAGGACGGCAAGATCCGTTACGCCCAGGCGGGCGGCCGTCCCGTACCGACCGCCGGATCCACTGAGGTCCCGGCCGTCGCCGGTACCGACGTCGAGCTGACGATCGACCGGGACATCCAGTGGGCGGCGCAGCGCGCCATCGCCGACCAGGTCGAGAAGTCGAAGGCCGACCGCGGCTACGTGGTCGTCCAGAACACGAGGACCGGCGAGGTGCTGGCCATGGCCAACGCCCCCGGCTACGACCCGAACGACCTCGCGCGGAGCAACTCGGCCGCCCTCGGCAACGCGGCCCTCCAGGACGTGTACGAACCCGGCTCCACCAGCAAGGTCATGTCCATGGCCGCGGTGCTGGAGGAGGGAGTGGCCACGCCCGGCACGCACGTCACCGTCCCCAACCGGCTGCACCGGGGCGACCGTCTCTTCAGGGACGACATCGACCACCCCACCTGGTACCTCACGCTCAACGGCGTACTCGCCAAATCGAGCAACATCGGCACCATCCTGGCCACCGGCCAGCTCGGGAAGACCCAGGCCGAAGCCAACAAGGTCCTGTACTCCTACCTGCGTAAATTCGGCATCGGCACCACCACCGGGCTCGGTTACCCGGGCGAGTCGCCCGGGATCATCGCCAAGCCCCAGGACTGGTCGACCTCGCAGCAGTACACGATCCCGTTCGGCCAGGGACTCTCGCTCAACGCCATGCAGGCCGCGTCGGTCTACCAGACCATCGCCAACGGCGGGGTCCGGATCGAGCCGACCCTGGTCCGCGGCACCAAGGACGCGGACGGCACCTACACGGCGTCCGAGGCACCCGAGCGCACCCGGGTGGTCAGCGAGAAGACCGCCAGGACCCTGGCGAAGATGCTGGAGTCCGTGGTGGACGACGAGGAGGGCACCGGGACCAAGGCCCACATCCCGGGCTACCGGGTCGCCGGCAAGACCGGCACGGCCAACCGCGTCGATCCGGTACGCGGCGTCTACAAGGGCTACACCGCGTCCTTCGCGGGCTTCGCACCCGCCGACGACCCGCAGATCACCGTCTACTGCGCCATCCAGAACCCCACCGAGGGCAGCTACTTCGGCGGACAGATCTGCGGCCCGATCTACAAGAAGGTCATGGAGTTCGCGCTGAAGACCCTCCAGACGCCTCCGTCCGGCAGCGATCCCGCCAGGCTGCCCGTGTCCTTCAAGCCCGGCGAGTAACTCGGGAGATCCCTCAGTGACGACCATCACGCCTGATCCCGGGAACCGGAACGAGAAGTACCGCGACCCCGGCCCCTCACTTCGCGAGAGGCCCGGTCCGCCCGGTACGCTCACCGCCGTGCCCCACGCTGATCAGTTCCAAACCACTCAGAAGGACGCGCCTGTGAACTACCCGGGAGCGCCCCGACCGGAGCGGCTCAGGCCGACCTCCCTCGGAGAGCTGGCAGCCCGGCTCGGTGCCGGACCGCAGGATGCCGGTGAGGTCACCGGCATCACCCACGACTCCCGGGCCGTGCGCCCCGGGGACGTGTACGCGGCCCTGCCCGGTGCCCGCTTCCACGGCGCCGACTTCTCCGCCCAGGCCGCGGGCCTCGGAGCGGCCGCGATCCTCACCGACCCGGCGGGTGCCGAGCGTGCCGCCGCCACCGGCCTCCCGGTCCTCGTCACCGAGGACCCACGTGGCCGGATGGGCGACCTCGCGGCCGAGATCTACGGACGGCCCGGCGTCGGGCTCCTCCAGATCGGCATCACCGGAACGTCCGGCAAGACCACCACGGCTTACCTCGTCGAGGGGGGGCTGCGCGGTGCGGGGCGCAGCACCGGACTGATCGGCACCGTCGAGATGCGGATCGGCGACGAGCGCATCAAATCGGAGCGCACCACCCCCGAAGCCACCGATCTCCAGGCCCTGTTCGCCGTCATGCGCGAACGCGGTGTCGAGGCGGTCGCCATGGAGGTCTCCAGCCACGCGCTGGTGCTCGGCCGGGTCGACGGCTGCGTCTTCGACGTCGCCGTGTTCAACAACCTCAGCCCGGAACACATGGAGTTCCACTCCGGGATGGAGGACTACTTCCAGGCCAAGGCGCAGCTGTTCACCCCGCAGCGGAGCAGGATCGGTGTCGTCAACTTCGACGACGAGTACGGCCGCAGGCTGGTGACGGAGGCTTCCGTTCCGGTCGTGACGTTCTCCGCGGAGGGGCACCCGGACGCCGACTGGCGGGCCGAGGACGTCCGGGTCGGCCCCCAGGACAGCAGCTTCACCGCCACCGGCCCCAAGGGCGAGCGCATCACCGCCAGGGCGCCGCTGCCCGGCCCGTTCAACGTCGCCAACACCCTCGCCGCGATCGTCACCCTGGCCGTCGCGGGCGTCGACCCGCAGACCGCCGCCGACGGCATCGCCGTGGTCCCGGGTGTTCCCGGCCGGCTGGAACGCGTCGACGCCGGACAGCCCTACCTCGCGGTCGTCGACTACGCGCACAAGACCGACGCCGTCGAGTCCGTCCTGCGTTCGCTGCAGAAGGTCACCGAGGGCCGGGTGCACATGGTGCTCGGCTGCGGCGGGGACCGCGACACGACGAAGCGGGGCCCGATGGGCGCCGCCGCGGCACGGCTCGCCGACACCGCCGTGCTGACGTCCGACAACCCCCGCTCCGAGGACCCCCTCGCGATCCTCGCCGCGATGCTCTCCGGTGCGGCCGAGGTGCCCGTCCACGAGCGCGGAGACGTCCTCGTCGACGCCGACCGTGCCGCGGCCATCGCCGCCGCCGTCGCCCGGGCCGAGCCCGGCGACACCGTGCTGGTGGCCGGAAAGGGACATGAGCAGGGCCAGGACATCCACGGAGTGGTACGGCCCTTCGACGACCGGAAGGTCCTGCGCGAGGCCATCGAGCGCTCCCTGGGACGCACGGGCGCCGCGCACGCCCCCGTGGACCGCGTACACACCCATGAGAACAACAGTCAGGGATGACCAAGTGATCGCCCTTTCCCTCGCCGAGATCGCCGGAATCGTCGGCGGGCAGCCGCACGACATGCCGGACCCGTCCGTCGTCGTCACCGGCCCCGTCGTCAAGGACTCCCGGGACGTGTGCCAGGGCTCCCTGTTCGCCGCGTTCGTCGGCGACCGGGTCGACGGCCACGACTACGCACAGCGTGCCGTGGAGGCGGGTGCGGTGGCCGTACTCGCCGCCCGCCCCGTAGGTGTGCCGGCGATCGTCGTCGACGACGTCGTGGGCGCGCTCGGGGCCCTCGCCCGCGCCGTCGTCGAACGCCTCGGCACCACCGTCGTCGCGCTGACCGGTTCGGCTGGCAAGACGTCCACGAAGGACCTGATCGCCCAGCTCCTGGAGCGCAAGGCGCCCACGGTCTGGACACCCGGCTCCCTCAACAACGAGATCGGCCTGCCGCTCACCGCGCTGCGCGCCACGGCGGAAACCCGCCATCTGGTGCTGGAGATGGGCGCGCGGGGCATCGGCCACATCCACTACCTCGCCGACCTGACGCCGCCACGGATCGGCCTGGTCCTCAACGTGGGCAGCGCCCACATCGGGGAGTTCGGCAGCCGCGAGGCGATCGCCCAGGCCAAGGGCGAGCTCGTCGAGGTCCTCCCGGAGGACGGCGTAGCGGTCCTCAACGCCGACGACCCGCTCGTGCGGGCGATGGCGTCCCGCACAAAAGCCCGGGTACTCCTCTTCGGAGAGGCCCCGGATGCGGACGTACGGGGAGAGAACGTGCGGCTCACGGCCGACGGCCGCCCCGCTTTCGCGCTCCACACACCCACCGGGTGCAGCGACGTGACCTTGCGCCTGTACGGTGAGCACCACGTGTCGAACGCGCTCGCCGCGGCCGCCGTCGCCCATGAGTTGGGCATGTCCGTCACCGAGATCGCCGAGGCGCTCTCCGGGGCGGGCACCCTCTCCCGCTGGCGCATGGAGGTCACCGAGCGTCCGGACGGTGTGACGGTCGTCAATGACGCCTACAACGCGAACCCCGAATCCATGAAGGCCGCACTCCGTGCGCTGGCCGCCATGGGCAAGGCCCGACGGGCAGACGGGGGACGCACGTGGGCGGTGCTCGGTCAGATGGCCGAGCTCGGTGACGCGTCGCTCGCCGAGCACGACGCCGTCGGACGGCTCGCCGTCCGACTCAACGTCAGCAAGCTCGTCGCTGTCGGAGGAAGAGAAGCCTCCTGGCTGCAACTGGGCGCATATAACGAGGGTTCGTGGGGTGAGGAGTCGGTGCACGTGTCCGACGCACAGGCGGCCGTCGACCTGTTGCGCAGTGAACTGCGCCCGGGAGACGTCGTGCTGGTGAAGGCGTCCCGGTCGGTCGGCCTGGAGAGGGTCGCCCTGGCACTGCTGGAGACGACCGAGGGCGAGGTCGCCGTCCGATGAGGCAGATCCTCTTCGCAGGGGCCATAGGGCTCTTCCTGACTCTGGTCGGCACTCCGCTGCTGATCAAACTTCTGGCCCGCAAGGGCTACGGGCAGTTCATCCGGGACGACGGTCCGCGTACCCACGGGAGCAAGAAGGGCACCCCCACCATGGGTGGGATCGCCTTCATCCTGGCGACGGTCATCGCGTACGTCCTGGCCAAGGTGATCACCGGCGAGCCGATGCGCTTCTCGGGCGTCCTCGTCCTGTTCCTCATGGCCGGGATGGGCCTCGTCGGCTTCCTCGACGACTACATCAAGATCGTGAAGCAGCGTTCGCTGGGTCTGCGTGCCAAGGCCAAGATGGCCGGACAGCTGATCGTCGGCATCGCCTTCGCGGTGCTCTCGCTCCAGTTCGCGGACGCCCGCGGCAACACCCCGGCCTCCACCAGGCTGTCGTTCGTCGAGGACTTCGGCTGGTCGATCGGCCCGGTGCTGTTCTGCGTCTGGGCGCTGTTCATGATCCTCGCCATGTCCAACGGCGTGAACCTGACGGACGGTCTGGACGGCCTGGCCACCGGCGCGTCGGTGATGGTCTTCGGTGCGTACACCTTCATCGGGCTGTGGCAGTTCCAGGAGTCCTGCGCCAACGCGATCACCCTCACCAACCCACAGGCGTGCTTCGAGGTACGCGACCCACTCGACCTCGCGGTCGTCGCCTCGGCGCTGATGGGCTCCTGCTTCGGCTTCCTGTGGTGGAACACCTCGCCCGCGAAGATCTTCATGGGTGACACCGGTTCCCTCGCCCTCGGCGGCGCTCTCGCGGGTCTGGCCATCTGCTCCCGCACGGAGTTCCTGATGGCGATCCTCGGCGGTCTCTTCGTGATGATCACCATGTCCGTGGTCATCCAGGTCGGTTCCTTCAAGATGACCGGCAAGCGGGTCTTCCGGATGGCACCGCTCCAGCACCACTTCGAACTCAAGGGGTGGTCCGAAGTCCTTGTCGTGGTCCGCTTCTGGATCATCCAGGGCATGTGCGTGATCGTCGGACTCGGCCTCTTCTACGCGGGATGGGCAGCCAAGAAGTGAGCAACGTGGACTGGCGGGGCAAGCACGTCACGGTCGCCGGGCTCGGGGTGAGCGGAATCCCCGCCGCCCGCGCCCTGCACGAGCGGGGGGCCCTCGTCACCGTCGTCAACGACGGCGACGACGAGCGCTCCCGCGCCCAGGCCGCCGAACTGGAGGCGCTCGGTGTCACCGTGCGCCTCGGCGACGGCGCGACCCTGCCCGAGTCCACGGAGCTGATCGTCACGGCCCCCGGCTGGAAGCCGGACAAGCCCCTCTTCCTCGCGGCCGCCGAGGCGGACGTCCCCGTCTGGGGCGACGTCGAACTCGCCTGGCGGCTGCGGGGCCCCGACGCCGCACCCTGGCTCGCGGTCACCGGCACCAACGGCAAGACCACGACCGTGCGGATGCTCGCCTCGATCCTCGAAGCGGCCGGCCTGCGCACGGCCGCCGTGGGCAACATCGGGGTGTCCCTGCTGGACGCGGTGCTCGGCGACGAGACGTACGACGTACTCGCGGTCGAGCTCTCCAGCTATCAGCTGCACTGGGCGCCCTCGCTGCGCGCCCACTCCGCGGCCGTGCTCAACCTGGCCCCGGACCACCTCGACTGGCACGGCTCCATGGCCGGTTACGCCGCCGACAAGGGCCGTGTCTACGAGGGCAACAGCGTCGCCTGCGTCTACAACGCCCAGGACCCGGCGACGGAGGACCTCGTGCGCGAGGCCGACGTCGAGGAGGGCTGCCGGGCCATCGGCTTCACCCTCGGTACGCCGGGCCCCTCGCAGCTCGGCGTGGTCGACGGCATCCTCGTCGACCGGGCCTTCGTCGCCAACCGCCAGAAGCAGGCGCAGGAGCTCGCCGAGGTCGGCGACATCAATCCGCCGGCCCCCCACAACATCGCCAACGCCCTCGCCGCGGCGGCGCTGGCCCGCGCCTTCGGCGTACAGCCCGCGGCCGTACGGGACGGGCTCCGGGCCTTCCGCCCCGACGCCCACCGCATCGAACACGTGGCCGATGTCGACGGTGTCACGTACATCGACGACTCCAAGGCCACCAACACCCACGCGGCCGAGGCCTCCCTCGCCGCCTACGAACCGATCGTCTGGATCGCCGGCGGACTCGCCAAGGGCGCCACCTTCGACGAGTTGGTCGGCGGCGCCGCGAAGCGTCTGAGGGGCGTGGTCCTGATGGGCGCCGACCGGGCGCTGATCCGCGAAGCCCTGGCGCGACACGCCCCCGAGGTACCGGTGGTCGACCTCGACCGGACCGACACTGGGGCGATGTCCGCGGCGGTCCGCGAAGCGGCACGGCTGGCCGGGCCGGGCGACACCGTCCTGCTCGCACCGGCCTGCGCCTCGATGGACATGTTCGTCAACTACAACAAGCGGGGCGAGGCGTTCGCCGACGCGGTCCGCCGACTCGCCGACGAGAGCGCCTGACGGGCGCGGTCTCCGCGTCGTACTGTCCCGGAGGACCGGAGGACCGGAGCACCCTGGGCCATGGGCCCGGACCCGGGGGCCCCGGGCACGAGCAGTGGAGGGGACAGCGACAATGCCGGCCGACGAGAGCGCCGCCGTGCGCGGAACCGCCCGTTCACGGGCGACAGCCGCTGTCCGCCGGGCGCTCACCCCGCCCCTGCACGCCGGTCCGCTGCCCGCCGGACCGGGGCCCCACGCGCGGCTCGCCCTGCGGAGCCGGCCCGCCACCGGCCCCCGGCGGCCCCCCGCACCGCGTGGCGGGGCCCGCTCGTCGGGGACACCTCCCCGGCCGCGTCGGGGCGGCGGGGTGCGACGGACGTACGAGCGGGCGCGACGGGCCTGGGACCGCCCGCTGACCGCCTACTACCTCATCCTCGGCGCGGGTCTGCTGATCACCGTGCTCGGGCTCGTCATGGTCTACTCCGCCTCGATGATCAAGGCGCTGGAACTGGCACGGCCCAGCACCTACTTCTTCCGTAAGCAGTTCCTCGCCGCCGTGATCGGGGCCGGGCTGATGCTGCTGGCCTCCAGGATGCCCGTCAAACTCCACCGGGCGCTGGCCTACCCGCTGCTCGCGGGAACGGTTTTCCTGATGATCCTGGTCCAGGTGCCGGGGATAGGGATGTCGGTCAACGGCAACCAGAACTGGATCTACCTCGGCGGTCCCTTCCAGTTGCAGCCCAGTGAGTTCGGCAAGCTCGCACTCGTCCTCTGGGGGGCGGACCTGCTCGCCCGCAAACAGGACAAGCGGCTGCTCGCCCAGTGGAAGCACATGCTCGTCCCGCTCGTGCCGGTCGCCTTCATGCTGCTCGGGCTGATCATGCTCGGCGGCGACATGGGCACTGCGATCATTCTCACCGCGATCCTCTTCGGCCTGCTCTGGCTGGCCGGTGCCCCGACGAGGCTGTTCGCCGGGGTGCTCGCCGTCGCCGGTCTCATCGGATTCCTCCTCATCAAGACCAGCCCCAACCGGATGTCCCGGCTCGGCTGCATCGGCGCTTCCGAGCCCGGGCCCGGCGACTCCTGCTGGCAGGCCGTGCACGGAATCTACGCGCTGGCGTCCGGCGGATGGTTCGGTTCCGGACTCGGCGCGAGTGTGGAAAAATGGGGTCAACTTCCGGAACCCCACACGGACTTCATCTTCGCCATCACGGGGGAGGAACTGGGGCTGGCGGGGACGCTGTCGGTGCTGGCCCTCTTCGCGGCTCTAGGCTATGCGGGTATCCGCGTGGCCGGACGCACGGAGGACCCCTTCGTGAGGTACGCAGCGGGAGGTGTGACCACCTGGATCACGGCGCAGGCCGTGATCAACATCGGTGCGGTGCTCGGCCTGTTGCCGATCGCCGGTGTCCCGCTTCCGCTGTTCTCCTACGGGGGCTCGGCCCTGCTGCCGACCATGTTCGCTGTCGGGCTCATGATCGCCTTCGCGCGAGAGGACCCTGCGGCGAGAGCGGCCCTGGCCATGCGGAGGCCCGGGGTCAGATGGAAGACGATGAGACGGCGCGTCAAGAAGCGTCCGTCCGGAGAGCGGTGAATTTCGGTGCATGTCGTACTCGCCGGCGGGGGGACCGCCGGGCACATCGAGCCCGCGCTTGCCCTCGCAGACGCCCTGCGGAGGCAGGACCCGGCCGTGGGCATCACTGCCCTCGGCACGGAGCGCGGACTGGAGACCAGGCTCGTACCCGAGCGGGGGTACGAGCTGGCACTGATCCCCGCCGTACCGCTGCCGCGCAAGCCCACACCCGAGCTGATCACCGTCCCGGGGCGGTTGCGCGGCACCATCAAGGCCGCCGAGCAGATCCTGGAGCGCACCAAGGCCGACTGCGTGGTCGGCTTCGGCGGCTACGTGGCCCTGCCGGGCTACCTGGCGGCCAAACGCGCCGGGGTCCCGATCGTCGTCCATGAGGCCAACGCGAGGCCGGGCCTGGCCAACAAGATCGGTTCGCGGTACGCCCACGGGGTCGCCGTCTCCACCCCGGACAGCAAGCTGCGGGGGGCCCGTTACATCGGCATCCCGCTGCGCCGCACCATCGCCACCCTCGACCGGGCGCGTGTCCGCCCGGAGGCGCGTGCCGCCTTCGGCCTCGACCCCAACCTGCCGACGCTGCTCGTCTCCGGCGGCTCGCAGGGCGCCCGCCACCTCAACGAGGTGGTCACGCGGATCGCGCCGCTGCTCCAGCGGTCCGGGATCCAGATCCTGCACGTGGTCGGCCCGAAGAACGAATTGCCGCGTATCGACAACATGCCCGGGATGCCGCCCTACATCCCGGTACCGTACGTGGACCGGATGGACCTCGCGTACGCCGCGGCCGACATGATGCTCTGCCGCGCGGGCGCGATGACCGTCGCCGAACTGACCGCCGTCGGGCTCCCCGCCGCCTACGTCCCGTTGCCGATCGGCAACGGCGAACAGCGGCTCAACGCCCAGCCGGTGGTCAACGCCGGCGGCGGCCTGCTGGTGGACGACGCGGCGCTCACCCCGGAATGGGTGCAGGGCAACGTCCTGCCGGTGCTCTCGGACCCGCACCGGCTGTACGAGATGTCCCGAGCCGCCGCGGAGTTCGGGCGACGGGACGCCGACGACCTGCTCGTCGGCATGGTGTACGAGGCGATTGCCTCACGCCGCCAGGCGTGAGGCGGGGCGGACCCGGGGCGTGTGTCCCGGGTCCGGCGAAGGAGCGAGCGTGGCCGGACCGACGACCGCCCAGCGCGGTGAGGCCGAGCGGGCCGACACCCCGGCCCGCCCCCCGCACATCGGCCCCGAGGGGCGACGACGGCTGACCGGACGCACACGGCTGATCCTGGCCGCCGTCGGCCTGGTCCTGGCTGCCTCGGCGGCCGCCTGGGTGCTCTACGGCTCGTCCTGGCTGAGGCTGGAGCGGGTGACGGTCGCCGGCACCGACGTCCTGACCCGGAGCGAGGTGGAGGCCGCGGCGGCCGCCCCGATCGGCTCCCCGCTGATTTCCGTCGACACGGGCGAGATCGCGGACCGCCTGCGCCGCGCGATGCCGCGCATCGACTCCGTGGATGTCGTACGGTCATGGCCGCACGGTGTCAGCCTGGATGTGACCGAACGAAAGCCGGTCCTGTTGGTGGAAAAGGGCGGAAAATTCATCGAAGTGGACGCAAAGGGAGTCCGCTTCGCGACGGTGGACAAAGCGCCCCCGCATGTTCCGCTCCTGGAATTGGCGCCCGATCGGTCGGCGAGCCTGCGCCGCTTCGGCGCCGACCGTCTGCTGCGGGAAGCGGTGCGCGTCGCGGGAGACCTCCCGGCGGACATCGCCGCGGAGGCCGAGACCGTGCGGGTCACCTCGTACGACTCCGCCGTCCTCGAACTGACCCGTGGACGAACCGTGATGTGGGGAAGCAGTGAGGAAGGGCCCGTCAAGGCGCGGGTGCTCACCGCTCTCATGAAAGCCTCCCCCAAAGCGGGGCACTTCGACGTGAGTGCTCCCACCGCCCCTGCCGCATCGAAGAGTTGACGCACGTTTGACCTGGCCAGCCCCCTGGTTGGTCAGCGCTACGGGTGATCACATAGGGTGAAAAGAAAAACGGGAGGTTCGGCGTGTTCGTTGAACGTGCGCCACTTGTCGACTTAGTGTCCTGTTCGGAAGAGTCCAAGAAGCAGACACACTGGTAACCCTAAACTTCAACGTTAGGGTTTGGGTCGGCGTCCGGACCGACCCAATCGGCATCCGTCGTCGCGGCGGGACTACCGCGAAGCGACGACACGTAACTCGAGGCGAGAGGCCTTCGACGTGGCAGCACCGCAGAACTACCTCGCAGTCATCAAGGTCATCGGTGTCGGCGGCGGTGGTGTCAATGCCATCAACCGAATGATCGAGGTCGGCCTCAAGGGCGTCGAGTTCATCGCGATCAACACCGATGCGCAGGCACTGTTGATGAGCGACGCCGACGTCAAGCTCGACGTCGGCCGTGAACTCACCCGTGGCCTCGGCGCCGGGGCGAACCCGGCCGTCGGTCGTAAGGCGGCAGAGGACCACCGTGAGGAGATCGAGGAGGTCCTCAAGGGGGCCGACATGGTCTTCGTCACCGCAGGAGAAGGCGGTGGCACCGGCACAGGCGGCGCACCCGTCGTCGCCAACATCGCACGCTCGCTGGGCGCCCTGACGATCGGTGTGGTCACCCGCCCGTTCACCTTCGAGGGCCGGCGACGCGCCAACCAGGCGGAGGACGGCATCGCCGAGCTCCGCGAAGAGGTCGACACCCTCATCGTCATCCCCAACGACCGACTGCTGTCCATCTCGGACCGCCAGGTGAGCGTGCTCGACGCGTTCAAGTCGGCCGACCAGGTGCTGCTCTCGGGTGTCCAGGGCATCACCGACCTCATCACGACCCCGGGGCTGATCAACCTCGACTTCGCCGACGTCAAGTCGGTCATGTCCGAGGCCGGATCGGCACTCATGGGCATCGGCTCCGCCCGCGGCGACGACCGCGCGGTGGCCGCCGCGGAGATGGCGATCTCCTCGCCGCTCCTGGAGGCGTCCATCGACGGCGCCCGTGGTGTCCTGCTCTCCATCTCCGGCGGCAGCGATCTCGGTCTCTTCGAGATCAACGAGGCCGCCCAGCTGGTGAGTGAGGCGGCCCACCCGGAGGCGAACATCATCTTCGGCGCGGTCATCGACGACGCGCTGGGCGACGAGGTGCGGGTCACCGTCATCGCCGCGGGCTTCGACGGCGGTCAGCCGCCGGCCCGCAGGGAGAACGTCCTCGGGTCGAGCGCCGGTAAGCGCGAGGAGTCGGCCCCGCCGGCCCGTGCCGCCGAGCCGACGCGTCAGAGCGGCGGACTGGGCTCCGTGCCCCCGCGCGAGGAGCCCCAGAAGCCGGCCGAGTCGGCGCCGGTGGCGAACGAGAGCTCGCTGCCGCCGGTTTCCCCGCCGCACGTCCCGACGGCCCGGCCCTACCAGGACAGCCAGGCCGAAGAGCTGGATGTACCGGACTTCTTGAAGTGATAGGTCCGCAGCACGCGGTGAAAGCCGCGGAGTCCTCGGCGGGCGGCGCCCATTTCGCCTTCACCGACAGGTGGGGCGGAGTGAGCGCCGTTCCGTACGAGGAGCTCAACCTCGGCGGTGCGGTCGGTGACGACCCCGCCGCCGTTCGCACGAACCGTGCGCGCGCCGCCCGTGCTCTCGGTCTCGACCCGGCCCTCGTGGTCTGGATGAACCAGGTGCACGGGCGTGACGTGGCCGTCGTCGACGGCCCCTGGAGCGACACCGTCGACGCCGCGGGCGTTCCCGCGGTGGACGCGGTGGTGACGGTGCGGCGCGGACTGCCGCTCGCGGTGCTCACCGCCGACTGCACGCCCGTACTGCTCGCCGATCCGGTGGCCGGTGTCGTCGCGGCAGCCCACGCGGGACGGCCCGGCCTGGTCGCGGGAGTCGTCCCGGCCGCGGTCGAGGCCATGACCGCACTCGGCGCCGAACCGTCCCGGATCGTCGCCCGCACCGGACCGGCCGTCTGCGGACGGTGCTACGAGGTCCCGGAGCGGATGCGCGCGGAGGTCGCGGAGGCCGTCCCGGCGTCCTGGTCGGAGACCAGCTGGGGAACGCCGGCGGTGGACGTCACGGCCGGAGTCCACGCCCAGCTCGACGAGCTCGGTGTGGTCGACCGGCACCGCTCGCCGTTCTGCACCCTGGAATCCGGCGACCACTTCTCGTACCGCCGCGACCGCACCACAGGACGGCTCGCCGGATATGTCTGGTTGGACTGATAGGACATGACGGATCGCAGGACGCAACTCGCGGCAAACCTGGCACAGGTGGAGGAACGTATTGCTTCCGCCTGCGCCGCGGCCGGCCGCAAGCGGGAAGAAGTGACCCTGATCGTGGTCACCAAGACGTACCCCGCGAGCGATGTGCGCATTCTGCACGGACTCGGTGTGCGTCAGGTCGCGGAGAACCGTGACCAGGACGCGGCGCCAAAAGCCGAGGATTGTGCGGATCTGCCGCTCACATGGCACTTCGTCGGACAGTTGCAGACCAATAAGGCCCGCTCCGTGGCCGGTTATGCCGATGTGGTGCAGTCGGTGGACCGGGTGAAGCTGGTCACGGCGCTCTCGGCGGCCGCGGTCAGGGGTGAGCGTGAACTCGGCTGTCTCGTCCAGGTCGCCCTCGACGCGGAGAGCGGTGAACGCGGGGCCCGGGGCGGCGTATCACCGGATGCCGTCGAGGAGTTGGCCGCGTCGGTCGAGGCGGCGGACGGGCTCAGGCTCGACGGCCTGATGACCGTCGCCCCGCTCTCAGGTCCCTACGCCGGCCGGCAACGGGCCGCGTTCGACCGCCTGATGGAAATCTCATCCCGCCTGCGCGGGAACCATCCGGCTGCGAACATGGTCTCTGCTGGGATGAGCGCGGATCTCGAGGACGCGGTGGCGGCCGGGGCGACACATGTACGCGTCGGTACGGCGGTGCTCGGAGTCCGACCCCGGCTCGGGTAACGTCGCGAAGCAAGTCGGACCACAGCAGAAAATATGGTCATACCCGCTCGTCGCGGGCAGGCCGGAGTGGATCTCGGGCACTTGGTGACACGAATGCCGATCCACCACAGAGCGGAGGACTCGGAGCATGGCCGGCGCGATGCGCAAGATGGCGGTCTACCTCGGCCTCGTGGAGGACGATGGGTACGACGGTCCGGGGTTCGACCCCGACGACGAATTCGAACCCGAGCCGGAGCCCGAGCGGGACCGGCGTCGGCATCAGCCGGCGCATCCGGTGGAGCGGGAACGGGACGAACCGGTGCGAGCGGTGCAGCCGCCCGCACCCCGGGAACCGGTTCAGCTCCCGGCGGAAAGCGGACGACCCGCCCGAATCGCCCCCGTGGCATCCATCACACCTGACCGCCCGAACCTGGAGAAGAACGCACCGGTGATCATGCCCAAGGTCGTGTCCGAGCGTGAGCCCTACAGGATCACCACGCTGCACCCCAGGACCTATAACGAGGCCCGTACCATCGGGGAACACTTCCGTGAGGGCACCCCGGTGATCATGAACCTCACGGAGATGGATGACACCGATGCGAAGCGACTTGTCGACTTTGCCGCGGGACTCGTCTTCGGTCTTCATGGCAGCATTGAGCGTGTGACGCAGAAGGTGTTCCTGTTGTCGCCTGCTAACGTCGATGTCACGGCGGAGGACAAGGCCCGCATCGCAGAGGGCGGGTTCTTCAACCAGAGCTGAGAACACCGGGAACGATCCCGGCCGGGAGGCCGGGCAAGTGAGAGCCAGGGGAGAGGGAACCGCGGGACATGGGCGTCGCACTGGATGTGGTCTATATCGCGCTGATGTGTTTCCTCATCGTGCTGATCTTCCGGCTGGTCATGGACTATGTCTTCCAGTTCGCACGTTCATGGCAGCCAGGCAAGGCGATGGTGATCGTTCTGGAGGGCACTTACACTGTCACGGACCCACCGCTGAAGCTTCTGCGGCGGTTCATACCGCCGTTGCGTCTCGGGGGCGTGGCACTTGACCTGTCCTTCTTCGTTCTGATGATCATCGTCTACCTTCTGCTCAGCCTCGTGGGCATGTTTGCGAGCAGAGTGTGAGCGATACGGTCTTGCCGACTGCCGACGACTACGTAGAGGTGAAGAAGAGATGCCGCTGACCCCCGAGGACGTGCGGAACAAGCAGTTCACGACGGTCCGCCTCCGAGAAGGCTATGACGAGGACGAGGTCGATGCCTTCCTCGACGAGGTCGAATCGGAACTGACGCGCCTGCTCCGTGAGAACGAGGACCTGCGCGCCAAGCTGGCCGCCGCCACGCGTGCGGCCGCGCAGAACCAGCAGCAGCAGCAACAGCAGCAGCAGGGAATGCGTAAACCACCGGAGCAGCAGGACCGGCCGGGGGCTCCCGTGCCGGCCGCCATATCTGGTCCGCCGGTACAGCAGCAGCAGCCCCCGCAGATGGGTCCCCCCCAGCTGCCCGGTGGAGCTCCGCAGCTGCCTGCCGGTCCCAGCGGCCATGGCCCCCAGGGCGGCCACGGCCCCGGTCCGCAGGGCCCGCACGGCCCCGGCCCGATGCAGGGCGGTCCCATGGGTGGCCCGATGGGCGGCCCCATGGGCGGTCACGCCCCGCAGCAGCAGATGCAGCAGCAGCAAATGCAGCAGCAGCAGATGCAGCAGCCCGGTCAGGGCCCCGGTGGCGACAGCGCCGCCCGTGTCCTCTCCCTCGCCCAGCAGACCGCCGACCAGGCGATCGCGGAGGCCCGTTCCGAGGCCAACAAGATCGTCGGCGAGGCGCGCAGCCGTGCCGAGGGCCTCGAGCGTGACGCCCGCGCCAAGGCGGACGCCCTGGAGCGGGACGCGCAGGAGAAGCACCGCGTGGCGATGGGCTCGCTGGAGTCGGCCCGCGCGACGCTGGAGCGCAAGGTCGAGGACCTGCGCGGCTTCGAGCGCGAGTACCGGACCCGTCTGAAGTCCTACCTGGAGAGCCAGCTGCGTCAGCTGGAGACCCAGGCCGACGACTCGCTGGCTCCGCCGCGGACCCCCGCCGCTGCCTCGCTGCCGCCGTCGCCTTCGCTGGCTCCGGCCGGTGCGGGTGCGATGGGGCACACCATGGGCGCCAGCCACGGTGGTCACGGCGGCCAGCAAATGGGCAGCGGAAACCAGTCGATGGGCGGTGGCCCGTCGTACGGTGGCGGCCAGCAGCAGATGTCGCCCGCGATGACGCAGCCGATGGCACCGGTGAGGCCGCAGGCGCCGCAGCCGATGCAGCAGGCGCCGTCGCCGATGCGCGGGTTCCTCATCGACGAGGACGACAACTGAGCGGGTCGCGCTCGCTGAGCGCGTAGCCGTCGGCAGGCTGAGGGCCGGGCCCCGGGGATTTCCCCGGGGCCCGGCCCTTTGGCGTGTGCGTTGCCGGTGCGGGGTGCGGGGGTGCCTGCGGCGGGCTGTGCCTCTTCCCGAAACCGGGGCTCCGCCCCGGACCCCGCTCCTCGAACGCCGGAGGGGCTGGGAGGCGGGCCTGAGGAGCAGCTGGAGCAGGCCCGAGAGGCTGGGGCGGCGGCGCGTGGTGAGGGCCGGTGACGCGGATGCCGAAGGACCCGGTCGGAAGCTTCCGACCGGGTCCTTCGGGGTGTGATCCGGGTTACCGCTCCGTCTTGCGGAGGCGGAACGTCAGGGCCAGGCCCTCGTCCTCGAACGGGGCGCCGTACGTGTCGTCCGCCTCACCCTGGGCGTAGTCCAGGGCCAGGACCTCGTCCGCGATCAGCGTCGCGTGACCGGTCAGGGCCTCGGCGGTCGCGGGCGACGCCGACGTCCAGCGGACGGCGATCCGGTCCGCCACGTCCAGGCCGCTGTTCTTGCGCGCCTCCTGGATCAGCCGGATCGCGTCGCGGGCCAGTCCGGCGGCCCGCAGCTCCGGGGTGATCTCCAGGTCCAGGGCGACCGTCGCGCCCGAGTCGGACGCCACCGACCAGCCCTCACGCGGGGTCTCCGTGATGATGACCTCGTCAGGGGCGAGGGTGACCTGCTCGCCGTCCACCTCGACCGACGCGGTGCCCTCGCGCAGGGCCAGACTCAGCGCTGCGGCGTCGGCGTTCGCGACGGCCTTGGCCACCGCCTGGACACCCTTGCCGAACCGCTTGCCCAGTGCACGGAAGTTCGCCTTCGCCGTGGTGTCGACCAGCGATCCGCCGACCTCGGAGAGCGAGGCGAGGGAGGAGACGTTCAGCTCCTCCGTGATCTGGGCGCGCAGCTCGGGCGTCAGCGCCTCGAAGCCCGATGCCGCGACCAGCGCCCTCGACAGCGGCTGCCGGGTCTTCACCCCCGACTCGGCACGCGTGGCGCGGCCGAGCTCCACCAGGCGGCGTACGAGCGCCATTTGGGAGGACAGCGTCGGGTCGATCGACGCCGGGTCCGTCTTCGGCCAGGTGGAGAGGTGTACCGACTCCGGGGCATCCGGGGTGACGGGGACGATCAGGTCCTGCCAGACCCGTTCCGTGATGAACGGGGTCAGCGGGGCCATCAGCCGGGTGACGGTCTCCACGACCTCGTGCAGCGTGCGCAGAGCCCCCTTGTCGCCCTGCCAGAAGCGGCGGCGGGAGCGGCGTACGTACCAGTTGGACAGGTCGTCGACGAAGGCCGAGAGCAGCTTGCCGGCGCGCTGGGTGTCGTATCCCTCCAGGGCCTTGGTGACCTCGTCCACCAGGGTGCCGAGCTCGCTCAGCAGCCACCGGTCCAGGACCGTGCGGTCGGCGGGGGCCGGGTCGGCCGCGGACGGCGCCCAGTTCGACGTACGGGCGTACAGGGCCTGGAAGGCCACGGTGTTCCAGTACGTCAGGAGCGTCTTGCGGACGACCTCCTGGATCGTGCCGTGGCCCACCCGGCGTGCCGCCCACGGGGAGCCGCCCGCCGCCATGAACCAGCGGACCGCGTCGGCGCCGTGCTGGTCCATGAGTGGGATGGGCTGGAGGATGTTGCCCAGGTGCTTGGACATCTTCCGGCCGTCCTCGGCGAGGATGTGGCCGAGGCACACCACGTTCTCGTACGACGACTTGTCGAAGACGAGCGTGCCGATCGCCATCAGCGTGTAGAACCAGCCGCGGGTCTGGTCGATGGCCTCCGAGATGAACTGCGCCGGGTAGCGGCTCTCGAAGATCTCCTTGTTCTTGTACGGGTAGCCCCACTGCGCGAACGGCATGGAACCCGAGTCGTACCAGGCGTCGATGACCTCCGGGACGCGGTACGCCTCCAGCTGGCAGTTCGCGTGCGAGCAGGTGAAGGTGATCTCGTCGATGAACGGGCGGTGCGGGTCCAGGTCCGACTGGTCGGTGCCCGTCAGCTCGGTCAGTTCCGCGCGCGAGCCCACGCAGGTGAGGTGGTTGTCCTCGCAGCGCCAGATGGGCAGCGGGGTGCCCCAGTAGCGGTTGCGGGAGAGCGCCCAGTCGACGTTGTTGTTCAGCCAGTCGCCGAAGCGGCCGTTCTTGACGGAGTCCGGGAACCAGTTGGTCTTCTCGTTCTCCTGGAGCAGCCGGTCCTTGACCGCGGTCGTGCGGATGTACCAGGACGGCTGCGCGTAGTACAGCAGGGCCGTGTGGCAGCGCCAGCAGTGCGGGTAGCTGTGCTCGTAGGGGACGTGGCGGAAGAGCTTGCCGCGTGCGGCCAGGTCCTCGGTGAGCGCTTCGTCGGCCTTCTTGAAGAAGACGCCTCCGACCAGCGGGAGGTCCTCCTCGAAGGTGCCGTCGGGGCGGACCGGGTTGACGACCGGCAGGCCGTAGGAGCGGCAGACGAGGAGGTCCTCGGCACCGAACGCGGGGGACTGGTGGACCAGACCCGTGCCGTCCTCGGTCGTGACGTACTCGGCGTTGACGACGTAGTGCGCCTCGCTCGGGAACTCGACCAACTGGAAGGGACGTTCGTACGTCCAGCGTTCCATCTCACGGCCGGTGAAGGTCCGGCCGGTGAGCTCCCAGCCCTCGCCGAGTGCCTTCTCGACCAGCGGCTGGGCGACGACCAGCTTCTCGTCGCCGTTCGTCGCGACGACGTAGGTGACGTCGGGGTGCGCGGCGACGGCGGTGTTGGAGACCAGGGTCCAGGGGGTCGTCGTCCAGACGAGCAGCGCGGCCTCGCCCGCCAGCGGTCCGCTCGTCAGCGGGAAGCGCACGAAGACCGAGGGGTCGACGACCGTCTCGTATCCCTGGGCGAGCTCGTGGTCCGAGAGACCCGTGCCGCAGCGCGGGCACCAGGGGGCCACGCGGTGGTCCTGGACCAGCAGGTCCTTGTCGAAGATCTCCTTCAGGGACCACCACACGGAGTCGACGTACTCCGGGTCCATGGTGCGGTAGGCGTCGTCCAGGTCGACCCAGTAGCCCATGCGGGTCGTGAGCTCGGTGAACGCGTCGGTGTGACGGGTGACGGACTCACGGCACTTCGCGTTGAACTCGGCGATGCCGTAGGCCTCGATGTCCTTCTTGCCGTTGAAGCCCAGCTCCTTCTCCACCGCGAGCTCCACCGGCAGTCCGTGACAGTCCCAGCCGGCCTTGCGGCCGACGTGGTAGCCCTGCATGGTGCGGAAGCGGGGGAAGACGTCCTTGAAGACGCGGGCCTCGATGTGGTGGGCCCCGGGCATGCCGTTGGCGGTCGGCGGGCCCTCGTAGAAGACCCACTCGGGGCGGCCCTCGGACTGTTCGAGGCTCTTGGTGAAGACCTTGCCGTCGCGCCAGAAGTCGAGCACGGCGTGCTCGAGGGCGGGCAGGTCTACCTGGGCGGGTACCTGGCGGTACTGCGGCGATGTCATGTGCGGGCTTCCTCCGGCGGACGTCTTCCACTTCCGTCGGAGGGACGAGAACCGGATCGGCTCCCGCGGTACCACCCTCCTTGGCCCGGGCATGCGCCCGTGGCCCCCTCATTGGGGTCGCGAAGCCGGGTCTAGTCGCCTTGCCCGGCGGGCGGAGCCCACGGTCCAAAGCTTTCTTCCGGCGGCTCCGGGGTGATCTTCACGGCGCGCTCGCCCCCGGGCTCCCACCGTCCCCGGGTCGCTCCTGGCTGCGTACGACGCTACTCGTCCCGTCCATGCCTCTCGCTGCGGCCAGTGTACGGGCCGCCGAGGGCGACGGCCGACCGGTTTACCCGCGGCACGGGCTTGACCCGAATGGCCAGTCGGCCCGGACGGAGTTCCGGAGGCCACGCGGCGGCGGATTACCGGGCGGGGAGCTGGGCACAACGGTTGCAGGCGCGCCACCGCCCGGCCACGGACAGGGGCGAACCGGCGGCGTGCCCCGTTGCCGCGGAGCTGGGGTCGACTTATCGTCCCAGCACGATTCGCGTGCAAGATCACAATATGTGAAGGGGCCGCGGCCATGGTGGCGAAGAAGACCGCCGCATCGAGAACGGCGTCCGCGGGATCCACTGCCGCGGCTGCCGAGGAGGAGACCGGGAGCACGGGGGAGGAGCCCCGCCCGGCAGCGGAGCAGGAGCCGCCGGCCGAGCGGACGGCCGCCGCGAGGAAGAGCGCAGCAGGGAAGAGCACGGCGAAGAAGAGCGCAGCCAGGAAGGCGTCGAAGAAGACGCCGAAGAAGGCCACGGGGGCGGCCCAGGCCGCCGAGCAGACAGGAGCCCACACGGTGGTAGCCAAGAAGAGCGCGGCCCGGACCACGGCTGTAGGAGAGGGCGCCGCGACAGCGGTCCCCCCGGCCAGGGCCGGCGCCGCGACGGCACCCGGCGACCTGGCGGTCAGGCCCGGGGAGGACCCCTGGACCCCGGAGGAGGTCGACGCGGCCCGGACCGAGCTGACGGGTGAGGTCACGCGGCTGCGCACCGAGCTGGAGGCGTCGGGCGCGGCGCTGGCCGGTCTGATGCGTGACTCCGGGGACGGGGCGGGCAACGACGACGCGGACACCGGCACGAAGAACATCACCAGGGAGCACGAGCTGTCCCTGGCGGCGCACGCCCAGGAGACCCTGGACCAGACCGAGCGCGCCCTCGCCAGGCTCGACGCGGGGACCTACGGGCTCTGCGAGATCTGCGGCAAACCCATCGGCAAGGCGCGGATGCAGGCCTTCCCCCGGGCCACGCTCTGCGTGGAGGACAAACAGAAGCAGGAGCGGCGGGGCTGAGGGGCCCCTCGCCGGATCGGGCCGGGCGGACCGGCCAGGCCTGATCCGGCTCGATCCGGACGAAAGGCCCGGAAGCCGGGGCGGTGCCGGGTCCGAGGCCCCCGATCACCCGGGTGTGTCGTACCCTCGTCCTCAGTCAGGCACCTAGGTTGAGGGACTCACGTGACAGAGGCGGAGCGCATCATCGGTACGCCGGACATCCCTGAAGCCGAGGGGGCCGACGGGGCCGAGCCCCAGCAGGCCTCCGAGGGCTCGACCCCGGCAGGGGCCGAGGAGCCGGGCAGCGGCCGGGGCAGGAAGCGGATCATGGTCCTCCTCGGTGTGGCCGTGCTGGCCTACCTGCTGGACCTGGTCAGCAAGATGATCGTGGTCGCGAAGCTGGAGCACGAGGAGCCGATCGAGATCTTCGGCGAGTGGCTGAAGTTCGACGCGATCCGTAACGCGGGCGCCGCCTTCGGTATCGGCGAGGCCTTCACCGTGATCTTCACGGCCATCGCTGCGGTCGTGATCATCGTGATCATCCGGCTCGCCCGCAAGCTCTACAGCCTGCCCTGGGCCATCGCCCTGGGTCTGCTGCTCGGCGGAGCGCTCGGCAACCTCACCGACCGCATCTTCCGCGCGCCCGGGGTGTTCGAGGGCGCGGTGGTCGACTTCATCGCCCCCGCGCACTTCGCCGTCTTCAACCTCGCCGACTCCGCGATCGTCTGCGGCGGCATCCTGATCGTGATCCTCTCCTTCAAGGGCCTGGACCCCGACGGCACCGTGCACAAGGATTAGCGGGCGCAAGGCATACTCGACTGGTGAGTACGTATCCCGAGGTCCGCACCCTGCCCGTACCCGACGGCCTGGAAGGCGAGCGTGTAGACGCCGCCATCTCCCGGATGTTCGGGTTCTCCCGCACCAAGGCCGCCGAGCTGGCCGCTGCCGGGAAGGTCCAGGTGGACGGTTCGGTGGCCGGGAAGTCCGAGCGGGTGCACGGTGGCGCCTGGCTGGAAGTGGAGATGCCCCAGGCGCCCGCTCCCGTCCAGATCGTCGCCGAGCCCGTCGACGGCATGGAGATCGTCCACGACGACGACGACATCGTCGTCATCATGAAGCCGGTCGGCGTCGCCGCCCACCCCAGCCCCGGCTGGACCGGCACCACCGTCATCGGCGGCCTCGCCGCGGCCGGTTACCGCATCTCCACGTCGGGCGCCGCCGAGCGCCAGGGCATCGTGCACCGGCTGGACGTCGGCACCTCCGGCCTGATGGTCGTGGCCAAGTCCGAGCGGGCCTACACGCTGCTCAAGGCGCAGTTCCGCGACCGGGTCGTCGAGAAGAAGTACCACGCGCTGGTGCAGGGCCACCCGGACCCGATGAGCGGCACCATCGACGCCCCCATCGGCCGTCACCCGCAGCACGACTACAAGTGGGCCGTCACCGCCGAGGGCAAGCCCTCCGTGACGCACTACGACCTCATCGAGGCCTACCGCGCGGCCAGCCTCCTCGACATCAAGCTGGAGACAGGCCGCACGCACCAGATCCGCGTGCACATGTCCGCCCACCGGCACCCCTGCGTCGGTGACCTGACCTACGGCGCGGACCCCACGATGGCCAAGCGCCTCGGCCTGACCCGGCAGTGGCTGCACGCGGTCCGGCTCGGTTTCGAGCACCCGTCCGACGGCGGCTGGGTCGAATTCGAGAGCGGCTACCCGGACGACCTGCGCCACGCCCTCGACACGATCGCCGCGGAGAGCGAATGACCACCGCGCCCACCCCGTACAGCACCCGCAGGGCGCTCGACGAGAGCGATCTCGCGGCGTGCTTCCAGGTCCGCAAGGACGTCTTCGTCGGTGAGCAGCGGGTGCCCGAGGATCTCGAGTACGACGCCCACGACGCCACGGCGGTGCACGTCCTCGCCGTCGCGGGGGACGGCTCCGCGCTCGGCACGGGACGGCTGCTGCACGGGGAGGCCGCGGCGGGCAGGACCGGCGGGGACCGCACCGTCGGATCGCTCGGCCGCCTCGCGGTGACCCGGGAGGCCCGCGGACTGGGCGTGGGAGCCGCGTTGGTCCGCGCCATAGAGGCGGAGGCCCGGACGCTGGGCCTGTCCGCCGTGGACCTGCACGCCCAGACGCACGCGCTCGGCTTCTACGAGCGGCTCGGCTACACCGCGTACGGTCCCGAGTTCCCGGACGCCGGGATGCCGCACCGGGCCATGCGCCGCGCGCTCTGACCGGGCGGACCGCACGGGGGGTGCCGCCGGTCCGCCGGTCCCGCGTGGCACGCTGGGAGCCCTGACCGGCTGATCAACGGGCTCCGGAGCCCGGCGCGCTGCGGAAGGCACGACGTGGACCAGATGGCACTCCTGCTCCTGCTGCTGCTCGGAGCGGTGGTCACGGTCCCGCTCGGAGAGCGTCTGGGGCTTCCCGCACCGATCCTGATGACCCTCGCCGGGATCGTCATGGCCTTCGCCGGCTTCGTCCCCGACGTGGACATCCCACCGGAGTTCATCCTCCCCGTCGTGCTGCCGCCGCTGCTCTACGCCTCCGTGCAGCGCACCTCCTGGCGGCAGTTCGCGGCCAACCGGAGGCCGATCTTCCTGTTGGCCGTCGCCCTCGTCTTCGTCACGACGGCCGCCGTGGCCACGGTCGCCCACGCGATAGTGCCCGGCCTGCCCATCGCCGCGGCCCTGGCCCTCGGCGCGCTCGTAGCCCCGCCCGACCCGGTGGCCGCGACCGCCGTGGCGGGCTCGGTCGGGCTGCCGCGGCGGCTCGTGTCGATCCTGGAGGGCGAGGGGCTGTTCAACGACGTCACGGCCATCGTCCTCTACCACGTGGCGATCGCCGCCGCAGTCAGCGGCACCTTCTCCGTGTCCGCCGCGTTCGGGCTGCTCGTCCTCTCCGCCGTGGTCGCCGTGGTGGTCGGCCTGGTGCTCGGCTGGCTGACCATCAAACTGATGGGGTACCTGGGCGACACCACCCTCCAGGTCGGCCTGACCCTGCTCGTGCCGTTCATCGCCTACGTGCTCTCCGAGGAGCTGATGGGTTCCGGCGTGCTGGCCGTCCTCACCACGGCGCTCTTCCTCGCCGAGCACACCGCGGACGCCGACGACGTCCTGGGGCGGCTCACCGGCCGCTCCTTCTGGGACATCGTCGACACCCTCGTGACCGGCGTCGCCTTCGGGCTGATCGGCCTCGAACTCCACAACGTCTTCGGCACCGCCGACGGACGCGAACTCGAGCTGCTGGGCTGGGGACTCGCGGTCGTCGCGGTCGTCGTCGGCGTACGGCTGCTGTGGCTGCTGCCCGCCGCCTGGCTCGCGAAGCGGCTGCACACACGCCGTGACTACAGCGAGGAGATCCCCACCAGCCGGCGCGAGACCGTGATCATGTGGTGGGCCGGGATGCGCGGAGTGGCCTCCGTCGCGCTGGCCCTCGCGATCCCTCTGGAGACGGACGACGGCACGCCGTTCCCCGGCCGGGACGAGATCGTCTTCATCGCCTTCGCCGTCATCATGGCCACCCTGGTCCTCCAGGGACTGACCCTGCCGTGGCTGGTGCGCAAGCTCGGTGTGCGGGCGGACACCGACGCCGAACAGGCCCTGGAGCGCGACCTCGCGATCCGTGCCGCCACGGCGGCCAGGATCCGGCTCAAGGAGGTCCAGAACACCGAGGAGCTCCCGGAGGAGGTCCTGGAGCGGCTGCAGCGGGCGGCGTACGACATCGGGGCGCGGATCAGCCCCGACATGGTCGACGAGGAGCGGCGTGAGGCGTACGCGCGGCGCGCCGAGCGGTTCAAGGAGATCGGCCGTATCCAGCGCGAGATGATGTCGGCCGCCCGCCACGCCGTGCTCGACGCCCGCAGTGAGCCGGGCGCGGACCCCGAGGTGGTGGACCGGGTGCTGCGCTACCTGGACGTGCGCAGCCTCCACTGACGCGCGCCCCCGCCCGCGGCTGGGTCAGCCGCGCCCGAGGCGGGGGGCCTTGCCCGACGTCGAGCCCTCGACGTCGGACGGGCCCCGGACGGTGTCCGCGCCCGTCAGCTCCCGCCAGTGGTCGCCCGGCGGCAGCGCCGCGGGCGATGTCACGACGCGGGGCAACGCGTACGGGTGATGGTCGCGGAGCCAGCCGATCATCTGCTCCCGCACGGCGCAGCGCACGGTCCAGATGTCGTCCGCGTCCTTCGCGGTGACCACCGCGCGCACCTCGATCGTCGTCGGGGTGGTGTCCGTGACGGCCAGGGACCAGTCCCGGCCGTCCCAGGCCGCGCACTCGCCGAGGATGTCGCGCAGCCGGTCACGCATCGCCGTGACCGGGGCGGAGTGGTCGAGCTGGAAGAAGACGGTGCCGGTCATCTGGACCCCGCCGCGTGACCAGTTCTCGAACGGCTTGCTCGTGAAGTAGGACACAGGCATCGTGATCCGCCTCTCGTCCCAGGTCCGTACCGCGAGGAAGGTGAGGGTGATCTCCTCCACGGTGCCCCACTCGCCGTCCACCACCACGGTGTCGCCGATCCGGACCATGTCGCCGAAGGCGATCTGGAAGCCGGCGAAGAGATTCCCGAGCGTCGACTGGGCCGCGACACCGGCGACGATGCCGAGCACACCGGCCGAGGCCAGCATCGAGGTGCCGACGGTGCGCATCGCCGGGAACGTCAGCAGCATCGCCGCCACGGCGACCGTCGCCACCACGGCGGTGACCACCCGCTGGATCAGCGTGACCTGGGTCCGGACCCGGCGGACCCGGGCGGGATCGCGGGTGGAGGTCGCGTAACGGGCGTACGAGGACTGCACGACGGTGGCGGCGACCCGGATCACCAGCCACGCCGACGCACCGATCAGCACGAGGGTCAGGACCTGGCCGATCGCGTCCCGGTGGTCCCGCACCGCGTCGAGCCGGAGCTGGTCGAAGCTGGCCCTCAGCAGCGCCGTGCAGAGCACCACCTGCAGGGGCGGGCGGCACCGCCGGAGCAGGCCCCAGACAGGGGTCTCGTGGTGCCGGCTGTCGGCACGCCGCAGCAGCAGGTCGACCAGCCAGCCCACGGCCAGCGTGATCACCAGCGATCCGCCCACGACCAGCAGCGGTCGAAGTATGTTCTCCATTCCCTCGTCCTCCAAGCGTCGGGGCACAACTGGCACCATGGGCCTCATGAACATCATGCTTTTCCACTCGACCTTTGGTCTGCGGCCCGCTGTGCACGCGGCTGCCGACCGGCTGCGTGCGGCCGGGCACGAGGTGCGCGTGCCCGATCTCTTCGAGGGGCACACCTTCGACACCGTCGAGGACGGAATGGCCTTCAAGGAGGAGGTGGGCAAGGACGAGCTGCTCAAGCGCGCCGTCCTGGCCGCCGCGCCCTACTCCGACCAGGGCCTCGTCTACGCGGGCTTCTCCTTCGGGGCGTCGGTCGCGCAGACCCTGGCGCTCGGCGACGCCAAGGCCCGCGGGCTGCTGCTGCTCCACGGCACCTCGGACATCGCCGAGAGCGCCACGGTGGACGAGCTGCCCGTGCAGCTGCACGTGGCCGACCCTGACCCGTTCGAGTCGCACGACTGGCTGAACAGCTGGTACCTGCAGATGCAGCGGACCGGCGCGGACGTCGAGGTCTACCGCTATCCCGGTGCCGGTCATCTCTTCACCGACCCCGAGCTGCCCGACTTCGACCAGGACGCGGCCGAACTCACCTGGAAGGTCTCGCTCGGCTTCCTCGCCACGCTGTAGCCGGGGAAGCGGCCGTACCCCTGCCGACGGGGTGAAGCGAAAGGCGGGCGAACGAGGGACGTTCGCCCGCCTTTCGGCCGGATGGCGCCCGGAGTCGCGCCGCCGGGTCTCCGGTCAGCCCTTCAGCGCCTTGGTGATCGCCTTGTCGAAGTCGGCCGCCGTCATGGGCGCGTTCTCGCTGCCCTCGGCGGTGAGCGTCTTGCCGTCCATCTTGAGGGTCGGCGTGCCCTGGACCCCGCTCTTGTCGAACGCCTTGGACATCTTGATCGCCCAGGCGTCGTACGTGCCGTCCTCGACGTTCTTCCGGAACGCCTCGTTGCCCTTCAGCGCGTCCACCGAGTCCGCCACCTCGATCAGGTAGCTGTCCTTGGCGAACTTGTCGTTCGTCTCCTCGGGGTGGTACTTCGCGGAGTACAGCGCGGCCTTGTACTCCATGAAGGCGTCGGGGCTCACGTCCAGCGCCGCGCCCAGCGCGCTCAGGGCGTTCTTCGAGCCCTCGCCGCTGTCCGCGTTGTCGATGAAGGTCGCGCCGACGTACTTGACCTTGTACTTGCCGGCCTCCACGTCCTTGGACACGGTCTCGCCGACGGCCTGCTCGAAGGTGGCGCAGATCGGGCAGCGCGAGTCCTCGTACAGCTCCAGGGTCTTCTTCGCGCTCGACTCGCCGATCACGACGGTCGTGCCGTCGTCGCCCGAGGTGTTCTTCGGGGCGGTGACGTTCTTCGCGTCCGCCGCGGCCTCCCAGGCGGACGGCTTGTTCAGCTGCATCACGCCGTAGCTGACACCGCCGGCGATCGCGAGTACCGCGACGACCGAGACGCCGACGACGATCTGCTTGCGGGCCTTGTCCTTCTTGGCCTGGCGCTCGCGCTCCTCGCGCAGCCGCTCGCGGGCGGCGGACTTGTTGGCCTGGCTGTTTCGCTTGCTCATGAGGATGCTCCGTAGGTGGGGGTGGCTCGAAAAGGGGCTTACCGCGTACTCAGGCAGGGGTGAAGGCCGAGCGGGGCGGGCCCCTCCGTCCCACGGAGTGCACCAGGAAGCGGGCCGGGGCGAGCGGGTGCGGGCGCCCGGTGCGCCGGGTACCGGACTGCGCGTGGTGCCCCGCCGTACCCACCACGGCGACCGCGGTGAGCAGCGGACGGAAGGCGACGGCGGCCGCCGCGCGCAACAGGCCCGCGAGCGCCGACTCGCCGCGCCTCAGCCAGGCGGCGGCCAGCAGGCCGACCGTCACATGGGCGGCCAGCAGCAGCCACGGGACCGCGGGGCCCGGCGAGGCCAGCAGGGCGGCGGCGTGGTCACCCTCGGCGACCCCGGCCAGCGGTGTGCCGACCGAGGCCACACCGGCGAGCCCGTCCGCGCCGTGCCCGGTCTCACCGCCGCAGAGCACATCGACGCCCACGGAGCGCAACGGGCCCGCGATCGGGCCGCCCGCGGCCCCGTAACAGAGGTGCTGGCCGGTGGTGAAAACCGTGTCGGCGGCCAGCTCCAGCGGCACCAGAAGCCCGGCGATCGCGCCGAAACCGCGCTCCCGGCCCGCCAGCGCGAACGCCACGGCGAAGACGGCAGCAGCCAGCAGCGCGACCGCGGTGACGGGCAGCGGGACCCGGGAGAGCAGCACGTGGGACGCGGACGAGAGCGTGACGACGAGCGCGGTGAACAGCGCCGCGCGTACCGCTCTCATCGGTGTCCCTGATACGTCCATCGACGCCGAGTGTGCCATGCGTTCCCGTAAGCGGTCCCTAAAGCCCTACAGGCCGGGGATGCGGCCGTTGCGGAAGAGGTCGACGAAGATCTGGTGGTCGGCGCGGGCCCGCGCGCCGTAACTGTGCGCGAAGTCCACCAGCAGCCCGGCGAAGCCCTCCTCGTCGGCGGCGATGGCCGCGTCGATCGCGCGCTCGGTGGAGAACGGGACCAGCGAGTGCCCGCTCTCGTCGTCCGCGGCCGAGTGCATCGTCGCCGTGGCCCGGCCGAGGTCGGCGACCACCGCGGCGATCTCCTCCGGCTCGTCGATGTCGGACCAGTCCAGATCGACCGCGTACGGAGAGACCTCGGCGACCAGCTGACCGGAGCCGTCCAGCTCGGTCCAGCCCAGCCACGGGTCGGCGTGCGCCTGGAGCGCGCGCTGCGAGATCACCGTGCGGTGCCCCTCGTGCTGGAAGTAGTCCCGCACGGCCGCGTCGGTGATGTGCCGGGAGACCGCCGGGGTCTGTGCCTGCTTGAGGTAGATCACCACGTCGTTCTCGAGGGCGTCGCTGTTGCCCTCGAGGAGGATGTTGTACGAGGGCAGGCCGGCCGACCCGATGCCGATGCCCCGGCGGCCGACGACGTCCTTCACCCGGTACGAGTCGGGCCGTGCGAGGCTCGACTCCGGCAGCGTCTCCAGATAGCCGTCGAACGCCGCGAGCACCTTGTAGCGCGTCGCCGCGTCCAGGTCGATGGCGCCGCCGTCGGCGGTGAACCGGCGCTCGAAGTCACGGATCTCCGTCATCGAGTCCAGCAGGCCGAACCGGGTCAGCGCACGGGCGTCGCGCAGCGCGCCGAGCAGCGGGCCCTCGGCGGTGTCCAGGGTGAAGGGCGGTACCTCGTCGTTCTTGGCGCCCGTCGCCAGGGCGTGGATCCGCTCCCGGTACGCCTCGGCGTAGACCCGGACGAGCTCGGTGATCTGGTCGTCGCCCAGCGCCTTGGCGTATCCGATCAGGGCGACCGAGGCGGCGAAGCGCTTGAGGTCCCAGGTGAAGGGGCCCACATAGGCCTCGTCGAAGTCGTTCACGTTGAACACGAGACGGCCGTTGGCGTCCATGTAGGTGCCGAAGTTCTCGGCGTGCAGATCGCCGTGGATCCACACCCGGCTCGTACGCTCGTCCAGATAGGCGCCGCTGTGCTGCTCGCGGTCCAGATCGGCGTAGAACAGGCCGGCGGAGCCCCGGTAGAAGGCGAAGGCCGAGCCCGCCATCTTGCGGAACTTGACCCGGAAGGCTGCGGGGTCGGCGGCCAGGAGCTGCCCGAACGCGGTGTCGAATACGGCGAGGATCTGCTCTCCGCGCCGCTCTGCGCCGGTCTGCGTGTCCGACATCGCTGGGTGCCTCCTGGTACATGGCGTTCATGACAAAAGGGACGGGCGTCCCGGGTCTTCCAACGCGCGACCGTACCCCGGAGTGCCCGTCGTCCGTCACTTCGGAGACGTAGACTTCCACGCTGTCCCCCTCAGCCGTCATCCTCAGTTTCCCCGGAGGCACAGCGCCGTGAGCAAGCCGCCATTCACGCACCTGCACGTCCACACCCAGTACTCGCTGCTGGACGGTGCCGCGCGGCTCAAGGACATGTTCGAGGCGGCGAACACGATGGGCATGTCGCACATCGCGATGACCGACCACGGCAACCTCCACGGCGCCTACGACTTCTTCCACTCTGCCCGGAAGGCGGACGTGACCCCGATCATCGGGATCGAGGCGTACGTCGCCCCCGAGTCGCGCAAGCACAAGCGCAAGATCCAGTGGGGCCAGCCGCACCAGAAGCGGGACGACGTCTCGGGTTCCGGCGGTTACACGCACAAGACCATCTGGGCGGCCAACAGCACCGGACTGCACAACCTCTTCAAGCTCTCCTCCGACGCGTACGCCGAGGGCTGGCTGCAGAAGTGGCCCCGGATGGACAAGGAGACCATCTCGCAGTGGTCCGAGGGCCTCATCGCCTCCACCGGGTGCCCCTCCGGCGAGGTGCAGACCAGGCTGCGGCTCGGACAGTTCGACGAGGCGGTCCAGGCGGCCTCCGACTACAAGGACATCTTCGGCGAGGGCAAGTACTTCCTGGAGCTGATGGACCACGGCATCGAGATCGAGCGCCGGGTCCGTGACGGGCTCCTGGAGATCGGCCGGAAGCTGAACATCCCGCCCCTCGTGACGAACGACTCGCACTACACGTACGCCAACGAGGCGACCGCGCACGACGCCCTGCTCTGCATCCAGACCGGCAAGAACCTCTCCGACCCCGACCGCTTCCGCTTCGACGGCACGGGCTACTACCTCAAGACGACGGACGAGATGTACGCCATCGACTCCTCCGACGCCTGGCAGGAGGGCTGCGCCAACACACTCCTGGTCGCACAGCAGATCGACACCACCGGCATGTTCGAGAAGCGCGACCTGATGCCGAAGTTCGACATCCCGGAGGGCTTCACCGAGGTCACCTGGTTCCAGGAGGAGGTCCGGGTCGGCATGAACCGCCGCTATCCCGGAGGCGTCCCCGAGGACCGGCAGAAGCAGGCCGAGTACGAGATGGACATCATCATCCAGATGGGGTTCCCGGGGTACTTCCTCGTCGTCGCCGACTTCATCATGTGGGCCAAGAACAACGGCATCGCGGTCGGCCCCGGCCGTGGCTCCGCCGCCGGCTCGATCGTCGCGTACGCCATGGGCATCACCGACCTCGACCCGATCACCCACGGGCTGATCTTCGAGCGCTTCCTCAACCCCGAGCGCGTCTCCATGCCCGATGTCGACATCGACTTCGACGAGCGCCGGCGCGTCGAGGTGATCCGGTACGTCACCGAGAAGTACGGCGCCGACAAGGTCGCCATGATCGGCACCTACGGCAAGATCAAGGCCAAGAACGCGATCAAGGACTCCGCGCGCGTCCTGGGCTACCCGTACGCCATGGGCGACCGCCTGACCAAGGCCATGCCCGCCGACGTCCTCGGCAAGGGCATCGACCTCAACGGCATCACCGACCCGAAGCACCCCCGCTACAGCGAGGCGGGCGAGATCCGGGGGATGTACGAGAACGAGCCGGACGTCCAGAAGGTCATCGACACCGCGAAGGGCGTGGAGGGCCTGGTCCGGCAGATGGGTGTGCACGCGGCCGGCGTGATCATGTCCAGCGAGCCGATCGTCGACCACGCCCCGATCTGGGTGCGGCACACCGACGGCGTCACCATCACGCAGTGGGACTACCCCCAGTGCGAGTCGCTCGGTCTGCTCAAGATGGACTTCCTGGGCCTGCGCAACCTGACGATCATGGACGACGCCATCAAGATGGTGAAGGCCAACAAGGGCATCGACCTGGAGATGCTCTCCCTGCCGCTGGACGACCCCAAGACGTACGAGCTGCTCTGCCGCGGTGACACGCTCGGGGTCTTCCAGTTCGACGGCGGCCCCATGCGCTCGCTGCTGCGCCAGATGCAGCCCGACAACTTCGAGGACATCTCCGCCGTCTCGGCCCTCTACCGGCCCGGCCCGATGGGCATGAACTCGCACACGAACTACGCCGAGCGCAAGAACGCCCGGCAGGAGATCACCCCGATCCACCCGGAGCTGGAGGAGCCCCTCAAGGAGGTCCTCGGGCTCACCTACGGCCTGATCGTGTACCAGGAGCAGGTGCAGAAGGCCGCCCAGATCGTCGCCGGCTACTCGCTCGGCGAGGCCGACATCCTGCGCCGCGTGATGGGCAAGAAGAAGGCCGACGAGCTGGCGAAGAACTTCGTCCTCTTCGAGGCCGGCGCCAAGAAGAACGGCTTCTCCGACGCGGCGATCAAGGCCCTGTGGGACGTCCTGGTGCCCTTCGCCGGATACGCCTTCAACAAGGCGCACTCCTCGGCGTACGGACTGGTCACCTACTGGACCGCCTACCTCAAGGCGAACTACCCCGCCGAGTACATGGCGGCCCTGCTGACCTCCGTCAAGGACGACAAGGACAAGTCCGCGGTCTATCTCAACGAGTGCCGCCGCATGGGCATCAAGGTGCTCCCGCCGAACGTCAACGAGTCCGAGTCGAACTTCGCCGCCCAGGGTGACGACGTGATCCTCTTCGGGCTGACCGCCATCCGCAACGTCGGTCAGAACGTCGTCGACTCGATCATCAGGTGCCGCAAGGCGAAGGGGAAGTACTCCACGTTCCCCGACTTCCTGGACAAGGTCGAAGCGGTCGTCTGCAACAAGCGCACCGTCGAGTCGCTCATCAAGGCCGGGGCCTTCGACGAGATGGGGCACACCCGCAAGGGACTCGTCGCCCACCACGAGCCGATGATCGACAACGTGGTGCAGGTCAAGCGCAAGGAGGCCGAGGGGCAGTTCGACCTCTTCGGCGGCGGCGAGGAGGACAGCGGCGAACCGGGCTTCGGGCTGGACGTGGAGTTCTCCGACATCGAGTGGGAGAAGTCCTATCTGCTCGCGCAGGAGCGCGAGATGCTCGGGCTGTACGTCTCCGACCACCCGCTCTTCGGCCTGGAGCACGTCCTGTCCGACAAGTCGGACGCGGCGATCTCACAGCTCACCGGCGGTGAGCACTCCGACGGAGCGATCGTCACCGTGGGCGGCATCATCTCCGGCCTCCAGCGCAAGATGACCAAGCAGGGCAACGCCTGGGCCATCGCGACCGTGGAGGACCTCGCGGGCTCCATCGAGTGCATGTTCTTCCCCGCGACCTATCAGCTGGTCTCCACCCAGCTCGTCGAGGACACCGTCGTCTTCGTCAAGGGGCGCCTCGACAAGCGGGAGGACGTGCCGCGTCTGGTCGCCATGGAGATGCAGGTCCCCGACATCTCCAACGCCGGGTCCAACGCGCCGGTCGTCCTGACGATCCCCACGGTGAGGGTCACCCCGCCCATGGTCAGCCGGCTCGGCGAGGTCCTCAGCAACCACCGGGGCGACACCGAGGTCCGCATCAGGCTCCAGGGCCCCCGCAAGACCACCGTGCTCCGGCTCGACCGGCACCGCGTCAAGCCGGACCCCGCGCTCTTCGGTGACCTGAAGGTGCTGCTCGGCCCGTCCTGCCTGGCCGGCTGACGACCGCCACCGCACCCGCGAGAGGGGCGCCCCGCCGGTCGGCGGGGCGCCCCGCGCGGCCGGCGGCCCCCGGGGGAAGGGTGGGGCGGCGGGTGTGGCCGAAGCGCGGAGGGTGCTTTGGG
>NZ_JBEOVL010000033.1:0-78578 GCF_040295485.1 Streptomyces sp. NPDC002793 | reverse complement strand
CAGCCGCAATCTCATCCGGAGTCACACCCTGTCAACGCAACACCGACCGAAAGGACACGCTCACCCATGTCCGACCTGACCAAGCCCTACTAGGACAGATCAGCAATGCCCACGCCCGTATCGACCTCGAACGCGACGCGGAAGGCCGTGTACTCGCCGAGACCGTCAACGGGCGCAGGCTCTCCTTCACCTACGACGTCCTCGGCCGCCGCACCCACCGGCGCACCCCGTCAGGAGCCAGCAGCGACCTCGCCTACGGCCGGGGAGGGCTGGCTACCTACACAGCGGGAGATCACACCTTCCGCTTCGAACGGGACGCACTGGGACGAGAGACCGCTCGCACCGTGCAGGGGATGCTCGCACTGCGCCAGAGCTGGGACGCGGTCGGCCGTGTGGTTCTCCAGTCCTTGAGTACGCCAGGCGCAGAGCCCCTGGAGCGGGCCTTCGTCTACCAAGCCGACGGCATTCCCCTCAGCGTGGACGACAGCCACACCGGCCTTCGCACCTACACCGTTGACGCGGCGAGTCGGATCACTGCCGTCGACGCGCAGGGATGGACCGAGCGGTACGCCTACAACGCCGCCGGTGATCAGACCCACACCGCGCTCCCCACCGAAGCACCCGGTCAGGACACCGTCGGTCAACGCCGATACCAGGGTTCTCAGGTCACGCATGCCGGGCGAGCCCGATACCAGTACGACGCGCAGGGCCGCGTCACCCTGCGTCGGACCATGACCCTCAGCGGAAAAATCCTCACCTGGCGTTTCACCTGGGATGCGGAAGACAGGCTCACGCACGTCCACGCTCCGGACGGCCGATGGCGCTATCTCTACGATGCTCTCGGGCGGAGGACAGCCAAAGAGCGCACGGATACCGACGGCCACACGATCGAAGCGATCTCCTACTGCTGGGACGGGTCCCAGCTGGCGGAACAGACCGCTGCAGGCGTGACGTCGGTGTGGGACTACGCAGGGCTGCATCCCCTGGCGCAGCGAGAGTACAAGACGGACAGCGCCCAGAGGGAGATCGACCGGCGGTTCTTCGCTGTCATCACCGATCTGTCCGGCAGCCCCAGCGAACTCGTAAGCAGCGACGGATCCCTCGGCTGGAGGGCCCGCAGCACCGCCTGGGGCGCCACACAGTGGAACCGTGACAGCACCGCCTACACCCCCCTGCGCTATCCGGGGCAGTACTTCGATCCGGAAACCGGGCTCCACTACAACGTCAATCGGTACTACGACCCTGACATCGCCCGCTACACCAGTCCTGACCCGCTCGGTATCGCGCCTGCCATCAACCACTACGGCTATGTCCCCAACCCCTTCACCTTTGCCGATCCGCTGGGTCTGGCGGGATGCGAGGCCGACCCGACCTGGGGAGGGCGAGTCCGGTTCACACGCGACAAGCACGGTCGGCCCTACGAGATGAACGCGACGATCACGCGGGACATGCTCAGGGAAGGAACAGAGGCCAACAAATCGCTGAGACCACCCGGGTTTCTGCACGGTACGGACTACAACCAGGGCCGAGGCCACATGCTGGCGAATATTCTCGGTGGTTCCGGTGACACCCTGGACAACCTCTTCACCATCACCCAGACCCCTACCAACAGCCCAGACATGCGGGGCTACGAGAAGCAGATCTACGATGCTGTCTTCAACAACAACGAGACCGTGACTTATAGCGTCTACCTCGAATACACGGACGACAAGAAGGACTCCGTTCCGAAGTGGATCCAGATGGAGGCCAACGGATCAGGTGGTTTCCACCTTGACAAGCAGTTCGAGAATCTTGACCACGCAGATCAGCTGAAACGACGCGCCAAAGGAATCCAGTGACCGCCTTCGCCGCCCTGACCCGACTCTGTCCGCCACCAGACGATGCGAGTCACCGCCGCCCCATCGACTGGCCCCAGGTCGAGAGCGTTCTCGGTGTGCCGCTTCCCGAGGACTACAAGCGGCTCGCAACGACTTATGGCCCGGGGTCCTTCGCCGACTACTTGCGCATCTACCAACCCGACGGGGTCACTGAATGGGTCGACCTCACGGGCCCGATGCCCGCGAGAATCCGCGAGCAGCTGCAGCTGGACCACGACCGAGGCACCTACCCTGCTCCGTACGACCCGCGGCAACTCCTGCCGATGGGCGGCACCGACAACGGAGAGCACCTTTTCTGGATCACTGAACCACGGACTGACCCGGACGCCTGGCGTGTCGCCGTGAACGAAGCCCGCGGGCCTCGGTGGTTCACCTACGACGGGACTCTCACCGAGTTCCTCGTCTCCGTACTGAGCGGTGAGACGTCGGTGCCCCAGTTCCCCAAGGACGTCCTCGAACCGACGACGGCATTCGTCCCCTCGAACCCCACGCTGTGGGCCCCACCACAGGCTCCGGCCCGGCCACCCGTCGACAGCGAGACCATTCGGGTATGGGCTCGGGCCAACGGTTACCAAGTATCCGCCGGCGGACGCATTCCGGCCGCAATCCGCGAGGCATGGGAGAACGCCCACAGCTGACTGAACGAATCAATGCCGAGCTGGCCGGTGACCACGGACGAGCCTCCACCGGTTCTCGCAGGAAGAGCCCGGCGAATGCGGGCAGGGGCGAGCGAGCAAGAAGCTGAACAAGACCCGTCTGGTAGGCGCGCCGATCGTGGCCCGAACAAGGATTCGCGGAACTTCGTCACCATGCACCGCTTCACTCGCTCGCCGGTCGTGCGGGGAGTCGAGGAAGAGGTCAGGGCGGTCGTCGACAAGCGAGGGGAAACCTTCGGGTGCTCCGTCACGCCCGTCTACCGGACGGATGACCCCACCGACGTTGTACCGATCGGCCTGACCTTCGAAGCCCCGGGTGACAAGGGCTTCAGCTTCACGCCCCACGAAGGCGGCAGCAACACCAACATCGTCACTGTCCCCTACGTCGCCAAACGCGTCTGACCCGGTACAGATAGAGACGATCATGCACCCCGCCGTGGAACGCCTCACCGAACTCGTCGCGCCTTCCGGTCCGCGCCGCTCCAGGGACTGGTCGGCCGTCGAACGGGCACTCGGCACCGCGCTGCCGACCGACTACCGGCAGCTTGTCGAGACGTACGGGGGAGGTGTCTTCGACGAGACGATCTGGCTCCTGGATCCTGCCTGCCCGGACGACGACTACGAGCTGCTCGCGCAAGCGACCGAAAGGGACGAGACCCTCGAGAAGCTGTGGGAGGTCGAACCCAGGCCTGCTCAGCTTCAGGAGTCCGGTACGGAGGTGCTGCCCTGGGCCTACATCGAGGGCACAGGGGCAATGCTGTACTGGCTGGTGAAGCCGGGACAGGAGCCGGACGAATGGACGGTCATGTTCAACGAGGGCCGTGGGCCGATGTGGGAACACCACGACACTCAGTGCGCGTCCTTCCTTCTGGCCGTTCTCACGGGGCAAGCGGAGACCAACTACTTCCCGGCACTCCCTGCTGATCAACATCAGTTCGATTCCAACGACGAGATTCTCGGATAGCCGCGCCGCCGTTCCGCCCACGCGCAGAGAACGCGGCTTGGCTGCACCGGGTTCGAGGCTCAGCGCAGCCGGGCGTCGGGATGCCTCAACAGGTGTCCCTCTTGTCGGACGCCGGATATACGGTTGTCCGTAGATCGTCGGCTTTCGTCGGCGTAGTCCCCTGCGGACATGTACACGAAAGGGCGCCGTCGTGAAACCCACCCTGGCCGCCGCACAGTTGCGCGGCAGTCTGACCCAATACCTCACGACGACGTACGCGCTGGCGGACGAGGACACCCGGCTGGCGCTGGAGCGGTTTCTCGGCGACCCTGAGTCCGGGATCTTCCGCGGGCCCTACCTGCGTATCCGTACGCCGTTCCACACAGCGGACGACGGGTGGCAGTCGGCGCTCGAGTGGGACCCGGGGTTCCCGCCGTACCGGCATCAGGCCAAGGCCTGGGAGCGGCTGAGCACACTGCGCGGGGCGGCCGAGCCGGCCCTGGTGACGACGGGGACGGGGTCGGGCAAGACCGAGTCGTTCCTGGTGCCCGTGCTGGATCACTGCCGTCGGCAGAAGGCGTTGGGTCGCCAGGGTGTGAAGGCGGTCCTGCTGTATCCGATGAACGCCCTGGCGACCGACCAGGCCGGGCGTATCGGTGAATATCTGGCGCAGCCTGAGCTGGCCCAGGTCACGGCCGGGCTGTACATCGGGGACAGGCCGGACACCGACTTCCGGCGGGTGATGACGCGGCGCGAGGAGATGCGTAGGACCCCGCCGGATGTGCTGGTCACCAACTACAAGATGCTGGATCTGCTGCTGCAGCGGGCGGAGGACCGGTCGCTGTGGGAGGGCGCGGATCTCACGTACGTGGTCCTGGACGAGTTCCACACGTACGACGGTGCGCAGGGCACGGACGTGGCGATGCTGCTGCGCCGGCTCGGGGCGACGGTCGGGGCCTCGCGGGCGGGTCGCCCGCTGGGCGACATCTGTCCGGTGGCGACGTCGGCGACGCTGGGTGAGGGCACCGGTGGGCTCGGCGGGATCCTTGAGGTGGCCGAGCAGGTCTTCGGCGTGCCCTTCGGGACGGATTCGATCATCGGTGAGGAGCGTCTGACGGCCGACCAGTTCGTCGGTGACGTGAATTACGAACTGCCGGATCCGCCCACGCCGAAGGAGGTGATCGAGGCGTCAGGCGGCCCTGGGATCGAGTCCCGGCCGGACCGTCTCGACCTCGACGAGTTGGCGTATCTGTTGCTGAACAGGCGCGCACTCGATCCCTTCAAGCTCGGGCGCATGCTCAAGCAGCACGACTTCACGCACGCGGTGCTCGCCCTGTTGAACGGGGAGCCGCTGGACGAGTGGGGCCTGCGCGACCGCATGGCCCGCTTCGGATACTCCTGGGCGCGTACGGCCCGGGAGAATCCCCGCCTGGCACTGGAGGCGTTGTCCCGGTTCGTGGCGCTGCTGTCCGCGGCGCGGGACCCCGCGTCGGACGAACGGCGGCCCCGCCCGCTGCTGCACATCGAGGCGCACCTGTGGGTGCGGCCGGTGAGCCGGGTGCTGCGCGGGGTCGGTGCCGCGCCCGAGTTCCGGTGGTACGAGGACGAGCGGACGGCCGCCAGGAAGGCGGCGCTGGGCGCCGCGCCACAGGAGGAGGCGGAGGGCCGGGACAGCGCGGAGTGGCCCGCCGCGGACTCCCGCCGGGCCACTCCGCTGCCCGGCTCGGACACTGTGCGCCGGCCGGCACAGACCCAGCTCCCCGCCGTGTACTGCCGGCACTGCGGGCGGTCGGGGTGGGCGGCGATCTCCCCGGAGTCCGACCCGCAGCAGCTCGTCACCGCCGCGGACAAGATCTGGCGGGCCGGTGTCGGCCGGGACAAGCGGCGTATCCGGTATTTCATCGCGGCAACAGCGGCCGAGGCGACGGAGGCGCTCGACGCCCTGGCGGGGGCGACCCCCGTGTCCGGGGGCACGGACCCCTTGTCCGTGGTCGTTCTCGACGGCGCCGGGGGCACGTACCGGATGCCTGTCCCGGGCGACGCGGAGGAACTTCAGGACGCCTGGTTCACACTGGCCGTCCTGGACAAGAAGACGGCGGACGGTGCGGCCAAGGACGACCGCTGTCCGGCGTGTGCCACGGACAACGGCATCCGGTTCCTGGGTACGTCACTGGCCGCGCTCGCCTCGGCGACGGTGACGCAGTTGTTCACCGGCGGTGATATCGCCCTGCTGCCGGACGAGCGCAAGACGCTGCTCTTCAACGACTCGACGCAGGACGCCGCGCACCGTGCGGGGTACGTGGCCAATGCGTCGTACAAGTTCTCTCTGCGATCGCTGCTCGCGCACAATCTGGACGAGTCCGGGGCGCCGCTCGCACTCAACGACCTGATCGGCAACGTGCTGGACTCGGTCGACGATCCTGAGGCCCTGGCCGCTGTCGTGCCGCCGGACCTGCACGACGAGGCCGGCGTGGACCGGCTGTTGTCCGGCCGGGGCTCCGGTGACGCGCGGACGTGGAAGCTGATCGGGGAGCGTCTGGCGTTCGCGACCGTGATGGAGTTCGGACTGCGGTCCCGGATGGGCCGGACGATGGAGCTGACGCGGACAGCGGCCGCCGAGGTCACGGTGCCCGACCCGGACCGGGTGGCGGCATTGGCCCGCGATCTGCATCTGACTCTGCCCGGCCAGCTGGTGATGAGCCAGGGGTTGCCTACAACGGACCGGTATCTCGCCTTCGTCCGTGGGCTGTTGGAGCGGACGCGGACGCGCGGCGGGATTCGGCACCGCTGGCTCGATACATGGATCAGGGAAGCGGGCGTCAATCAGTACCTGATCTCGGGACAGCGTGCGGAGGGCATGCCCGCGTTCCCCGAGGGGTATGTGGCCCCGCCGCGCTTCCTCCTGGACAGCACGAAGGAACGCAGCAAGTTCGACACCGTCACCGGTCGGGGCGCCTGGTACCAGGACTGGACGCGGCGCTGTCTGTCGCTGGACGCGGCCGGGGCGAGCGAGTACCTGCGTCGGCTGCTCCCGCTATTGGCGGAGGAGGGGCTGCTGTCGGTGAAGGTGGCGGCCGACCGCGTCACCCGGGTGTACGGGCTGCAGCCGGGGCACATCGAAGTGCGGCTGCTGGACGACTCCGTGGTCAACAAGGCGTTCGTCGGCTGCGACGCGTGCGGCTGGCAGCAGGTCGTACCGCCCGAGCGGCGCACCCGCTGGTACGGGCACCCATGCCCGCGATACCGGTGCAAAGGCTCATTGACTCCCCCGCAGTACGGCATGTCGTCCACAGGCTCCGGCTCGGGCGGTTTTGGCGGAAAGCTGGAACGCGACTACCAGGGCGACTACTACCGGCGCCTGTATCTGACCGGCGGCACCTACCGGGTCGTGACCGCCGAACACACCGGCATGCTGACCCGCCCCGAACGTGAGCAGGTCGAGCGTACGTTCCGCGAGGGTACGCATTACACCGATCCGAATGTGCTGTCCTGCACGCCGACGCTGGAACTCGGCATCGACATCGGCGACCTCTCCGCCGTGCTGCTCGGCTCGCTGCCAGGCGGCCCGGCGAACTACGTACAGCGAGCCGGACGGGCCGGGCGCAGGACCGGCAACGCCCTGGTGGTGGCCTTCGGCGGGCGGCGTGCCCGTGACCTGTACTACCTCGACGATCCGCGCGAGATGATCGCGGGAGACATCGTGCCTCCCGGGTGCTATCTGTCGGCCGTCGAGATCCTGCGCCGCCAGTACACGGCGCACCTCCTGGACCTCGCGGCTCGTGGCGCCCTGGTGACGGCGGACGGGGAGCAGTTGCAGCCGGTACCCCGGCTCGCCTCGGCCCTGTTCGGGACGACGGGGTGGTGTCAGGACCTTCAGGACGCGGCCCTCACCGAGGGGCCGCGCCGGGTGGAGGAGTTCCTGTCCCTTTTCCCGATGGGCGAGGACGAGGACAGCGGGGTGTCGGAACACGCGGCCGGGGAGCTGCGTGCCTACGCGTCCGGCGGCATCGTCCGTGCGCTGCAGGAGGCCGAGGCGGACTGGACCGGTCGGCGCGAGGAACTGCGGCGGCGTATCGCGGCGATCGACGTGGCCGTGGACGGGCTGCTGGCCGACGACCGCGAGCAGGGTCCTGAGCGGAAGGAGTTGCTCGCGGAGCGCCGGTCGACCGGTGATCTGCTGCGCAACCTCAGCCAGACGAGCGCGCACGGTGTGCTGGTTGAGCTGGGGCTGCTGCCCAACTACAGCCTGGCCGACACGGTGACGACCCTGGAAGGCACGCTCTACTGGAAGGAGACGGCTGATCCCGGAGAGGGGGACGCCGATGCCGCTCCGACCAGCACGTACCGCAGTGAGGTCCGTGATTACGAGCGCTCACGCAAGCTCGCCCTGACCGAGCTCGCCCCGGGCAACAGCTTCTACGTCAACGGCTACAAGCACGTGGTGCGCGCCCTGGACATCGGCAGCCCGGAGCGGCGCGCCTGGGCGGTGTGGCGGCTGTGTCCCGCCTGTGGCTACACACGGACCAAGGACGCCCGGACGGACACGTCCGCCTGTCCGCGATGCGCTTCGCGTGAGATCGCGGACGCGGGGTGCGTGAGCTACGTACTGGAGCCCAAGCGGGTCATGGCACGCGACAAGCGTGACGATGCCCGGGTTCGCGACGACCGGGACGAGCGGGAGCGCAGGCGGTACTCGGTGCTGAAGACCGTCGACATCGACCCGGCCCATCTCGCCCCCGGATCCTGGCGCCACGACACCGCCGTGTTCGGTGCGGACTTCACGCGGCGTGCGGTGGTTCGGACGCTGAATCTTGGCCTGGACCGTCAGGACGGCAGCTCGACGGTGTCGATGGCCGGGGAGGACGTGCGGCTCAACCCGTTCTATGTGTGTACGAGTTGTGGTGGCGCCACGTCCGAGGGCCAACCGGTCGTCGACCAGGCGCAGCACGCGCTGAGCGAGTCTCTGAGCCGGTCCACCCGGGCCAGTGCCCATCACCAGCTCTGGTGCCCGCGCCGTCGACAGCGTGGTGCCGCCGAGGAACAGGGGAAGGGCGAGGACGTACCGCTGCTGCTCGCCCATGAGCTGGTCACGGAGGCCGTACGCATTTTGCTGCCGGTCTCCGTGGCGCGCGCGAAGGAGCGGCTCGCGTCGTTCACGGCAGCACTGTTCGCGGGCATCGCCGCCCGGTACGGGGGCGATCCCGACCACATCGACATCGCGGCGGCCTCGATGCCGGACAGCGGGGACGGGCTGGGCGCCGAGTACCCGAGGCGCTTCCTCGTCATCCACGACCGTCTGCCCGGGGGCACGGGCTATCTGCATCGTCTGGCGTCCGCGGACGGGTTCCGGGAGGTGCTGCTGCAGGCGCGCGAGGTGATCGAGAACTGCGGCTGTCGCGAGAAGGGCCTCGACGGCTGCCACCGCTGCCTGCTGCGCCGCGTTCCGCCGGGCGACTACGACAAGGTGAGCCGCCAGGAAGTGCGCCAGATGCTCGACGAGTTGCTGGGCGCGGATGGTGAGCGGTGGAGTACTTCGCCGGTCGCGACCACGCAGCACATTCCGATGGAGCAGCAGGCCGAGAGCGACCTGGAGGTCGTTTTCATAGACACGCTGCGCAAGTGGGCGTCACTGCCCGGCAGCCGTGCGAGCGGTGACGCGTACACGACTCCAGCGGGTACGCACGCCCTCGACCTCCGCCTGACGGGGGCCGATGGCAAGACGTTCAGCTGGCGGGTGTCCCAGCAGCGGGTGCTGGACGGCACCCGCCCGGACGTCCTGTTCGAGCGGCTCGACGCGCCGGGCCCCCGGGTCGCGCTCTACCTCGACGGTTACGCGTTCCATGCCGGCCGGAAGTACAACCGGATGGCGGACGACGCCGCGAAGCGGACCCGGCTGCGAGCGGATGGCATACGGGTCTTCCAGCTGACGTACGCGGACGTGAAGGAGTGGCAGCGCCGGGTCCTGGACACCGGATATGCGGGAGCCGGTCCCGCTTCCCCGGTCTGGCGTCCGTACGGTGACTCGGGGCAGGCGAAGGCCCGCGGCTACTACGCGAGTGTGCGCAAGGGGCTGCCCGGCGAGCTCTCCGAGACCGTATGGGTGAATCCTTCGGACGTGCTCCTCGCGTACCTGCGCGATCCTTCGGCCGACCGGTGGTTGTGGCGGGCGGAGGCGGCGGTCGCTGGGCTGCTGGGAGCCGGGGCACGGGGCGGGCCGGTGGACTCGGTCGGGGACGAGATCGTCCGGGCGTTGGAGGGTGCGGATCCGCTGACCGGGACCGGTGGGCGGGTCCAGGTGTACGCGGCTGTAGACAGCTCGCAGTGCCGGTTGGTGTTCGCCGTGGACGGCCGCAACCGCCCGCCCTCGTGGACGGCCCTGACCGTCATCGATGACGCGGACGGCGTCTTCGCCGACGAGGAGTCACACAAACGGCGTTGGCGTGGCTGGCTCTACTGGAGCAATCTGCTGCAGTTCCTGGAGCACGGTGGAGGCGACAGCCTTCAGCTGACAGCCGGGCAGCTGGGCGACTTCGCACCCGAGGCGCTGGCGGTCACGGGCGGGGCGGGGCTCCTCTCGACGGTGCTCTCCTTGGAGGCGATGGCCGTTCCGGTTCCGCCGACCGAGGCGACGCAGCCCGTCATCGTTCCTGCCGCCCCTGCCGCACCCGTCCGGGACCCGGGCTGGGACCAGGTCATCGAGCACCTCGACCCGGACGAGGTGGGGCTCCAGGACCTCGTCCTACGCCTCGCTGCGGTATCCGGCATCCCCGTTCCGGCCGACGGACACGAGCTGGACGACCGTGGCTGGATGGCCGAGTTGGCCTGGGTGGATGCGCGCATCGGTGTCGTCCTCTCTCCACATCCTGCCCGCGGGGACGAACGCGACCCCGAGGCCGAGGACCGGGACCGGGCCTTCGTGGCCGCCGGCTGGGAGGTGCGTCCCGCGACCGCGTGGACGGCCGAGGAGATCGCCGAGCGGCTCGGCGTACAACCATCGGTGGGCGGCATGGGTCGTCACCAGGAGAACCACCGCACCATGAAGGACGGGGAAGACCAGTCGTGACCAACCAGAGTGTGACCCTGCGCCTGCTCGACAAGGCGGACAGGGAGATCCTCAAGCTTCCCCGCTCGGTCAAGGGCGCGATCTACGACTTCCAGCACAAGTTCAAGAACAACCCTGGATCCACAGGCCTGCAGCTCAAGCAGCTCAAGGGTCACGAGAAGCTGTGGTCGGCGCGCGTCAACGACGAGTACAGGGCGTTGCTGCTGCGCCTGGCCGACGAGGACTGGCTGATCGTCTCGGTCAAGCACCGCAAGGACGTCTACGAGCACCTCGACCGGCTCGCGTACTCGGTCAACCGCATCACCGGTGGTATCGAGTACGTCGACCTTCAGGTCGTGGAGGAAAGTTTGCTGGCGGCGCAGGCCGCGAGCACGCCCCAGGTAGCAGCCACCACCACCCCCGAGCCGGCCCCCCGTGCGGAATCCTCACCCGGGCAAGCGGCCTCCCCGGCGCACGTGCCGTTGTTCGTTGCCTGGACCGAGCAGCAGCTCACGGACCTCGGTGTAGCCGGGCCTCTGATCCCGGTCATTCAGGCGCTCACCACCGAGGACCAACTGCTGGGGCTCGTCGACTACGCGCCGCAGCTGACCGGTGAGGTCCTGCTCGCGCTCTACGACGAGAAGTCGTTCGACGAGGTCCTCGAACAGGTCACCGCGCCTGTCGCCACGCCTGAGCTGGTCGACACGGATGACTTCCAGGCTGCCGTCGAGCGCCCCGCGACCATCGTCACGACAACCGACGAGGCGCTGCGCGAGGCTCTGGAGGGTGAGGACTTCGGTCGTTGGAAGGTCTTCCTCCACCCCACCCAGGCCAAGCTCGTGAACCGCGATTACAACGGTCCCGCACGTGTGGGAGGCGGCCCCGGAACCGGCAAGACCATCGTGGCTCTGCACCGGGTGAAGCACCTGGTCGAACAACTCCCACCCGGCCGGGACAAGCCCGTTCTGCTCACGACGTTCAACAAGAACCTGGCCGCCGACCTACGGTCCCGTCTCCTGGCGCTCGGCGGGGAAGCACTGCTCGGCCGCGTCGAGATCAGCCATGTCGATCAGCTGGCCCTGCGGATCGTGCGCGAGGCGGAGCCGGGCAGCCGCAAGCAGACCATCGACGACAACCAGGCTGTCCGCGAATGGCGTTCGCTACTCGAAGAACTCGACGAGTCGGGCTGGGACGCTGAGTTCCTGCAGGACGAGTGGTCACAGGTCATCCTGGGGCAGGCCGTCGCCTCCCGTACGGAATACTTCCGTGCTCGCAGGGCCGGACGCGGCCGCACACTCACCCGAGCTGAGCGTGCCGACATCTGGCAACTCGCCGAGCGCTTCACCCAGCGCCTCGACCGCCTGGGCCGGCAAACCTGGGACCAGGTGTCGGAGCGGGCCGCACGCCTGGAAATGCAACGCGAGCAGCGCATTCTGGCAATCGACCAGCAGCGGGAAGAGGCCGGCGGACTAGACAACATTCATCTGCAGGCAGGCTCCGGCGGATGGCTCCGCTACCGCTACCGGCACATCGTGGTCGACGAGGCTCAGGACCTGCGGCCGGCGCACTGGAAGATGCTACGTGCGATGACCGCGCACAGCCGCAACGACCTCTTCCTGGTCGGCGACACCCACCAGCGCATCTACAAGAACCAGGTCACGCTCGGCAGTCTCGGCATCAACATCCGTGGACGAGCGTCGAAGCTGAGCCTGAGCTACCGCACCACTCGTCAGATCCTGCGCTCGGCGCTCGACGTGCTCAGCCAGGAGAAGTACGACGACCTCGACGGCAACGAGGAGACCCTGGCCGGATACAGGTCGGTCCTCAGCGGCGGGGAGCCGGACCTGCACGGCTGCACAGACTGGGATGCCGAGCGAGAGGCCATCGCCATGCTGATCGACAGCTGGGACGACATCCCACACGAGCAGATCGCGATCTGCGTGCCGACGAACCAGATGGCGAGCGAAACCGCGACCACTCTGGCGGAGCACGGAATCCGGGCCGTGGAGATCGGCCCTGACGGTCCACGCGGCGACGACGGCGTGCACATCGGCACGATGTTCCGCTTCAAGGGTCTCGAGTACCAACGCATGATCGTGGCCGGAGTCAGCGACGGGCTGATCCCCAGGGACGACGTGAACCGGAGGCGTACCACCGATCCGGTGCGCCACCGGCGTGAGGTCCAGCAGGCCCGCTCGCTGCTGTTCGTCGCCACCACGCGGGCCCGCGACAGCCTGGACATTTTCTGGCACGGCACACCGAGCCCCTTCCTGGCGCCGCTGGTGACGGCCGGACGGTGATGGGCGCCAGTCGGCTGCCCTCTCACCTCGTGCGCCCGCTCATCCCGCCCCCAGCCGTCTGAGCGCCTCCGCCGCCGCCGTGCCGAGCCGAGGGTGTGGCAGCGCTGCCTCCAGGACCGGGCGGGCCCGGCCGTCCCCCAGGCTGCCCAGACCCTCGACACAGGCGAGTGCGACGCGCCAGTGCGGCTCGTCGGGGGCCAGCAGCCGGTTCAGGGTGCTGACCAGGGCGGGCACCGACTCGGGTGCGCGCAGGGCGGTGAGCAGCCGCACCGGGTGCAGGGCGTAGGCCGTCCGCAGGCTGTTCGTGGCGAGCGCCACCGCCGCTCGGGGTGTCCGGGGATCGCCGAGCAGCAGGAGGGCGTGCGCGGCCGACACGCAGCGCTCGGGATCGCGGTGGTTGAGGAGGAGGACCAGCGTCTCGAAGGCCCGGCGGTCGCCTCGGGAGCCGAGCCTGAACGCCGCGATCTCGCGTGCCCACAGAGGCTGTTCACGTTCGACGAGGACCGCGGCCAGCTCCTCGTCGTCGTGCGTGGCGAGCAGTCGGCGACAACGCTCCGACTCCCCGGCCTCGTCCGCGATCCGGTCCGTCAGTGAGCGGAACTCCTCATCCATGACGCTGAGTTTAGCGACGCGCACGCAAGGTGGCCGGAGAGTGTGTGCCAGTGCACAGGCGGTCAGGGCTGGCGCGCTCGTTACCCGCCGGTTAGTCTCAAGTGAGCGGGACACACACCCGCCGGCTCCGGTGGCCTGGTGACGCAGCCATCCGGAGTGCCTGTCGGTTCGGCAGTTCGAGAGACGTGGCTCGGGACAGAGCCCGTCACCTTTCTCCCGGTGCGCTCCGAGCGCCCGGGACCGTGCACCACGACACGCGATTTCCGCACACCGTACGCCGGTCGCTTCCGACCACGCGCGCCGCTGTGCTCCTCTCAGTCGTCACTCACCCTGGAGTCCCGTGATGGACACCCCGCTCACCACCATTGCCGTCGTCGGCCTCGGCACGATGGGCACCGGCATCGTCGAGGTCCTGGCCCGTGCGGGCCGCGAGGTCATCGGCATCGACATCAGCGAGGCCGCCGCCCGGCAGGCCGTCGCCTCCCTGGAGGCATCCACCGCCCGCGCCGTGCGCCGCGGGCGGATCACGGAGCAGGAGCGGCACGACGTCCTCTCCCGGTTCCGGGCGTTCTCCGACCTGCAGGCCGCAGCGGAGGCGGAGCTGGTCATCGAGGTCGTGCCGGAGACGTACGAGATCAAGCAACAGGTCTTCCGGGAGCTCGACGCGGTGGTCTCCCCCACCGCGATCCTGGCGACGGGCACGAACGCCCTGTCCGTGACCCGGCTCGCCGCGGAGTCGCAGCACCCCGAGCGTGTGCTCGGCATGCACTTCTTCAACCCGGCGCCCGCGATGAAGCTCGTCGAGGTGGTCTCCTCCGTGCTGACCGCCCCGCCCGCCGTGGAGAGCGTCACCCGGCTCGCCCGTGAGCTGGGCAAGGAGCCGGTCGCGGTCGGTGACCGACCGGGCTTCGTCGCGGACGGCCTGCTGTTCGGCTACCTCAACCAGGCCGCGGCGATGTACGAGGCGAGCTACGCCTCCCGTGAGGACATCGACGCCGCCATGAGGCTGGGATGCGGGCTGCCGATGGGCCCCCTGGCCCTGCTCGACCTGATCGGCATCGACACGGCCCGCACGGTCCTGGAGGCCATGTACTCCGCCTCGCACGACCGGTTGCATGCCCCCGCCCCGGTGCTCGGACAGCTCAGCGAGGCCGGTCTGACCGGCCGCAAGGCGGGGCGCGGCTTCTACACGTACGACGCCCCCGGCGGCCAGGCCGTGGTGCCGGACGCGCTGACACCGGCGGAGAACACGGGCGCGGCCGCCGGACGCGCGGTGTCCTCGGTGGGTGTGGCCGGGTCCGGGACGATGGCCTCGGGCATAGCGGAGGTCTTCGCGAAGGCGGGGTACGCCGTGGTGCTCGCCGCGCGCGGCCAGGAGAAGGCGAACGCCGCTAAGGCACGGATCGCCACGTCCCTGGGGCGTTCCGTGGCCAAGGGGCGGCTGACGGAGGAGGCCCGTGCGGAGACACTCGCCCGGATCGCCCCCACGGGCTCGCTGGACTCCTTCGCCGACGTCGATCTCGCCGTCGAGGCGGTCGCCGAGGACCTGGAGATCAAGCGTGAGCTGTTCAGGACCCTGGACAAGGTCTGCAAGCCGGGTGCGGTGCTCGCCACCACCACCTCGTCGCTGCCGGTCGTGGCGGTCGCCCGGGTCACCTCACGTCCCGAGGACGTCATCGGAATGCACTTCTTCAACCCGGCGCCCGCGATGAAGCTCGTCGAGGTGGTCCGTACGGTGCTGACGGCCGACGACGTCCACGCCACGGTCCGCGAGGTCTGCGTGAAGGTGCGCAAGCACCCCGTCGACTGCGGTGACCGGGCCGGCTTCATCGTGAACGCGCTGCTGTTCCCCTACCTCAACAACGCGATCAAGATGGTCGAGGAGCACTACGCGACGCTGGACGACATCGACGCGGCGATGAAGCTGGGCGGCGGCTACCCCATGGGGCCCTTCGAGCTCCTGGACGTCGTCGGTCTGGACGTCTCGCTCGCCATCGAGAAGGTGCTGCACGGCGAGTTCCGTGACCCCGGTCTCGCCCCGGCGCCGCTGCTCGAGCATCTGGTGGCCGCGGGCTGCCTCGGCCGTAAGACGGGGCGCGGCTTCCGCGAATATGCCCGCCGCTGACGCAGGGGCCGGGTGGGGCGGGTTGCTGGGACCCCCGGGCGACCCGCCCCCACAGGCGCACTCCCCTGCACCGATGGGTTACGTTCACCTCATGTCCCAACCCGTCAAGTCCCCCCGTTCCTCCGCCGCGACGGACGCCCCGGAGAGTGCCGCCGGCACCCGGGCCGCCGCCCAACGGCTCAAGATGCGCCGTGAACTGGCGGCCGCGGCGATGGAACTGTTCGCCACCAAGGGGTACGAGGCGACGACGGTCGACGAGATCGCCGGGGCCGCCGGAGTGGCCCGGCGCACGTTCTTCCGCCACTTCCGCTCCAAGGAAGAGGCCATCTTCCCGGACCATGACGACACCCTCGTCAGGGCCGAGGCCGTCCTGCACGCCGCCCCGGCGCACGAGCACCCGCTCGACACCGTGTGCCGCGGCATCAAGGAGGTCATGAAGATGTACGCAGCGAAGCCGGCGGTCTCCGTGGCGCGCTACAAGCTGACCCGTGAGGTGCCGACGCTCCGCGAGGCCGAGATCGCCTCGGTGGCCCGCTACGAGCGACTGTTCACGCGCTATCTGCTGGGCCATTTCGACGAGCGCGACCACCACGTGGGCAATGACGACCCGCTGCTCGCCGAGGTCGCCGCGTCAGCGGTGGTGACCGCGCACAACCATGTGCTGCGGCGCTGGCTGAGGGCGGACGGCCAGGGCGACGTGGAGTCGCAGCTCGACCACGCGTTCGCGATCGTCCGGGACACCTTCGGCACGGGGATCGGTGCGGGGCGGACCGCCGGGGGCGAGTCGGGGAAGACTCCTGCGGCGTCCGTGTCCCGGGAGGGCGAGGTACTGGTCGCCGTCGCCCGTACCGACGCGCCGCTCGACGAGGTCATGCGTACGATCCAGCAGGCGCTGAAGGCGCGCTGAAGAGCGTTCACCCCTCGGCGGGCTGCACGGACGCGCTCGCGTACCAGGGCGGCGCGCCACCCTCGCTCCACGCGGTGAGCTCGTCCAGAGCGACACAGACGATGCCGCACTGCTCGGCGTACTCCAGAGCCGGTTCGGTGAAGGTGCCGGTGGTGACGACGATCGCCGTGTCGGCCCCGTGCACCGCGTAACAGGTGCCGCCGAAGCGCTGGAGTTCCTGCGAGCCGACCTTGTTGTCGCTCGTGTACCTCTTGCACTGCACGACCAGGCGCCGGCCGTCCGGCGCGCCGGCGATCACGTCCGCGCCCAGGTCACCGGCGCCTCCGACGACCTCGACGTCACGGCAGCCTTCCCGACGGCAGAGGGCCGCCACGGCCTCCTCGAAGGCGTACGGGTCCATGGCCGCGTAGTCGACGGGTCGCGCCGGCTCGGGGTCGGCGGCCGGCTCCTCCAGGGCGGCGTCCACGACCTCGTACGCGGTCTCCACGGCGGCGGCGGCCGCTTCTGCCGCCGTCCTGCGGCCGCGGCGGACGCGCAGGAGCGTCACACCCCCGGCCACCAGGACGACCGCCGAGACCGCGGCGATCACCGGATGCCGTTCGGCACCCTCCAGGGCCGTGCGCAGCACCAGTCCGGCGCCGCAGACGAGGAGGGCGAGGAACAGGAACCCGAGCGCCGTCCGCCGGACGTCGAATTCGGACCCTCTGCCACTCTTCCCGGCGCTTCTGCGTATGCGTGTACCCATCGCGTGCCCACCCCTGTCCGTCGCGGCCTCTCCAAGATCACTTCCGTCTGCCCCGCGGACGCCGGTTGACGCAGCGGCCCGGGAAACCCGGTGGTCGGGCTGGGTGCGCCCGGCCACCGATTCCCCCAGGGGGACGACGGCGCCGTACGTGTACGCACCGCGCCGTGGCATGCGAAAAAAGGGGAGCTTCATGACATACCGCCCATGATATTGCTCATGCGTGCCTACGAGATGACAAGTGAGAGAAATTGTTGGCACTGGGTGCCTTGTCAGCTGTCACGCAGTGCCATACGTTGAAGGAGTCCGGGCGGCCGGCGTGCAGAGACCTCTCGTACGCCGGCTGTCCCCGCAGACCACGTGTCGGCGCGCCCGGACGCCTGCGTCACAGGCGAACCCTTCTGCTCCACCGAGCAGGCCCAGCAGCACCGCCGAACCGACGGCACACCTCCACACCGCACCGCTCCCCTGACCACAGGGGTCCTCCGAGCGTTTCCCCCACGCCGGAGAACCCGATCTGCCGGAGGCATCACCGTGAAGGAAATCCTGGACGCGATCCAATCGCAGGACAGCACGGCCGCGGACTTCGCGGCCCTGTCCCTCCCCGAGTCGTACCGCGCGGTGACCGTGCACAAGGACGAGGCCGAGATGTTCGCCGGGGTGGCCGGCCGGGACAAGGACCCCCGCAAGTCCCTCCACGTCGAGGACGTGCCGGTGCCCGAACTCGGCCCGGGCGAGGCCCTCGTGGCGGTCATGGCCAGCTCGGTCAACTACAACTCCGTGTGGACGTCGATCTTCGAGCCCGTCTCGACCTTCGGATTCCTGGAGCGGTACGGCAAGCTCAGCGACCTCAGCAAGCGCCACGACCTCCCGTACCACGTCATCGGTTCCGATCTCGCGGGCGTCGTCCTGCGCACCGGTCCCGGCGTCAACGCCTGGAACCCCGGTGACGAAGTCGTCGCGCACTGTCTCTCCGTCGAGCTCGAATCGAGTGACGGCCACAACGACACGATGCTCGACCCGGAGCAGCGCATCTGGGGCTTCGAGACCAACTTCGGCGGCCTGGCGGAGATCGCACTCGTCAAGTCCAACCAGCTGATGCCGAAGCCGAAGCACCTCAGCTGGGAGGAGGCCGCCGCACCGGGCCTGGTCAACTCCACGGCGTACCGCCAGCTCGTCTCGCGCAACGGCGCGGGCATGAAGCAGGGTGACAACGTGCTGATCTGGGGCGCCAGCGGCGGGCTGGGCTCCTACGCCACACAGTTCGCGCTGGCCGGCGGCGCCAACCCGATCTGCGTCGTCTCCAGCGACCAGAAGGCGGAGATCTGCCGGACGATGGGCGCGACCGCGATCATCGACCGCAACGCGGAGGACTACAGGTTCTGGAAGGACGAGCACCACCAGGATCCGCGCGAGTGGAAGCGCTTCGGCAAGCGCATCCGTGAACTGACCGGCGGCGAAGACGTCGACATCGTCTTCGAGCACCCGGGCCGCGAGACCTTCGGCGCGAGTGTGTACGTCACCCGCAAGGGCGGCACGATCGTCACCTGTGCCTCCACCTCGGGCTACAACCACGAGTACGACAACCGCTACCTGTGGATGTCACTGAAGCGGATCATCGGCTCGCACTTCGCCAACTACCGCGAGTCCTGGGAGGCCAACCGGCTGATCGCCAAGGGGAAGATCCACCCGACGCTCTCCAAGGTCTACTCCCTGGAGGACACCGGCCAGGCCGCGTACGACGTGCACCGCAACCGCCACCAGGGCAAGGTCGGCGTGCTCGCGCTGGCACCCCGGGAGGGCCTGGGCGTGCGGGACACGGACCTCCGCGAGCAGCACATCGACGCCATCAACCGCTTCCGGAACGTCTGACATGAGCGGCCGCCAGAAGGACCGCCCCTGGCTCATGCGGACCTACGCCGGTCACTCGACCGCCGAGGCGTCCAACGACCTGTACCGGCGCAACCTCGCCAAGGGCCAGACAGGGCTCTCGGTCGCCTTCGACCTGCCCACCCAGACCGGCTACGACCCCGACCACGTCCTCGCCCGCGGCGAGGTGGGCCGGGTCGGCGTGCCCGTCTCGCACCTCGGTGACATGCGGCGGCTGTTCCAGGACATCCCTCTGGAGCAGATGAACACCTCGATGACGATCAACGCCACCGCCATGTGGCTGCTGGCGCTCTACCAGGTGGTCGCGGAGGAGCAGGGCGCGGACCCCGACAAGCTCCAGGGCACCACGCAGAACGACATCGTGAAGGAGTACCTGTCGCGGGGGACGCACGTCTTCCCGCCGGTTCCGTCGCTGAGGCTGACGACCGACATGATCACGTACACGGTCAACCGCATCCCGAAGTGGAACCCGATCAACATCTGCAGCTACCACCTGCAGGAGGCGGGGGCCACGCCGGTCCAGGAGATCGCGTACGCCATGTCGACGGCCATCGCGGTCCTCGACGCGGTGCGCGACTCCGGTCAGGTGCCCGAGGAGAGGTTCGGGGACGTCGTCGCCCGCATCTCCTTCTTCGTGAACGCGGGAGTCCGCTTCATCGAGGAGATGTGCAAGATGCGCGCCTTCGGCCGCATCTGGGACCGGATCACGCGCGAGCGGTACGGCATCGTGAACCCCAAGCAACGCCGCTTCCGCTACGGCGTACAGGTCAACTCCCTGGGCCTGACCGAGGCGCAGCCGGAGAACAACGTCCAGCGCATCGTGCTGGAGATGCTGGCCGTCACCCTCTCCAAGGACGCCAGGGCCCGCGCCGTGCAGCTGCCCGCGTGGAACGAGGCGCTGGGGCTGCCGCGCCCGTGGGACCAGCAGTGGTCGCTCCGCATCCAGCAGGTGCTGGCGCACGAGAGCGATCTGCTGGAGTACGAGGACATCTTCGAAGGCTCGCGCGTCATCGAGGCGAAGGTCGACGAGTTGGTCACCGAGTCGCTGGCCGAGATCGACAGGATCCAGCAGATGGGCGGCGCGATGGCCGCCGTGGAATCGGGCTACCTCAAGTCGGAGCTGGTCTCCTCGCACGCCACGCGGCGGGGCCGGATCGAGGGCGGTGAGGAGGAGATCGTCGGCGTCAACATCTACGAGACGACCGAGCCCAACCCGCTGACCGCCGATCTGGACGCGGCGATCCTGACGGTGGACCCCGAGAACGAGGCACGGGTCGTCGCCGCGCTGCACGAGTGGCGCGACAACCGTGACGAGGCCCGCGCCACCGAGGCGCTCGCCGCCCTGAAGAAGGCGGCGGCGGGCACCACGAACATGATGGAGGCGACCGTCGAGTGCGCACGCGCCGGCGTGACCACCGGTGAGTGGTCCTGGGCACTGCGCGATGTGTTCGGCGAGTTCCGGGCGCCGACGGGTGTCTCGTCCGCACCGGTGGCCGTCACCGCGGAGGCAGGCTCCCCTCTGGCGCTGGTCCGCGCGAAGGTGAGCCGCACCGCCGGGGACCTGGGCGTCGGACGACTGCGTCTGCTGGTCGGCAAGCCCGGTCTCGACGGGCACTCGAACGGCGCGGAACAGATCGCCGTACGCGCGCGGGACGCGGGCTTCGAAGTCGTCTACCAGGGCATCCGGCTGACGCCCGAGCAGATCACCGACGCCGCGCTGGCCGAGGACGTGCACTGCGTCGGGCTGTCCGTCCTGTCCGGCTCACACGCCGAGCTCGTGCCGGACGTGCTGCACCGGCTGCGTCAGGCCGGTGCGCCCGACATCCCCGTCATCGCGGGCGGCATCATTCCCCCGGCCGACGCGCACGTCCTCCTCGAAGCCGGTGTGGCCGCCGTCTTCACCCCGAAGGACTTCGGCATCACCGAGATCATCGGTCGTATCGTCGACGAGATCCGGAAAGCGAACAAGCTCGACCCTCTGGAGGTCCCCGCATGACCACCCCCTCGTCCCCCGTGAACCGGCAGCGTCCGCGCCGCTCCTGCCTCGCCGTGCCCGGTTCGAACCCGCGGTTCCTGGAGAAGGCCCAGGGTCTGCCGGCCGACCAGGTCTTCCTTGACCTGGAGGACGCCTGCGCACCGCTCGCCAAGGAGGGCGCCCGGCACCACATCGTCGACGCCCTGAACGACGGTGACTGGAGTGGCAAGACCCGTGTCGTGCGGGTCAACGACTGGACGACGCACTGGACGTACCGCGACGTCATCACGGTCGTCGAGGGCGCGGGCCCGAACCTCGACTGCATCATGCTGCCGAAGGTCCAGGACGCCCAGCAGGTCGTCGCGCTGGACCTGCTGCTGACCCAGATCGAGAAGACGATGGGGTTCGAGGTGGGCCGCATCGGCATCGAGGCCCAGATCGAGAACGCCAAGGGCCTGGTGAACATCGACGACATCGCCGCCGCTTCACCCCGGCTGGAGACCCTGATCTTCGGCCCGGCCGACTTCATGGCCTCGATCAACATGAAGACCCTGGTCGTCGGCCAGCAGCCGCCCGGCTACCCGGCGGACGCGTACCACTACATCCTGATGCGCATCCTCATGGCGGCCCGCACGCACGACCTCCAGGCCATCGACGGCCCGTTCCTCCAGATCCGTGACGTGGACGCGTACCGCGAGGTCGCGGGCCGTGCGGCGGCGCTGGGCTTCGACGGCAAGTGGGTGCTGCACCCCGGTCAGGTCGACGCGGCGAACGCGGTGTTCTCCCCCTCGCAGGAGGACTACGACCACGCGGAACTCATCCTCGACGCGTACGACTGGTGCACCTCGGAGGAGGGCGGCAAGAAGGGCTCGGCCATGCTCGGAGACGAGATGATCGACGAGGCCAGCCGCAAGATGGCCCTGGTCATCGCGGGCAAGGGCCGCGCGGCCGGCCTGCGTCGCACCTCCGAGTTCGAAGCCCCGGAGGCCTGATCATGCAGTTCGGAAGGACATACGAGGAGTTCGAGGTCGGTGCCGTCTACAAGCACTGGCCCGGAAAGACGGTCACGGAATACGACGACCACCTCTTCTGCCTGCTGACCATGAATCACCACCCCCTGCACATGGACAGCAACTACGCCGAGAGGACGACCGATTTCGGGAAGAACGTCGTCGTCGGCAACTACATCTATTCGCTGCTGCTCGGCATGTCGGTGCCGGACGTCTCCGGAAAGGCCATCGCCAACCTGGAGGTGGAATCGCTGAAGCACGTCGCGCCGACCTTCCACGGCGACACGATTTACGGCGAGACGACCGTGCTCAACAAGACACCGTCGAGGTCCAAGAGCGACCGAGGCATCGTGTACGTCGAGACAAAGGGGTACAAGCAGGACGGCACGCTGGTCTGCGTGTTCCGACGCAAGGTGATGGTCCCCACCGAGACGTACATCAAGGCACGCGGCGGAGAGCAGCCCGGCCGCCCCGAGATCGATCAGCCGCCGAGCAAGAACGTGGAGAAGTAGCCATGAGCCGACTCGCGCAGACCGCCGGTCTGACGGATGTCCAGCAGGAAATCCTCTCCACGGTCAGGGATTTCGTCGACAAGGAGATCATTCCTGTCGCGACCCGGTTGGAGCACCGCGACGAATATCCGACGGACATCGTCGAAGGACTCAAGGAGCTCGGCCTGTTCGGGCTGATGATTCCGGAGGAGTACGGCGGTCTGGGCGAGTCGCTGCTCACGTACGCGCTGTGCGTCGAGGAGATCGCCCGGGGCTGGATGAGCGTGTCGGGCATCATCAACACGCATTTCATCGTGGCCTACATGCTGAAGCAGCACGGCACCCAGGAGCAGAGGGACACGTTCCTGCCGCGGATGGCGCTGGGCGAGGTCCGGGGCGCGTTCTCGATGTCCGAGCCGGCGCTGGGCTCGGACGTCTCCGCGATCACCTCCAAGGGCGTGAGGGAGGGCGACGAGTACGTCCTGAACGGCCAGAAGATGTGGCTGACGAACGGCGGGACGTCCACGCTGGTCGCCGTGCTCTGCAAGAGTGACGAAGGACACCCGGAGGGGACCGCTCCGCACAAGTCGATGACCACGTTCCTCGTGGAGAAGGAGGCGGGCTTCGGAGAGGTCCGGCCCGGTCTCACGATCCCGGGGAAGATCGACAAGATGGGCTACAAGGGCGTCGACACGACCGAGCTCATCATGGACGGACTACGTATTCCGGCCAATCGTGTACTCGGCGGCACCACCGGCCGGGGTTTTTACCAAATGATGGACGGCGTCGAGGTCGGCCGGGTGAATGTCGCCGCGCGTGGCTGTGGCGTCGCACAACGTGCGTTCGAACTGGGCGTGTCGTACGCCCAGCAGCGCCAGACCTTCGGAAAACCGATCGCCCAGCACCAGGCCATCCAGTTCAAACTGGCCGAAATGGCCACCAAGGTCGAAGCCGCCCATGCGATGATGGTCAATGCGGCACGCAAAAAGGACTCCGGGGAGCGCAATGACCTGGAGGCAGGGATGGCGAAGTACCTCGCCTCCGAATACTGCAAGGAAGTCGTCGAGGACGCCTTCCGCATCCATGGCGGTTACGGCTTCTCCAAGGAGTACGAGATCGAGCGCCTCTACCGCGAGGCCCCGATGCTGCTGATCGGTGAAGGTACCGCCGAGATCCAGAAAATGATCATCGGTCGCCGGTTGCTCGAGGAGTACCGGTTCCAGGGCTGAATGTCCCTTACGAGGTGATTTGGTGGCGAAGAACATCACACCCGATCACCCCTGTGCGGAGCGTTTCAGCCGTCCGACTCGGCTGCTGGCTTGCCCAGTTGCCGCTCGCACCCGATAGCATCGCCGGAAAGCCGCCGTCCCCCCGTTGCCAGCGCGGCATCATCCGCTACGAAGGTCATCCATGCCCGACAGCCAAATCTCTGCACCACGCGGCGGGGTCCGCCTTGCGCGCGGAGCATCGCCGTGGCTCCTCCCGACCGTCGCCACCGCGGCACTCAGCCTCGCCCGGGCCCGCAAGTCCGGCCGCTGGGCCGCCGTGGCCGTGCCCACCACCGCGCTCGCGGCGGGCATGCTCTGGTTCTTCCGCGACCCCGAGCGCGAGATCACCCAGGGTCGCGTCATCTCGCCGGCCGACGGTGTGGTGCAGAGCATCATGCCGTGGAAGGACGGGCGCACCCGCGTCGCCATCTTCATGAGCCCGCTGAATGTTCACGTCAACCGGGCTCCACTGTCCGGCACCGTGACCTCGGTCGAGCACATCCCAGGTGGTTTCGTCCCGGCGTTCAACAAGGAGAGCGAGAACAACGAGCGCGTTGTCTGGCACTTCGACACCGAGCTCGGCGACATCGAGATGGTGCAGATCGCGGGAGCGGTCGCCCGTCGCATCGTCCCCTACATCCCGCAGGGAACGAAGGTGGAGCAGGGCGAACGCATCGGTCTGATCCGCTTCGGTTCGCGCGTGGACATCTACCTTCCGGAAGGTGTCGACGTCGCGGTCGAGGTCGGTCAGGCCACCACCGCGGGGGTGACTCGAATTGACCGTGATTGATCCTGATACCCAGGCGAGCTGGGTGCCCGAGGCGGAGGAGCAGGACGACGACGCCGAGGACATGCCGCTCTCGATGCGCCTGTCGATAGCGGACACGCTCACGCTCGGTAATGCCACGTGCGGTTTCATGGCGGTGTACTTCACCACCACGGGGATCCTCATCCCGCACCTCACGGGCAGTGACGAGTCGGGCATGGCCAGGCACTCCGCGGCCACCGCGGTGATCCTCATGCTCATGGCCGCCGTGTTCGACCTGTTCGACGGGCTCGTGGCGCGCAAGCTGCGTTCCTCCCCGATGGGCGCGGAGCTGGACAACCTCTCCGACCTCATCAGCTTCGGCCTCGCACCGGCCTACTTCGTACTGGTGTACGGGATGGTCGCGGATGACGCTCACCAGCGGGTGTCGGCGCTCGCCGCGATCGTGGTGCTGCTGGCGGTGGTGCTCAGGCTTGCGCGGTTCTCGTGCGTGACCTTGAAGGACGGCATGTTCCAGGGCATGCCGAGCCCCTTCGGAGCGCTCACGGTCGTCTCGATCGTGCTGCTGGAGCTGCCGTTCGTACCGACGCTCCTCGCGATCATCGGAGTGGCGTGGCTCATGGTCAGCCGGGTCGAGTACCCGAAGCCGCGAGGCGTCCTCGCGGTGGCGATGCTCAGCTGGATCGTGGGCGCGATGGGGCTCCTCGCCGCGTGGGCGTTCGACGCCCCCGGTGGCCAGCTGCTCCTCCAGACCGGCTGTGCGCTGCAGGTCGTCCTGGGAGCGGTGATCCCGCTCTTCGCCACGGCACGGCGGGTGAACACCTTCCGTGACAACCGGCGCGAGGCTCGGGCGGCGCAGCTCCCGTAACCCGCGGAACACCCTGTGACGAGGGCCCGGATGCTCCTGGCATCCGGGCCCTCGCGCGTGCCCGGGTCCGCAGCGGGTGCGTCGCCGCCCGCCCCGGGGGAGGCTGGACTGTGTGCAGGACCGAGCCGCCTCCGTCGCCACGGGTTCGGGCACGGAGCTGCTGGACAGCGCCGTGGCCCACCTCGTGCACGAGACCGGCGCGTCTGTCGCGATGCTGTACCTGCTCCCGGAGGGCAGCACCACGCTGCACCTGACCGTGCTCGCCGGGATACCCGGTCAGCTGGCCGCCCCGTGGACACGGATCCCGCTCACCGCGCCGATGCCGGTGGCCGACGCCGTACGTCTCGACTGTCTGATCTGGCTCGGCAGCCAGGAGGACCTGGCACACCGCTACTCCCGCGCCGCGCTCGTCCTGCCGTACAGGTTCGCGCTGGCCGCCGCCCCCATCCGCACCGCGTCCGCAGGGCGCGGCGGGCTGGTGCTGCTCTGGCCCGGGTCGCACTCCTCGCAGATGTCGCCCGCCGAACGGGACGCCGTAGCGAGGGGATGCCGTGGCATCGGCACACTCCTGCGGCAGGCCGAGGCCGGCGGATACCCCGTCGTCCCGGGAATCTCGCCACGGGTGATGCCTCCGCCCGAGCCGCCCGAGCCGTCCCCGGGCGAGGCCGCGGTGGCAGCGGAGTTCGTCCAGCGGCTGCCCGGCGGAAGCTGTGCGCTGGCGCTCGACGGGACCGTCACCTACCTCAACGAAGCGGCTGCGGCGCTGCTGGGGGCCCGGGCCGACGAGGTGTGCGGCACGCTGCCCTGGGTGTCGCTCCCCTGGCTGCACGACCCCGCCGTGGAGGATCACTACCGGGCCGCCGTCATCAGCCGGCAGCAGACGGGCTTCACCGTGCTGCGACCACCGGACCGGTGGCTGTCCTTCCACCTGTTCCCGAACGCCACCGGTATCAGCGTCCGGATCCTGCCCACCTCGGAGCCCGGCCCCACGGAGGTCCCGGCCCTGGCGCCGCGGCCGGGCTCGTCCGTGCACAGTCGGGCCACCGCCCTGTACCACCTGATGCACCTGGCGGCGACCCTCGCCGAGGCCGTCGGCACGCGGGACGTGATCGAGCAGGCCGCCGACCAGGTGATGCCCGCGTTCCGGAGCCAGACACTGATCATCATGACGGCGGCGGAGGGACGCCTGCGGGTCGAGGGCCGGCGGGGCAGACACCCCACGCTCATGGACCGGTTCGACGGTGCGCCCCTGACGTCCCACACACCCGCCGCGCACGTGCTGACGACGGGCGTTCCGGACTTCTACCCCACCTTCGCCGAACTGCGGCGGGCGTACCCGTCGGCAGGCCTCCGCAACGCCGTGGCGGCCTGTGCCTTCCTCCCGCTGACCGTCTCCGGGCGCCCGGTCGGCTCGCTGGTCCTCGCGTACGACCGGCCGCACTCCTTCGAGCCCGACGAACGCGCCCTGCTCACCTCGATCGCGGGGCTGGTCGCCCAGGCCCTGGACCGCGCCCGCCTCTACGACGTCAAGGAGCGGCTCGCGCACAGCCTGCAGGCCCACCTCCTGCCCCACGCCCTGCCCGAGATCGCCGGTCTCGACGTCGCGGCCCGCTATCTCCCGGCGACCCGGGGCATGGGGATCGGCGGCGACTTCTACGACCTGATCCGGCTGGACGACACCACGGCCGCCGCGACCATCGGCGACGTACAGGGCCACAACGTGAACGCGGCCGCGCTCATGGGACAGGTCCGCACCGCCGTGCACGCCTCCGCAGGAGCGCCCCCCGACGAGGTGCTGGCCCGCACCAACCGTCTGCTCACCGACCTCGATCCCGGCCTGTTCACCAGCTGCCTCTACATCCGTCTCGACCTCGCCCGGCACACCGCGTGCCTGGCCACCGCGGGCCACCCCCCACCGCTGATGCGGCATCCGGACGGGCGGACCGAGGTCCTCGACCTGCCGCCCGGTCTGCTGCTCGGCATCGACCCCGCGTCGCGCTACCCGACGACGGAGGTCCCGTTGCCTCCCGGCGCCGCGCTCGCCCTGTACACCGACGGGCTCGTGGAGGCACCGGGCATCGACTTCGACGACGCCACCGCCGAACTGGCCGCGCGCTTCGCCCTCGCCCCGGACCAGGACATGGACACCGTCGCCGACACACTCGTGCGCTACGCGGAACAGGCCACGCCCGGCACCGACGACATCGCGCTGCTCCTGATCAACGCCCTGCGGGAGGCGGACTGACGCCGGGCCGCCCCGCCGGTGCCCCCGGACACCGGAACGGGCCCGGCCGACCGGCCGGACCCGTTGGTGGAGCGCCAGGTGTCAGGGCGCGAGGGTGAAGGACTCGGCGGCCGGGGCCACCTCGGCCGGGCGGGCCACCTTGAGGCCGCCGGGGGCCTTGGCGTCCGGCTTCATGACGACGGTCTGGCGGGTGGAGGGCGCCGCCGGGTCGGTGAAGTCGTGCGAGATCCCGAAGTCCCCGCCGAAGTCCTTGATCGTGAGCAGGGCCTTGTCGACGCCCTCACGGGTGAGGTCCTTCGACTCGCAGGCCTTCTCCAGCGCCTCGCCGAAGACGGACGCGGCGTTGTATCCGGCGATGACGCCGTTGTCGAGGCCGTCCTTCGGGTACTGGGCCGCGTAGGCCTTGGCGAGCGCGGCCGGTCCCTCCGCCGCGTCGCCGATGGGCAGGGTGGAGGCGCCGACGTAGTAGTCCTTCTGCAGGGCCGCGCCCGCCTGGGTCGCCAGGAGCTGCGGGGCGTACGCGGAGTTGTTGCCGACGACCGGGACGTCGAAGCCGGTGGCCGCGGCGACGCCCACCAGGGAGGCCGCCTGACGCGGTCCCGCGCTCACGATGACAGCCTTCACGCCCGCCTGCTTGAGCGCGGAGACCTGGGCCGTCATGTCGTTGTCGGTCGGCTTGATCTTCTGCTCGACGACCGTGAGGCCCGCTTCCTTCGCCGCGTGCTCCGAGCCGGCCAGGGCGTTCTCGCCGTAGTCGCCCTCGAAGTAGACGTGGCCGATCTTGTCGCCCTTGGCGATGCGCTTCTCGGTGAGCAGGAAGTCGATCAGGTTGATCGTCTCGACGTCGTACGTGGCTCCGATGACGCGGACGTACTTGGAGCCGACCAGGTTCGCCGACCATGCCTGGGGCAGGACGATGGCCTTGTCCTGGCCGTCGATGCGCGACTCGACGGCGGAGACGAAGGGCGAGCCGATGAACTGGGTGAAGCCCAGCACCTCCGGTTCGAGCTCGGTGTAGGCGCCGATCGCCTTCTGCGGGTCGTATCCGTGGTCACGGACGGTCAGTTCGATCTGCCGGTCGCAGATGCCGCCGGCCTTGTTGGTCTCCTTCACCCAGAGCTGCTGGGCCTGGGTGACGCTCTTGCCCAGCGAGGCGTACACCCCGGTCATGTCGGTGAGGGCACCCAGGGTGATCTTCGATTCGGTGACGCCCTCCCCGGTCTTCACACCGCTCTTGTCCGCGGCGCCGTCGTCCGACGACTTCGCCTTCTCGCTGCATCCCACGAGGGTGAGCGTGAGAGCCGCGGCAACGGCTCCGACTACACGTAGCTTCATTTCTTCTTCTCCCCTGGATTCTTCAGACGCGCAATGCCGCCGGGCAGGAACAGGACGACCGCGACGACCGCGGCGCCGTACAGATAGCGGGACGCCTCGCCCGGTGCGATTCCGCCCGTACCGGGGGCGGACACCAGGGGGAGGGAGTCGCTGTAGTGGGTGAGCACCTGCGGGAGCAGCGACACGAACGCGGCGCCGATGACGGCTCCCGCGACACTGCCCAGCCCGCCGATGACGATCATGGCGAGGTATTCGAGGGACAGGATCATGCCGAAGTACTCGGGCACGGTCCGCTGGAAGACCAGTGCGAGCAGGACGCCCGCGAGGCCCGCGTACATCGAGGACAGGACGAAGACACCGGCGCGGTACCTGGCCACCGGCACCCCCATGACGCCGGCGGCGATCCGGTGGTCCCGGATGGCGTTGAGCGCCCGGCCGGGCCTGCCGCGCAGCACACCACGGGCGAAGAGCCCACTGGCCAGGAGTGCTGCCAGTCCGAGGTACCAGAGCTTCTCGGACGACTGGAAGGGCACCGCGGCGACGAGCACCTCGGCGTCGTCGAAGGTGAACCCGAACAGTGAGAGAGGCGGCACCGGACGGCCGTTGAAGCCGCCGGTGAGCGAGCCCGCGTTGAACAGCACGTGCTGGCCGATGAAGATCAGCGCGAGCGTGGCGATACCGAGGTAGGCGCCGCTCAACCGCCCCGCGATGGGGCTGAAGAGACCGCCCGCGGCCCCCGCCAGGAGTACGGCGAGGATGGCCGCGAGCCAGGTGGGGAGGCCGAGGCCGGTGAGGTCGTGCCCGTTCTCGGTGCTGCTCTCCCCCGCCAGGATGCAGTAGCTGTAGGCGCCCACGGCGAGGAAGAAGGCGTGCCCCATGGAGAGCTGGCCGGTGGAGCCGGTGAGCAGGTTGAGCCCGATCGCCCCGATCGCCGCGGCCATCGCGAACAGTCCGGCCTGGAGCCAGAAACGGTCGAGGTAGAACGGGAACAGCAGGAGCAGGACGGAGCCGGCCAGCCAGAGGTAGGGGGCGGGGCGGCGCAGTCGGTCCGCGAACGTGCTTCCCGCGGCGGCGGTGTCCTTGGCGGCTTCAGACACGGGACAGCTCCTTCGTACCGAAGAGTCCCGCCGGCCGGATGAGCAGGACGACCACCATCACCAGGTACGGCGCGAGATCACCGATGCCACGTCCGAGGAAGGAGAGGTCGCTCTGGTAGCCCGTGGCGAGTGACTCGGTGACCCCGACGACGAGCCCACCGACGAGTGCCCCGGTCGTCGAGTCGAGGCCGCCGAGGATCGCGGCGGGAAACGCCTTGAGCGCGGCGAGTGAGGTGGCGCGTTCGAGGCCCGGGGTCGGGAAGACGGTGAGGAAGAGCGCCGCGACGGCGGCGAGGGCTCCCGCGACCGCCCAGGCGGAGAGGGACACCCGGCCGAGCCGGATGCCCATCAGCGCGGCGGTCTGCGGGTTCTCGGCGGCGGCCCGCATGGAGACGCCCCAGGAGGTGAAGCGGAAGGCGAGCAGGAACACCGTGATGAGCAGTCCCGCGACCAGGAACGCCGCGATGCGGGTCTCGGCGAGGGTGACACCCCCGATGGTGACGACGTCGTCACCCCAGGGGTCGCCCAGCGACATCACGTCCGTCCCCATGCGCCGGACGAGTTCGGTGGTGAGGAGGATGTCGACGCCGATGGTGACGATGGCCAGGATGCTCTGGTCGCTCCCCCGGTAGCGGCGCATCACGAGGAACTCGACCGCCGAGCCGACGACCGCCGCACCCGCGATGCCGACGCCGAGCGCCGGCCAGAAGCCGATGTCGTCGTGGAGCACGGCGGTGACGTAACCGCCCGCCAGGAGCAGGGAGGCGTGGGCGAAGTTGACGACCTCGGTCGCCTTGAAGATGACGACGAAGCCCAGGGCGATCAGTGCGTAGACCGACCCTATGGAGAGGCCGCCGAGGAGGAGTTCGATGAAGGTGGTCATTCCTGTGCCCCCAGGTAGGCCTGCACGACGGCCGGGTCGTTCTGCACCTCGGCGGGCGTGCCACCCGCGATCCTGCGTCCGAAGTCGAGTACGGTCACGGCGTCCGCGAGCCGCATCACCACCCCCATGTCGTGTTCGACCATGACGATCGAGATGCCGAGGCTGTCGCGCACTCCGGCGACGACGGCCGCGGTGCGGCGGCGCTCGTCGGCGGTCATGCCCGCGATGGGCTCGTCCAGGAGCAGGACCTCGGGCTCCATGCACAGGGCGCGGCCGAGCTCGACGAGCTTCTGCTTCCCGTACGGGAGGGCGGCTGCGGGGAAGTCGAGTTCCTTGTCCAGACCGATGAACTCGGCGATCTCACGCACCCGTTCGAGGTGCCGGTGGGCCTCACGGGTCGCGGAGGGCAGTCTCAGCCCGGAGGCCACGAAGCCGGCGCGGGTGAGCCGGTGCCTGCCGAGCATCAGGCTTTCGGCGACGGTGGCGTGCGGTGGCAGGGCCAGGTTCTGGAAGGTGCGTGCGACGCCGAGGCCGGCGATCTCGTGCGGGGCGAGACCGGTGAGTTCGGTGTCACCCAGGTGCACACTGCCCGAGGTGGCGCGGTAGACGCCGGAAAGCACGTTGAAGGTGGTGGACTTGCCCGCGCCGTTGGGGCCGATGACGGCGTGCACACTGCCCGGCTCGACGGTGAAGGACACCGCGTCGAGGGCGGTGAGTCCGGCGAAGCGTACGGTCACGTCGCGTACGGCGAGGGGAGCCGGGGCGGTCGTCACGCGGACCACCTGCTCAGGGCACGGGTGGCGCCTTCCGCCTGGACCGCGTCCTCGGCGGCGGCCTCGTCGACGACACCGAGGTAGCGCCGGCGCACCTCGTCGGATGCGGCCAGCTCGTCGGCCGGGCCGTCGAGTGCGACCTCGCCGACGTCCAGGACGTACGCCGTGGAGGCGAGCCGCAGCGCGATGGCCGCGTTCTGCTCGACGAGCATGACGGAGGTGCCGCTCGCGTTGATCTCCTGGATCGTCTCGGCGATCTTCGCCGCCATCAGCGGGGCGAGACCGAGGGACGGCTCGTCCAGCAGCAGCAGGCGGGGCGCGGCCATCAGGGCCCGGCCCATCGCCAGCATCTGCTGCTCACCGCCGGACAGCAGCCCGGCCCGCTGGTGCGCGCGCTCGGCGAGCACCGGGAACAGTTCGTGTACGCGGTGGAGGGCGACGGCCGCTTCCCTGCGTCCGCCGCGCGCCCCGAGTGCGCCCGCCCGCAGGTTGTCGGCCACCGTCATCCGGGCGAACACCTGCCGCCCTTCCGGCACCTGGATCACTCCCGCCGCCACCACCTGCGCGGGGCGGAGCCCGTCCAGGGGACGGCCGTCGAAGCGGATGGTGCCCGTGCCCGTGCCGCGGTGGAAGCCGAGGGTCCGCGATACGGCCCGCAGCAGCGTTGTCTTGCCGGCGCCGTTGCCACCGAGTACAGCGGTGATCGCGCCGGCCGGCACGTCGACGGAGACGTCGCGCAGTGCCCGTACCGGGCCGTAGCCCACGGACAGTTCGCGGATCTCGAGCGTTGCCATGCGTCCTCCTCCTTCCGACTGGTCGTTGTGGTGCCACAGACCAGCAGCGGGCGCGGCGCGCGTCCACGGTCCCGGGCTCAATCGCTGCGGGTGACCAGTCTTCGAACGGCCCGGTTGTGCGGCTGCACAGAGGGAGGTGATGCGCGGCCGTCCCGGGTGCGGCCGGTGGCATCCTCACCAGGCATGAGCGGCTCGGCTGCGGAACGGAGCGATGAGATGCGGCGGCGCAGTGACGAGCGGGGCCGGGCACTGCTCGACGCCCTGCTGGAGGACCGGTCGGAGCCGGGCCTCGCGGCGCGCGCGGCGAGCGGTCTGGATCTCCCGGAGCAGGGCCGTTACGCGGTGGCCGTGCTCCGGGGCGGCGGGGGCGGGCCGGCGGGCGCGGCGATGGAGGCGGACGGGCTGCGGTGCCTCCGGCAGGAGCGGGCGGGCCGGGAGGTCCTCGTGGTCGCCCTGGGTGACCGGGACACGGCGGCACTCGCCGCGCTGCTGGTGCGGTGGTGTCCGGGGGCCGGCGGAATCGGCCCGGTGGCCGACGGTCTCGCGGGGCTGGGGGCCGCGCGGCGGCTCGCCGAGGTGGCGTTGCTGACCTGTCCGCCCGACGCGGCGGAGATCGTCCGGCTGGAGGAGCGGCTGCCCGCGGCACTGCTGGTGAGCCAGCCGGAGCTCTCGGCCAGGCTGGTCGCGGATGTCTTCGGCCCGCTGCTGGCACTGGACCCGGCGGACCGGGCCCTGCTGGTGCGGACGCTCGACGCGTGGCTGGAGTGCGGCGGGTCCGCGGGGCGGGCCGCGGGGCGGTTGTACTGCCACCGCAACACCGTGCTCAACCGTCTGCGGAGGCTGGAGCGGCTGACCTCGCGGTCGCTGTCACGGCCGCGCGAACTGATCGAGATGACGTTGGCCCTGGACGCGTTCAGGCTGACGGCTCCGCAGCCGTGAGGGGATGCCCGACGGGCACCCCCTCATGACGGTGCGTCAGGAAAGGAAGTCGCGGGCGATCGCCTCGGCCGCGCGTTCCAGCAGGGGTCCGGCCTGGGCCATGCAGACGGCCGGGTCGGGTTCGAGGTCCGTCAGGGCGTAGGCCCGTCGGATGCCCGCCCGGCCCAGTGCCTCGGGCGGCAGGGCGAGGCGCCCGCAGACGGCGACGGCCTCCACTCCCGCGGCGCGGGCCGCGGCGGCGACACCCGCCGGGGCCTTTCCGTGCAGGGTCTGCTCGTCGAGCGAGCCCTCGCCGGTGACGACGAGCGTGGCCCGCGCCAGCGCGGGGGCGAAGCCCAGGACGTCGAGCATGACCTCGATGCCCGGCCGGAAGCGTGCGCCCAGGGCGACCAGCGCGCCGTAGCCGATGCCTCCGGCGGCGCCCGCTCCGGGCAGCGCTGCGGTCTCCGGCCCCAGCAGGGACGCGTAGTGGACGAGCGCGGCGTCGAGGACCGCGATGTCGTCCTCGGTGGCGCCCTTCTGCCGTCCGTAGATCTCAGGGGCGCCCTTCGGGCCGGTCAGCGGGTTGTCCACGTCGCTGGCCAGGATCAGGTCGACGTCCGCGATCCGGGGGTCGAGGCCCGACAGGTCGGCCTCGGCCAGCTCGGCGAGTCCGCCGCCGCCGGGGCCGACGGGCTTGCCGTCGCCGTCCAGGAAACGCGCCCCGAGCGCGGCGAGCATGCCCGCGCCGCCGTCCGTCGTGGCGCTGCCGCCGACGCCGAACACGATGGTCCTGGCGCCCGCGTCGAGCGCTGCCGCCAGCAGTTCCCCGGAGCCGTACGTCGTCGCCGTGAGCGGGGCGAACTCCCCCGCGGGCAGGTGCTGGAGGCCCGACGCCTCGGCCATCTCGACCACGGCGGTGGTGTCGCGCACCGCGTACGCCGCGGTGACCTGATCACCGAGCGGCCCCGTCACGCGGGCCTCACGCCGTTCGAACCCGGCGGCCACCGCCGCCGCGACCGTACCGTCGCCGCCGTCCGCGACGGGCAGGGTCTCGACCCGCACGCCGGGGACGACGCGCCGCAGCCCGGCCGTCACACGCTCCGCGACCTGTACGGCCGTCAGGGAGCCCTTGAACTTGTCCGCCGCCACGAGCACGTGGGGGGTCTCCATCACTGCTCCGTCCGTCACCTTGCATCCCTTTGCTTTCGAACAGGCAGTCGCGCCGCCACGACCTTATCCGGACCACCCCTGATCTGCCCATGGCTGTCCGAAACCGCGCGGCCGAGGCCTTCGGTGAGCAGAGCCGCGAGGGCCGCGAGGGTCAGCAGCCCGCCCACGAGGAACGTGGCCCGTACGTCCGACGCGGACAGGATCATGCCGCCGAGCAGGGCCCCTGCCGCGATCCCGGCGTTGTAGGCACCGGAATTGGCCGCCAGCGCGATCTCGGTGCGGCCGGGGGCGACCCGGAGCATCTGGTTCTGCGTCGCCATGAACACCGGGCCGAGCGAGCCTCCCAGCAGCGCCAGGCAGGCAATCGCTGCGGCCTGGCCGGTGCCGACCACGTACAGGCCCAGCAGACCGGCCGCCTGGGTGGCCACCGGGACGACCAGCGTCCCGCGCGGAAAACGGTCCAGGAGGGGCCCGGCGGCCGTCACCCCGAGCACGCCCGCGATGCCGGAGACCATCAGCAGGGCGCCGGCCGAGGTGTCGGAGAAGCCGCTCACGTCATCCAGGAACGTCACGATGTACGTGTAGCCCGTGAAAGCTCCGGTGACGGACAGAGCGGTGGTCACCAGCACGATCCCGAACCGTCGCCGGTCGGGTGCCGAGCCGTGAGCGGCGTGGCCCTCCCCCGGGCGCGACGTCGGGAGCAGGGCGGCGATCGTCACGAGGGAGACCAGTCCCAGACCGGCCAGCACGGCCAGAGGGACCTGCCACGTGCTCTGCCGGCCCAGCCATGTGCCGACGGGGACACCGAGGACCAGGGCCAGCGAACCGGCCACCGACAGCACGCCGATCACCCGGCCCTTGACCTCCGGTGGGAACAGTCCGACCGCGACCGGTCCCATCACCGCCCAGAACAGCGCCTGGGCGAGCGCGGTCACCAGCCGGGCGGCCAGGAGCAGCCAGTAGCCGGCGCCCAGCGCCGACACCAGGCTGGACAGGACGAGCGCGGCCAGGAGCACGGTGAGCACGTGCCGACGTGGCATGGAGCGTGTGGCGTGCGCGATCGGCAGGGAGACCAGGGCGACGGTCAGACCATAGGCGGTGACCAGATAGCCCACCGCCGGGAGGGACACCTCGAGGTCGGCCGAGATGACGTCGAGCAGCCCGATCGGAAGGTTCTCGGTGGTGTTGAAGGTGAAGGCGGCCAGCATCAGGGCCGCGAGCAGCGCCACTGCGTGCCGACGGGCCGGCTGTGCTGTCGTCGTGCGGCCTCGGTCCTGTTCGTCCACGTCGATCGAACCCTCCGTCATGCCGGGTGCCGCCCCGCCCCGGTGTGCGGTTCCTCGGCGCCCCATTGTGCGGCGTTGCCGGGGCAGGGCGTGGGCGGGGTGAGGAACTCCTCGTGGGCGATGAGGCCGGCACCGGGGGCCACGAGCGCGTCGGCGGGAGCACCGTTCCGCCGAGCAGGCCAGGTGAGGGAGACCGCCCGGTGGGAAATGCCGTCGCGGCCGGCGTGGACCGTCCGTAGGCTCGGGCCATGACTCTCGTCGCGATCCTCAGCGGCGCCGGCATCTCCACGGACTCCGGCATCCCCGACTACCGCGGGCCGCAGGGCCTTTGGCGGAAGGACCCGGAGGCGGAGAAGCTCGTCACGTATGACTTCTACATGGCCGATCCGGAGATCCGGCGCCGCTCCTGGCAGATGCGCCGCACCGGTGCGACGTGGGGCGCCGAGCCGAACACCGCCCATCGCGCGGTGGCGGCGCTGGAGCGGTCCGGCACACCGGTCCGGGTGATCACACAGAACGTCGACGGGCTGCATCAGCTCGCCGGTCTGTCCGCCCGCAAGGTCGTCGAACTCCACGGCACGGCACGCGAGGTGGTCTGTACCCGGTGCCACGCCCGGTCGGCGATGGCGGACGCGCTGCTGCGGGTGGACGCCGGGGAGACGGACCCCCCGTGCGCCGTCTGCGGCGGGATCCTGAAGTCGGCGACGGTGATGTTCGGGGAGCGCCTGGATCCGCGGGTGCTGGCCGAGGCGATGGCGATCACCAAGGCGAGCCAGGTGTTCATCGCGGTGGGTACGACGCTCCAGGTGCAGCCCGCGGCCTCACTGGCGGCGATCGCGGTGCAGCACGGGGCCCGGCTCATCGTGGTCAACGCCGAGCCGACCCCGTACGACGGGCTGGCCGAGGAGACCGTCCGTGAGCCCATCGGGACGGCTCTGCCCGCACTGCTGGAGCGGCTGGCCGCGGAGTCGGGCTGAACGGTCTCTCACGGACCGTCGAGCCCGGACCGTCGGACCCGGACCGTCGAGCCCGGTCCCCTACGCGTGGCCCTCGCCGTAGAACCGCACGTGGTCGACCGTCATCGTCGCGGGCGACGGTGTCGTGGCGTCGGGGGCTCCGGGCCAGTCGCCCCCGACGGCGACGTTGAGCAGCAGGTGCATGTCCTGCTCGAAGACCCAGTCGCTCGGTGCGGGAAGTTTCGACGGGGTCAACGTGAAGTACGGCTCCCCGTCGACGGACCAGGTGATGCGACGCGGCTGCTTGTCGACGGCGTAGGTGTGGAACGCCTGCGACGCGTCGGCGGGGAGTGTGGTGGAGCCGCCGATCCCGTTCTCGTTGAAGTAGGTCGGCCCGTGCGCCGTGCCGTACACCGTGCGCGGTTCCGCGCCGACCACCTCGCAGATGTCGATCTCGCCCTGTCCGGGCCATTCGACCCCGTTGTCGCCCAGCATCCAGATCGCCGGCAGCAGTCCGGTGCCGGTCGGCATCTTCGCGCGTATCTCCACGCGCCCATGGGTGAGGGCCACTTTTCCCTCGGTGGTCAGACGGGCCGACGTCCAGGTGCAGAACTCCTGCGTGTAGCAGGGCAGCTCGGATCCTTCGGCGGCCGGCCGCGCCGAGATATCCAGATGACCGGCGCCGTCGAGAGCGGAGTTGGCCGCGTCGTCCGTGTAGTACTGCAGCTCGTTGTTGCCCCACCCCTCGGCGTCCCGGTTCCCCGTTTCGGTGGTCCAGAACCTCTCCGCCGGGCGGGTGTCCGCTGCCCCGTCGAACTCGTCCTGCCAGAAAGGCCGTTCTTCTGCGGGGGCGGACTGTGCGGGTGCCGGGGCGGGCCCGCATCCGCTCAGCAGCCCGCCCAGCACCAGCAGGAGTGCCGCCCGGCCGCGCCGGCCCCTCACGCCGTGCGTCACGACCGTCACGACTCCTCGCCGTCCAGACCCGCGCGGATACGGCGGGAGGGGCTGAACGCGTACAGGTCCAGGATCTCCGGCGCGTCCGCGACGCCGGGCCCGCCCTCCGCCGCCCAGGCGGCGATGTCGGCGACGGCGTGCGGGTCGTTGACCAGCCCGAGCCAGACGGGCCGGCCGCCCGCCCGGCGGCCCTCGGCCGAGGGCTGCACGACGATGACGTTGCCGTGCTCGCACGCGTCCAGGCACCCCACCGCGCGCACGGTGGCGGCCCCGTCGAGGGACCGCCGCAACTGCGCGAGCTGCCCGGCGTGGTCCACACCGGGGATCTTGGGGGTGCCGCAGCAGCAGCCCCGGCAGACGCTCACCGTGGGCCGGGACGGGCCGGGGCCTGCGGCCTTGCGCGGTCGGCGGCTCATGCGGGGGCGCTCCCGGGCGCGGCGTGACTGATCATCGTAGGACTGTACCGAGACACTCCCCCACAGGTCCGGTGGGGTATCGTTGACGGCTGCGAAGGGGAGTAGCCCCGCAAACCGGTCGTCGACACACTGGAGCCCTCGGGTTCCCGGTGGCCGGGCCCGTAGATCCTTGCGGGCGGGCGAGACCTTCGGTCAGGTATGACAACGCCCGCGCCCTGCGGGTGCTGCGGTCATGCCGGGCCGAGTGGTCCTCCGAAGAAGCCCGAGTGGCACTTCGCGGAAGACCCGGGGCCCGGCTCTCACAGAAAGCCACCCGGAATGCATCTCGACCCCCTGGCGATCCTCACCGCCTTCGGGCTGATCTTCCTCGCGGAGCTCCCCGACAAGACGATGTTCGCCTCGCTGGCCATGGGCACGCGCATGCGCCCGCTGTACGTCTGGTTCGGCACGTCGTCCGCGTTCATCGTGCACGTCGCGATCGCGGTCGGAGCGGGCGGGCTGATCGGTCTGCTGCCCGACTGGACCGTCAGCCTGGTCTCGGCCCTCCTCTTCGCCTTCGGCGCGTTCATGCTGCTGCGCAGCGGTGGCGATGACGACGACGAGGACGCGGAGATCAAGACCGTCACCGGCTTCTGGCCGGTCTACTCGACCGCGTTCATGGCGGTGTTCATCAGCGAGTGGGGCGATCTGACCCAGATCACCACCGCGAACCTCGCCGCGGGCAACGGCCCCTGGTCCACCGCCATCGGCGCGGCCGCCGCGCTCATGTCGGTGTCCGCGCTGGCGCTGCTGGCGGGGCGGTTCATCGCCAAGCGGGTGCCTCTGAAGACGGTGCAGCGCATCGGCGGCCTGTGCATGCTCGCTCTGGCGATCTGGTCGGCCGTCGAGATCTTCACCGGCTGAACGGACAGGAGGGGGCCGGCTGACCCCGGCCCCCGCCGGCGCTCAGAACAGCGCCGGCACCTCGCCCTCAGCTCCCCGCTCGAAGGCGAGCAGCCGCTGCTTGCGGTCCAGCCCGCCGCCGTATCCCGTCAGGCTCCCGGAGGCTCCGATGACGCGGTGGCAGGGAACGATGATGCCGACGGGGTTCTTGCCGTTGGCGAGGCCCACCGCGCGGGAGGCGCCGGGCTTGCCGAGGCGGTCCGCCAGTTCTCCGTAGGAGCGGGTCTCCCCGTACGGGATGCGTACGAGCTCGGCCCAGACCCCGCGCTGGAAGGTGGTGCCGTGCAGGTGCAGCGGCAGGTCGAATTCCGTCAGCTCGCCCGCGAAGTAGGCGTCGAGCTGGCGGACGGTCTCGCCGAAGGGCCGGGGGTCCGGCGCGCCGAAGGTCTCCTCGGGCGGGCGGTGCCGCTGCCCGGTCATGTACAGACCGGACAGCACACCGTCGGTCGCGACCAGGGTGAGCGCCCCGTACGGGCTGTCGACGACCGTGTGCTGCCTGGTCGTCGTGGGTGTGGTGGTCATGTGCGGTCCTCGTGCCTCGGGACGGGCAGGTGGTTGATGGGGTGGTTGTCGACGGTCCACAGATACTGCACCGCGTACGCCCTCCACGGGCGCCAACGCGAGGCGCGTGCGGTGAGGGCGGCGGGGGTCGCCGGGAGGCCCAGGTGCCCGGCCGCCCTGCGGATGCCCAGGTCGGTGGGGAGGAAGGCGTCCGGGTCCCCGAGGGCACGCATGGCGATGACCTCGACCGTCCAGGGGCCGAAGCCCGGCAGTGCCGCCAGCTCGGCGCGCGCCTCCTCCCGGTCGGTGCCCTCCCCCAGGCTCAGGGAGCCGTCGGCGAGGGCGGGCACGAGGGTGGTGAGCGTGGTGCGGCGGCTGCGCGGCAGGGCGAGCGCATCGGGGTCGAGGCCGGCCAGTGCTTCGGGGGTCGGGAAGAGATGGGTCAGCCCGCCTTCGGGGTCCTCCACGGGAATGCCGTGGGCGGCGACCAGCCGGGCCGCGTGGGTGCGGGCGGCGGCGGTGGAGACCTGCTGACCGAGCACCGCGCGTACGGCGAACTCGGCAGGGTCGACCGTACGGGGCACCCTGCGCCCCGGTCCCGCGTCGACCAGCGGGGCGAGCAGTTCGTCCGCCCGCAGCTGGTCGTCCACGGCGACCGGGTCGGCGTCCAGGTCGAGGAGTCTGCGGCAGCGGCTGATCGCCTGTGTGAGGTCTCGGAGGTCGGTGAGGGAGAGCCGGCAGTCGATGTGGCCGGGTTTCGGGGACAGCGCCACGATGCCGTGCCCGTGCGGCAGGGTGAGGGTGCGGCGGTAGGCGTCCTCGCGCCATTCCTCGACACCGGGGACGGCGGTGGCGGCGAGGTGGCCGAAGAGGTTGCCCGGATTCAGCGGGGCCCGGTACGGCAGGCGCAGGGTGATGCCCCCGGGTGTCCCGGGTGTGCGGCGTCCTCGTGCCGCCCGGGTGCGCAGCTCGCCCGGGGAGAGCGCGAAGACCTCCCGCACGGTGTCGTTGAACGTACGGATCGAGGAGAACCCGGCTGCGAACGCCACCTCGGCCATGGGGAGCCCGGTGGTCTCGATGAGAACCCGGGCGGTCTGCGCGCGCTGTGATCTGGCCAGCGCGAGCGGTCCCGCGCCCAGCTCGGCGAGGAGCTGGCGCTCGATCTGCCGGGCGGAGTATCCGAGCCGGGCGGCGAGTCCCGGCACGCCTTCCCGGTCGACGACCCCGTCCTGGATGAGGCGCATGGCCCGGGCGACGGAGTCGGCGCGGGCGTTCCACTCCGGGGATCCGGGGCTGGCGTCGGGCCTGCACCGCTTGCACGCACGGAATCCGGCCTGCTGGCACGCGGCGGCGCTGGGGTAGAAGGTCATGTTCCGGGCCTTCGGTGCCACGACGGGGCAGCTGGGCCGGCAGTAGATCCGGGTGGTCAGCACCGCGGTGAAGAACCAGCCGTCGAAGCGGGCGTCCTTCGACTGTACGGCCCGCACGCAGCGCTCGGTGTCGGTGTGCATGGTCCAAGCATCGGGGGCGGAGGGGCCGGTCCGCTGGCGGAAATCCGACATGGACCTTGTGTGGACACCCGAGAGTGGTTGTTCAGATCGATGAACGCCAATCACGTACACATGCATTGACGCGCTCACGACAGCCATTTACGGTCGCAGAAAGCGCTTGCCCCCTAACCCAGAGGGGCCCCGGCAGTCCTGTCTGTACAGCGGGACGAACCGACACGACTGCCGCCCCAACCCGATCTGGAGACATCGATGCAGAAGAAGAAGTCCGTCATCGCGTGTATCAGTTTGCTGGCCGGCTCGGCACTCGCGCTGTCCGGAACCATGGCCCAGGCCACGTCCGCCCCCGGCGGCTCCCCCCTCCGCACCGGCGCGGTGGCCGCCCCGGCCGCCGTGGCCGCCGACGCCCTCCACGTGGCGCCCGACGGCAGTGACGACGCGGCCGGCACCGAGGCGGATCCGACGACACTCCCCTCGGCGATCAGCCGCGTCACCTCCGGCGGGACGATCTACCTGCGCGGCGGGACGTACGCGTACTCCGAAACGGTCACCATCCCGCCGGGCAACGACGGCACCGCGAGCGCCCGCACCACGCTCGCCGCCTACCCGGACGAGTCACCTGTCCTGAACTTCTCGGCCATGGCCGAGGACCCGGCCAACCGCGGGCTCGCCGTGAACGGCGCGTACTGGCACGTCGACGGCATCGTCGTCGAACACGCAGGTGACAACGGGATCTTCGTCGGCGGCAGCGACAACGTCATCGAGCACGTGGTCACACGCTTCAACCACGACTCGGGCCTGCAGATCTCACGCATGGCCTCCGACACCCCGGACGACGAGTGGCCCGCGAACAACCTCGTCCTCAGCTCGGAATCGCACGACAACGCCGACTCCGACGGCGAGGACGCCGACGGGTTCGCCTCGAAGCTCACCTCGGGCCCCGGCAACGTCTTCCGCCACACCGTGGCCCACAACAACATCGACGACGGCTGGGACCTCTACACCAAGTCGGAGACGGGCCCCATCGGCCCGGTGACCATCGAGGACTCCCTCTCCTACGACAACGGCACCCTCTCCGACGGGACCGTGAACTCCGACGGCGACCGCAACGGCTACAAGCTCGGCGGCGACGACATCGAGGTCGATCACATCGTCCGGCGCAACATCGCCTACGACAACGGAAAGCACGGATTCACCTACAACAGCAACCCCGGCTCGATGACGGTGTCCGACAACATCAGCATCGACAACGCCGAGCGCAACTTCTCCTTCGACAAGGGCACTTCGGTGTACCGCAACAACGTCTCCTGCCGCAGCGACGACGGTTCCAACGACAAGACCGTGGGCGACGCGGACAGCTCCAACCAGTTCTGGACCGGCACGAACGGCTCCAAGTGCGCCGACTACTCCGGAGCGATGGACTGGGCGTTCGCCGAGGACGGCTCCCTCGCCGTGACCTTCGGCGGCGACAAGGTCAATCCGTAGGCACAGCACCGGACATGACCACCGACGCCCCTCGCCGGTCCGCCCGCCCCACTCGGACGGACCGGCGGAGGGCGTCGGCCCGTCCGGCCCCGGCGGGCAACCCGGCGACGGCGGATCGGGTCTCCGTGATCGATGTAGGCCGGGGAGACGGACACGGAGGGATCGGACCATGGAAGAGGTCGCGGGCTCGGCGATCGTACGGGTCGTGAAGGTCGTCGGCTCGATCACCGTCAACGTGGTCGGCACCGTGGGAGACGTACTCGCCACCCACATCCCGTGGAACAAGCGGGGCGGCGACTCCTCCAAGGAGGAGGAACAGCCCGGCCGACCGTGAGCGCGGGACGGGATCAGTCGGTCGCGCCGGGCTCCAGGGCGTACAGACGCGGCAGGTTCACCACGATCGCCTCCTGGGTGCTGCGGGCGATGACGACCACGGCCTCCTCGGTGGGGTCCGGGTTCTCCTCGCGGTGCGGCACGAACGGCGGTACGAAGATGTAGTCGCCCGGTGAGGTGCGCAGCCGCACCTCCTCCGGCTCCTCCCCGGAGTCGTCCAGGAAGACGAACTCCGGGTGCCCGCTGACCACATGGATGGCGGTCTCGGACTCCCCGTGATGGTGATCGGAGGACGCGGTCGCGGGAGCCACATGGGTCTGGCCCATCCACAGCTTCTCGGAACCCACGGTCCTGCCGCTGACGGCACCGAACCTGCGCATGCCCCCGGTCTGCGCCGTGTCGCCGTCCAGCGCGTCCGCGCGGATGTGGTGCAGACGGGTGCGCAGGGGCGCCGCCGGGCGGCCCGGGGCTTCATGGAGATGAGGGTGGAAGCCCTCTCCGGGGGTCGTCAACGGCTCGCTCATGGCAGGGACGCTAGGACGGCGGCGAAAAGGATGTCAAGAGGTGTCCTATACCGTTCACCTGCGGCAACGTTCCCGCAATGCGGGCCCTGGTGCGGGCGGGAGCAGCCGGGGAACTTCGCCCGCACCCCTACGCCGGGGCATGATGTGGGGATGCATATCTCCGCGAAGGCGGACTACGCCACGCGTGCCCTGCTGGAGCTCGCGAGTGATCCCGGCCGTCCGCTCTCCTGTGAGGCCATCGCCTCCTCGCAGGAGATTCCGTTCAGGTTCCTGAAGTCCGTGGTGGGCGAACTGCGCAAAGCCGGACTGGTGCGCAGCCAGCGTGGCTGCGAGGGCGGTTACTGGCTCGGCAGACCTGCCGGGGAGATCTCCCTGCTCGATGTCGTCCGCGCTGTCGACGGCGAACTCATCACCCTGCGGGGCGCGTCGCTGGCCGCCCTCGACTACCCCGGCCCCGCGGGGGGCCTGCCCGGGGTGTGGAGGCGCGTCGAGTCGGAGGCCGCGGCGGTGCTCGGGGGGCTGTCCCTGGCGGCGCTGCTGGCCGACGGGGCTCGCGAGCAGCCGTCCGCGATCGGTGCCGCGTGACCGGCGGGCCGGATCCGTCCCCGGTGGAGGTGGTGGAGTACACCGACCCGATGTGCCCGTGGGCCTGGGGGTCGGAACCCGCCTTCCGCAGGCTGCGTACCGCACTGGCGGGCCGGGTCCACTGGCGGCGCGCGTACGCGGTCCTCTTCGACGACGAGGACGACCCCGCGCCCGATCCGGCGGCCGAGACCGCGTACTACGCCGGCTACGTCGAGCGGATCAGCGCGCACACCCGCGCACCCCGGGCCGCGCGGCTGAGCCGCGTCGCGGCGAGCTCCTGGCCCTCGTCCCTCGTGGCCGTGGCCGCCGAGCTCCAGGGCGGCGGAGTGGCCGAGCGGGTCCTGCGCCGACTGCGGGAGACCGTCTTCGCGCTGGGCGAGCCGGCGGACACCCTGGAGGCCGCGGTGGCCGCCACGCGCGGCGTCCCGGGTCTGGACCCGGACCGGCTGAGGTCCGACGCGGCCTCACCCGGGGCGCTGGAGCGGGTGCGCGCCGACCGCGCGGAGGCACGGCGGCCGGTCCCCGAAGTCCTGGCCGTACGGAGCGGATCGCCGCATCCCGGCACCGCCAAGGAGGCGTCCGGGGGCGGGTACCGCTACGCACTGCCGACGCTCCTGCTGCGCGCCCCTTCGGGTCATCGCGTGGTCCCCGGCTGGCGGCCGTACACGACCTACGCGGCGGCCGTCGAGGAGGTTTTCCCGGGACTTCTGGGTCCGGCCGCGCCGCTTTCCCCCGCCGAGGCGCTGGAACTCCACGGGAGCCTCACCGAACCGGAGCGCCACCTGCTGGCGGAAGGGGCGTGGCCCCCGCCGGGGGCGATCCCGCTGGAGACCGGCAACGGCCCTCTGTGGCTGCATCCTGATGAGGCATCAGCACGTCCCGGGCCATCTCGCCCCGCGCCGTACCGCTCTGAGCTGCGGCTGAGGCCCCGTCCCGCCGAATGAGACACCAAAGGGTGTCCATTGACAGGCGCGGACGGCTGCCGCCAGGATGTGCCCATGCTCACGACGCACCCCGGTGTGGTGTGCCGCTACGTGGACCTGCGGCGCACCTCCAGCGCACTCTGTCGCTGACCGCCCACCACCCCCGCTCCACAGGCGCCGTCTGACCTCCGTCGGCAGCACCGGCTGCCCGCCGGTCCACTGATCCGCGCCTGTCCCGGCTTCGGCTCCCCCGCCCTCCGTCGCGCCCTTTCGTCGCATCCCGTACGGGTCCGTGCGTTCCTCGACGCCCCGCCCGGGCTCACCCCTGCTCAGCCATGCGCCGACTCCTCGGCGGCGCATGGCCACGTACGCGACGACGGTTCCGCGCCGGGTGCCGCACTCCCGATCCCCCGCTTCCTGCTGCCCTGTTCAGGGCCGGGACCCGACAGAGAGAACGAGATGCCCGCACGACTCACGATCCGACGCCGACCGGACGCCCGGTCGGCCCGACAGGCGGGTGGCCTGAGGGTCGCCGCCCTCGGAACCGCCTTCATCGCCCTGCTGGTGCCGGCTCTGAGCGCCTGCGGTGGCAGCGGCTCGTCGTCGGCCGGCGGCGCCACCTTGAAATGGGCCTCCTCCTACTTCCCGGGCCACTGGGATCCCGTGGTGGGGGGAAGCGGCGCACAGTTCCGTCAACTCTCGCTCGTGTACGCATCGTTGACTCGTACGGACGAGAAGGGTGAGGCCGTCCCGGACATCGCCGAGAGCTGGGAGTACAACGAGAAGGGCGACCGGATCACCTTCCACGTACGTCCCGGGCTGAAGTTCAGCGACGGCGAGCCGGTCGACGGCGCGGCGGTGAAGGCCGCGATCGAGCGGGCGCAGAAGCAGAAGAACTCCGCGCTCTTCGGCGACCTGACGTCGATCGGGTCGGTTGAGGCCGACGGCCTGGACGCCACGCTGAGTCTCACTCAGGTCGACTACCAGATACCGCAGTTGCTCGGGCAGCGGGTCCTGCAGATAGCCAGCCCGAAGGCAGCCGCGAACCCGGCGAAGCTGGACCAGGAGCCCGTCGGTGCCGGACCGTTCGTCATCGACCAGCTGATCCCGGGCACCAAGGCGGTCCTGCGGAAGAACCCCGACTACTGGGACGCGAAGAACATCCACATCGACCACGTCGAACTGGTCTCCGCCCCCGACGCCTCGACCGTCGTGTCGGGGCTCCGGACCGGCGTCTACAACTTCGCCGACATCGACCCGAGTCAGGCCTCCGCCGCCGACGAGGCAGGTCTGGACGTGTTCTCCCAGCCCGGCTTCAACGCCTCCAACATCAGCCTGAACGTCAACAAGGCGCCGTTCGACGACGACAGGGTGGTCGACGCGCTCCGCCACGCGGTCAACCGCGAGGAGTTCGTCGACAAGCTGACGTTCGGGCACGGCGAGCCCACCGACCAGCCCTTCCCCAAGGGCTATGTGGCGTACGACGCCGAGTCGGAGAACTCCTACCCCTACGACCCTGCGAAGTCGAAGAAGCTCCTGGCCGAGGCGGGCCACCGGCCCGGCGACATCAAGCTGGACCTGGTCGTCCCGGCGGAGGACCCGCAGGCCGAGATCGTCCAGTCGCAGCTCGCGGCGGTGGGCATCAAGGTCACGATCAAGATCGACAAGAACTGGGCCACTCCGTTCTTCGCCAAGGACCTGGCCTTCTCCCTGTACTCGACGACGGGCCGCGACTCCGCGGTGCAGACGCTCACCGCCCACTTCGGCCCCGACGGCCCGCTGAACCTGAGCACTCCGTACGAGCCGGACGGCTTCGAGGAGGCCGTCGCCGAGGTCCGCCGGACGCCTCTGGACGCACCCGCCTACGCGCAGGTCCTGCAGGCTGCGACACGTGCGGGCCTGGAGAGCCGGGCCCTGATCTTCACCTTCTCCTCGCCCAACCTCTTCGCCAAGAGCAAGGCGCTCTCCGACCTGCCGGAGAACCCCGCCCACATCGACTGGACCGGCGTGAAGATCGCCGGCGGTTCCTGACCGTCCCTCCACCCCATCCACTCCAGAGAGGGGGCAGCCCCATGACGACGACCACGCCGGAACTCACTCCTGAACGCCGCCGCCGGGTGGCCACGAGCAGGGCGCGGCACGCGGCAGGTCGGGTGGTGTCCGTGCTCGGCCGGTCGGTCGCGATCTTCGTGCCGGTGTTTTTGGTGGCGACCTTCGTGACCTTCGCCCTGCGGTCCATGAGCGGACTCAGCCCGGCACGCATCCAGCTGGGCGAGGAGGCCACTCCCGAGGCGATCCAGCGCATCGAGGCCGAGTGGGGGCTCGACAAGCCCTTCCTGGCCCAGTACGGGGACTGGTTCTCCGGTGTCCTGCACGGGGAACTCGGCACCAGCTGGGTCAACGGGGCCGACATCTCCACCCTGATCGGCCTCGGCCTGGGGGTGAGCCTCTCGGTCGCGACGTTCGCGCTGATCATCGGTGCGGTCGTCGGCTTCGCCCTCGGCACGGTGGCGGCACTCCGGCGCACCACCGCCGTCGACCGGGCGATCACGGGGTTCGTCACCGTGATCTCGGTGATGCCCGCCTTCGTCGTCGGCATCGTGCTGGTGTCGGTCCTCGCGGTGGGGTTCGGTCTGTTCCCCTCGGCCGGTTACGTCCCGGCCGAGCAGGGGACCGGCCCCTGGCTCGCCCACATCACGCTCCCCGCACTCGCGCTGAGCTTCGACGTCATCGCCGACGTCGCGCGTCAGCTGCGGTCGAGCCTCGTCGCCGCCTACGGCGAGAACTACGTGACGGGCGCGGTGGTCCGGGGCCTGAGCCCGCGGCGGATCTTCTTCGCACATGTCCTGCGCAACGGTCTCGGGCCCGCGCTCGCCACGGTCGGACAGAAGTTCCCGGCGCTGGTCGGCGCCTCCGTGATCACGGAGTGGATCTTCGGGCTCCAGGGCTTCGGCAGGTTCGCCAACGACTCGGCCCAGGCCGGTGACGTACCGGCGGTGCAGGGCGTGCTCGTGGTGTCGATCGTGCTGGTCGTCACCTTCAACCTGATCATCAATCTGGTGCTGGCGCGTGTGATGCCGGCATCCCAGCGGGGGGTATGACGATGGTGCGCCGCGTCCTTTCACTCACATTCGGCCGGATCGCCGTGGGGATCCTGCTGCTGGTGGCTCTGCTCGCCGTCTGCGGGCCCTGGATCGCCCCGCAGGACCCCCTCGCGACCAGCGACCACACACTCGCATCGGCCTCGGGGGCCCACTGGCTCGGGACGGACCACCTGGGCCGTGACGTGTTCAGCCGCCTGCTGGACGGCTCACGGGTCAGCGTGCTCGGATCGCTGGAGGTGGCACTGACGGCCCTCGTCGTCGGGACGGTCCCCGGCATCCTGTCGGTCTACTCGGGCCGGGTCTTCGAATGGCTGACCCTCCGTCTGGCCGACACCCTGGTCGCCCTGCCGTTCCTGCTGTTCGCCATCGCCGTGATCGCGCTGCTCGGCAACGGCATCACGCAGGCCATGCTCGTCACGGGTGCCCTGGTGTCCCCGCTCTTCTACCGGGTGTCCCGCGCCGCCACGCTGGCGGTCGCCCGGTCGCCGTACGTGGAGGCCGCGATCATCTCGGGCGCCTCGACCGGCTGGGTCGTACGCCGCCATGTGTGGGTCAAGGTGCTGCCGCCGATCGCGGTGGCGCTCGCCCAGACCATCGGCGTGGGATTCGTCATCGTGTCGAGCCTGACCTTCCTCGGCATCGGCGTCCAGCCGCCGGCTCCCACCTGGGGCGGTCTGCTCGCCTCGGATCTCGGCTACCTCAGTCACCGGCCCTGGGCTCCCGTGGCACCCGCCCTGCTGATCATGGTCACCGTCTGGGCGTGCAACGTGCTCGCCGACACCATCCGCGACGTCTCCGGTGAGGCGGGCCGAGCCCTGCTCGACCGGCGCAGGGCCCGAACCCGCACCGGCACATCCGCCCCCGTCCCCTTGGGAGGTTCCCGATGAGGACCCTGTCCCGGAACGCCCTGTCCCGGAACGCCGCCCTCGACCGTGGCCGCGCACAGGCGTCGGCGACCCCGGTCGCACCCCCGGTCATCGCCGTCCGCGACGTACACATCACCGACCGCGTCACCGACCGGGAGATCGTCCACGGGATCGGCTTCGATCTCACGCCCGGCAAGGCCATCGGCATCGTCGGCGAGTCCGGCAGCGGCAAGACCCTCACCTGCCGTGCCGTCCTCGGGATCCTGCCCCCGCACTTCGAGGTATCCGGCGGAACGGTCGAGATCGACGGCACCGACATCGAGACCCTGACGCCACGCGGGTGGACGGCCCTGCGCGGCACCACGATCAGCGCCGTGTTCCAGGACCCGGCCTCCTATCTCAATCCGTCGATCCGGGTGGGCGCCCAGATAGCCGAGGTCATCCGCGTCAAGACGGGTGCGAAGCGCCGCGAGGCGCGTCGGCGGGCCCTCGAACTCCTCACGGCGGTACGGCTGCGGGACCCGGAGCTGGTCTACGGCCAGTACACCTACGAGCTCTCGGGGGGCATGCTCCAGCGCGTCCTGATCGCGGCCGCGATCGCCGTCGAACCGAGGGCCCTCATCGCCGACGAAGCCACGACGGCCCTCGACGTCACGGTCCAGGCCGAGATTCTCGACCTGCTGGCCGAACTGCGCGAACGCACCGGTCTGGCGCTCGTCGTCGTCTCCCACGACCTGGCCGTCATCGCCCAGCTGTGCGACGAGGTCCTGGTCATGCGGCAGGGCGAGGTGGTGGAGCAGGGGCCGACGCGATCGGTGCTGCACGATCCGCAGCACGCGTACACCCGGCTGCTCATGGCCGAGCACGAGCAGTACGGCCTGGACACGTTCCTCGCCCCGAACACCGAGAAGGCCGAGGAGGAGGCGTCATGACCACCGCGTCACGTGAAGCGGCCCTACCAGGCCCGAAGGGAGGGGCACCGGTCCCCGTCCTGGCTGTCGAGGACCTGGAGGTCCGCTACGGCCGGGGACACCGGGGCAGGATCGCCCTGCGAGGCGTCTCGCTGGACATCGCTCCGGGGGAGACCGTCGGTGTCATCGGCGAGACGGGCTCGGGGAAGTCCACGCTGGCCCGCACCGTTCTCGGCCTCGTACGGACCTCCGCCGGCTCGATCCGGATCGGAGGTGAGGACGTGACCCGGTACGGCAACCGTCAGTGGCGCGCCCTGCGCCGCCGGGGCACCGTCCAGTACGTCTTCCAGGACCCGCTGCGCAGTCTCGACCCCGATCTCACCGTCGAGGACTCCCTGATCGAACCACTGCTCGTCCAGGGGGTACCGCGCGGGGAGGCGGTCGAACGGGGCCGGGCGTTCCTCGATCGGGTCCGGCTCTCCGCCGACCTGCTCGGACGGCTGCCCGGTGAGCTCTCCGGCGGTCAGCGCCAGCGGGTCGCCGTGGCCCGGGCCCTGGTCACCGAGCCCTCCCTGGTCATCCTCGACGAGCCGGTCAGTGCCCTGGACTCCGCCAACCGCGTCCAGGTCCTGGAGATCCTCAAGGAGCTCCGGGACTCCGGTACGTCCCTCGTCTTCATCTCCCACGACCTCGGGTCCGTCGCGGGCACCGCCGACCGCATCGCCGTCCTCTACCGGGGTGAGCTCGTCGAGGTGGGCACGGCCCGTGACGTCATCAACCATCCACGGCACGTGTACACACGCCTGCTCGTCGGCTCCGCGCCGACGCTGCGCTCGCGAACCGCCGACCGGGCCGCCGACCGGGCCGAGCGCGAGGCCCTGCGCGCGCAGCTGAGCGGCTGACCGCGCCGGGCCCCGGCCCCTTCCCGCCCCCCGCACACCCCAGGAGAGGAACACCCCATGTCCCGCAGGATCCATCTCGCACTGCACCCGTACGGCGTCGGCGGCCCCGGCCAGCACGGCCTCTGGAAGGACCCGGGCGTCGCGAAGAACGCCAGCATCGACATCAACTACTACATCCAGCAGGCGCAGGCAGCCGAACACGCCCTCTTCGACGCGCTGTTCGTCGTCGACAGCCAGTTCATCAACGCCACCTACCCCTCGCACTACCTCAACCGCCTGGAGCCGCTCACCCTGCTCTCCGCGGTCGCCACCCACACCCGGCACGTAGGCCTGGTCGGCACCGCCAGCTCGACGTACAACTCCCCGTTCAACCTGGCCCGCCGCTTCGCCTCCCTCGACCACATCAGCGGCGGCCGCGCCGGCTGGAACGTCGTGACCAGCTTCGACACCGGTACGTCGAAGAACTACGGACTCGACGAACACCTCGACTACGCCACCCGGTACGGCCGCGCCCTGGAGTCCGTGCAGGTCGCGCGCGGTCTGTGGGACTCCTACGAGGACGACGCGTTCCCCGCCGACGTGGAGCGCGACGTCTTCCTCGACCCGTCACGACTGCACGCGCTGGACCACGACGGGGAGCACTTCAAGGTCGCGGGCCCGCTCAACATCTCCCGCTCGCCCCAGGGACAGCCGGTCATCTTCCAGGCCGGGGTCTCCGCCGAGGGCCGCGACCTCGCCGCGCGCGTCGCCGAGGGCATCTACGCACCGGGCGGCACCCTGGAGTCGGCCCAGGAGTACTACGCCGACATCAAGAAGCGCACCGCGGCCCACGGCCGTGACCCCGACCACATCAAGGTGTTCATCCACGGCGGCCCGATCGTCGGTGCGACCGACGAGGAGGCACGGCGCCGGGAGCGGGAGATCTTCGAGGAGGACAACGACTTCGCGAGCAACCTCGCACTCCTGGGCCGCTCCTTCGGCGCGTACGACTTCAGCACGCACGACCTGGACGCACCGTTCCCTGACGTCGCCCACCTGGCGGAGAAGGGCGGCCGGACAGGCGCGGGGAAGATCATCGAACGTGCGACGGCAGAAAGACTCACGCTGCGTCAAGTAGCGGAGTCGGTCAACGCGTTCCGCCGCTCACCGTTCGTCGGGTCCCCGGAGACCGTGGCCGACACCATCGAGCACTGGTCGGAGGCGGGCACCCTGGACGGCATCAACCTGGCCTTCCGCAACACCACCGACCTCGAACGCTTCGTGGACGGTGTGGTGCCCCTCCTGCAGCAGCGCGGACTGTTCCGGACCGAGTACGAGGCCGACACCCTGCGCGGCAACCTCGGCCTGCCCGTCCCCGCGAACCGCCACACCGCCGGGCGCGAGGCGGCGAACGGCTGACGACGGGCACCGCGAACGCCCACGCACACCCACACACCCACGCAGGAGACCGAGTTGACCGAGTACACCGACCACTACGCCCCCGAGGGCCTCCGCACACGCGGCACCCTCCTCGTCGTGCCCGGACGGGGCGAGACCCGGGCGGCCTACACCCGGCTCGGCAGCCGGCTGGCCGCCGACGCCTACCGCGTGCGGGTCGTCGACGCCCCCGTCCTCGACGAGCAGGACCTGGCCGGGGCGCTGCTCCGCTTCGGCGCCCTCCTCGCCGCCGCCGTGGAGGACTCCGCCACCGGCGAGGAGGGGGTCGCACGCCCTCTCGTGCTCGTCGGAGCCGACAGCGGAGCCGCCGTCGTCGCGGCGCTCCTAGGCCGGGACGGCGTACCGCCCGCCGCCCGGCCGGACGCCGTCGTCCTCGCGGGCATGCCCGGCCTCGGGGCAGCCACCGACGTGGCCGGCTGGGAGGACGAGCTCGGCGTGCGTACCGCGTGCCCCGCCCACCGGGGCGCCCTGACCGAGGACGCCGGGATCCGGCGCGGCGCGCTCGGCAGGGCGGTGCCGGAGGCCCTGCTCTCGTCGGCGTACGGCAGTGAGGTGGGCGTCCCCGTACTGCTCCTGGCCGGTGACACCGATCCGCTCGCGGACCACGAGGCACTGGCGCGCACGGCGAAGTCCCTTCCGAAGGCCCGGCTCTCGGTGGTGCGGGGCGCACACCACGACGTCCTGAACGACACGCAGCACCGTTCGGTGGCCGCGGAGCTCGTCACCTTCCTGGAGACCGTGCGCAACGAGCTGGTGCCGGTCGTCACGGTCGAAGCGAGCACGTGGTAACCCCTGTCACGCCCGGCACCGCCGGGATGTCCGCCCCGTAGAGAAAGGCTCTCCCATGGCAACCATCCTGTCCGTCTCCGGCAGTCCCTCCGCCACCTCCCGCACCGCACGCCTCCTGCGCCACCTGGACGACCGGCTCCGGGACCAGGGCCACGAGGTCACGCCGTTGGACGTGCGCACCCTGCCCGCCGAGGCACTGCTCGGCGCCGATTTCCGCCACCCGGCCGTCGTCGGGGCCACAGCACTGTTCGAGGCGGCGGACGGGGTGGTCATCGGCACCCCCGTCTACAAGGCCGCCTACTCGGGTCTGCTGAAGACGCTGCTGGACGTGCTCCCGCAGTTCGCGCTGACCGGCAAGACCGTGCTGCCGCTGGCCACCGGGGGCAGCACGGCCCATGTGCTGGCGATCGACTACGCGCTGCGCCCGGTGCTCAGCTCCATGGGAGCGACGCACATCGTCCCGGGCTGGTTCACGCTCGACAAGGACATCACCACCGGCGAGGACGGCACACTGGCCGTCGCCCCCGGCACGGCCGAGGCCCTCGCCCAGGTCACGGACACCTTCTCCCGGGCACTGGGCGGGCGCACGGCTGTGCTGGCGCCCACGGGCTGAGAGCCTCCGCCACCTCACTTTGCCCTGAGGTGCCGCCACACCGCCTTGGCCGCGTGGTGGCCGGACATGCCGTGCACACCGGGACCGGGCGGGGTGGCCGACGAGCAGAGGAAGACCGCGGGGTGAGCGGTGGCGTACGGCACGCGGGCGAGCTTGGGTCGGAGCACCGTCTGCAGCCCGGCGAACGCGCCGGTGGCGATGTCACCGCCGACGTAATTGGCGTTACGGGCCGCGAGTCGGGGCGGTCCGGCGATCGCGCGGGCCAGGACGAGGTCACGGAACCCCGGCGCGAATCGCTCCAGTTGGCGCTCGATGACCTCGGTGGCGTCGCCTTCCCAGCCGGACGGGACGTGCCCGTACACCCAGAAGACGTGGCGGCCCGCCGGGGCGCGCGTCGGGTCGACGATGCTCGGCTGAGCGGTGATCAGGAACGGGACGCTCGGGTCCCGCCCCTCCCCCGCCGCGCGCAGGGCCGCGTCGATCTCGGCTGCGGAGGGGCCGAGGTGGACCGTGCCGGCGCGGCGGGCGTCCTCGGCGGTCCAGGGCACGGGGCCCGACAGCGCGTAGTCGATCTTGAAGCAGGAGGGCCCGTAGCGGTAGTGGTCGTACGCCCCGCCCAGCCCGGCGATACGGGCGAGCGCGGTCGGCGAGGTGTCGAAGACGTACGCGCGGGCGGGCGGCAGTTCGTCGAGGCGTCTGACCTCGATGCCCGTGCGGATGGTGCCGCCCTCTTCGAGGAGGAAGGCGGCCAGCGCGTCGGAGATGGCCTGCGAGCCGCCGCGCGGCACCGGCCAGCCGTTCTCGTGTGCCGCGAGTGCGAAGAGCAGTGCGATGCCGCCGGTCGCGATGCCACTGGCAGGTGCGATGGCGTGCCCGGCGAGCCCCGCGATCAGACCGCGTGCCTTCTCCCCCCGGAAACGCCGGGAGAGAAGGGTGGCGGGCTGGACCGCTGCCAGCCCGAAGCGCGCGTAGCGGTGCGGATCCTTGGGCAGGCCGTCCCACGGAGTGCGCAGGAAGTCCTCCGCGAGGGTGTCCCAGTGCCCCGTGAAGGGAGCGACCAGCCTGCGGTAGGCGCCCGCGTCCTCCGGGCCCAGCGACATGGCGGTCTCCCCGACGGACCGGGTGAGCACCGCGGCGGAGCCGTCCGGGAAGGGGTGGGCGAGCGACAGCGGGGCGTGGAGCCATTCGAGGCCGAGCCGGGCGAGCGGCATGGCGCGGAAGGCCGGGGACCCGATGCCCAGCGGGTGCACGGCGGAACACGGGTCGTGGAGGAAGCCCGGGAGGGTCAGCTCCTCCGTGCGGGCACCGCCGCCGACGGTCTCCCCCGCCTCGAAGACCTCTACGGCGAAGCCGCGGCGGGCCAGCTCGACCGCGGCTGTCAGCCCGTTCGGGCCCGCCCCCACGACGACGGCATCCAGCATCGATGGCACCTTCGGACTCCTTCGTCAGCCGATGGCCAGGGAACCCAGGATATTCGCGCGCACCCACATCGGGCCCCCGGGTAACCTCCCGCCCGATGAACCACGCATGCATACCCTCTCCCGCCGTCGCCGCGATGGCCTCCCGGCTCGTCCGGCTCTCCGGCGTCGAGGCCGTCACCCTGGGCGGAAGCCGGGCCCGGGGCACCCACCGCCCCGATTCCGACTGGGACCTCGGCGTCTACTACCGGGGTGCCCCGGACCTGGCCGCTCTCACCGCACTGGCGTCCGAGGTCCAGGGGGCGCCCGCCGAGGTGGCGGGACCCGGGGATTGGGGCATCTGGGTGAACGGCGGGGCGTGGCTGACGGTCGACGGCGTCGCCGTCGACTGGATCCTGCGCGATCTGGACCGCGTGGAGGCCGTGTGGTCGGACTGCCGGGCGGGGCGCTTCGAGGTGGGCATCCAGCCCGGCCACCCGCTGGGCTTCTGGTCCCCGTGCTACGTGGGCGAGGTCGCCCTGGGCCAGGTCGTCGAGGACCCGAGCGGCGGGCTCACGGCCCTACGGAAAGCGATGCGCGTCTACCCCGACCCGCTGCGCCGTGCGCTGACCGACACGGCGTGGGAGGCGGACTTCTCCGTGGCCGCCGCGCGTAAGTCGGCCTCGTCCGGGGACACGCTCCACGTCGCCCTCTGTCTGTCGAAGGCCTTCGGGGTCCTCGCCCAGGCCCTGCACGCCCACCACCGTGTCTGGTGTCTCAACGAGAAGGGTGCGCTCGCCTCCGCCGCAGCCCTGCCGGCCACCCCGGCCGGCTTCGCCGACCGGGTGTCCGAGGCGCTGCGCGGTCTGGGCCCGGCCTCCGTGGAGACGGCGGCCGGTGTCGTACGCGAGGTGAGGGCGGTGCTGGACGGCTCCTCAGCCCCCGGCGGCCGGCCCCCGGCCGGTCCGTAGCGCCTGGAGGACCCGCTCCGCCGTCCCCCGGTCCCTGGCCGCGGTGAACGGCAGGTCGTTGCCGCCGGTGATGCGGTACGGGACACCCGAGAGCGTCGACTGCGAGCCGCCCGCCTCGGTGACCAGGAGCAGGCCCGCCGCGTGGTCCCAGGCGAACTCCCAGTTGAAGGCCACCGCGTCCTGCGCGCCGCACGCCACGGCGAGGTACTCCAGGCCGGCCGATCCGCACGCGCGGGCGTCGATGCCGTCGGTCCGCAGGCCGAGCAGAGCACGCTTCTGGGCGTCGGAGGTGTAGTCGGGGTGGGACATGGCCACCTTGAGCACCGCGCCGGGCGCGGGCGAACCGCTGTGCAGCGCGGTGCCGTTGAGCGTGGCGCCCCGTCCCTTCACGGCTACCGCCATCTCGTCGAGGACGGGGGCGTACGTCCATGAGGCGTACACCTCGCCGTGCAGGGCGAGGGCCACCAGGGTGCAGAAGCCGGGTTCGCCGTGCACGAACTGGCGGGTGCCGTCGACCGGGTCGACGATCCACACGGGCGCGTCGCCGCCGAGCGCGTCGTAGACGGCGGGGTCGGCGTGGACCGCTTCCTCGCCGACCACGACCGAGCCCGGCAGCAGCCGGGTCAGGGACGCGGTGAGGTGTTCCTCGGCCAGCCGGTCCGCGGCGGTGACCAGGTCGTGCGGGCCGCTCTTCTCGACGATCTCGTGTGCGGCGAGCTGCCGGTAGCGGGGCAGGATCTCGGCGGCGGCCGCCGCGCGGACCACTGCTTCCACCTCGGCCGTCTGCCCGGCGTGCCCGGCGGTCCCGTACAGGAAGTCATCGATCATGACTCCAGCTAAGCACGGTCCGCCGGGGGCGCCCCGGGCAGGTGGTCAGCGGCCTACGGCGTAGCCCTGCATCCCCCGGGGATTGGCTGCGGCCGACAGCACACCGGTCTCCGGGTCACGGGCGACGGCACACAACCGGCCCTCGGACCACGGGTCACCGACCGTGACGTGGTGGCCGCGGCGGCGGAGTTCTCCGACGACCTCCGGGTCCATGCCGTCCTCGACGGTGACGCTGCCCGGGCGCATCCCGCGCGGGAAGAAGGAGCCCGGGAAGCTGTCGTTGTGCCAGTTCGGGGCGTCTATGGCGCCCTGGAGGTCGAGCCCGCCCCGGACCTCGGCGCGCAGCGCCACGGCGAGGAAGAAGTGCAGCTGCCACTGGTCCTGCTGGTCGCCGCCGGGGGTGCCGAAGGCCATGACGGGGACCCCGTCGCGCAGGGCGAGGGACGGGGTGAGGGTGGTGCGTGGGCGGCGGCCGGGGGTCAGCGTGTTCGGCAGGCCCTCGTCGAGCCAGGCCATCTGGAGCCGGGTGCCGAGCGGGAAACCGAGCCCGGGCACGACCGGGTTGGACTGGAGCCAGCCGCCGCTGGGGGTCGCGGCGACCATGTTGCCCCAGCGGTCGACGATGTCGAGGTGGCAGGTGTCGCCCCGGGTCGCGCCGTCCTCGGCCACCGTCGGCTCGCCCGCTCCGGCCGCCGGGACGCCCAGGGCGCCGAAGCCGGAGGCGACGGCGCGGGCGTGCGCGCTGAGCAGCGGAGTGCGGCCGTCGGGGCTGCCGGGGCGCAGCTCCAGGGAGGCGGTGTCCTTGATCAGGGCGCGGCGCTCGTCGTTGTACGGCCCGGAGAGCAGCGTGTCGAGCGGTACGCCGGTGGCGTCGCCGTACCAGGCCTCACGGTCGGCCATAGCGAGCTTGCAGCCCTCGATGAGCAGGTGGACGTAGTCGGCGGAACCGTACGCCGGGAGCTCGGCCGGGAGGAGGGCGAGCTGCTGGAGGAAGGCGGGGCCCTGGCTCCAGCCTCCGGCCTTGGCCAGTGTCCAGCCGTTCCAGTCGTAGGTGGCGGGCGCCTCGTACGTCGCGGACCAGTCCGCCAGGTCGGCGGCGGTGAGTGTGCCGGTGTGGCGGGTACCGCTGGTGTCCATGGTGGGGACGGCGGCCTGGCGGACCAGTGCCTCGCCGATGAACCCCGTACGCCAGACGGCGCGGGCCGCGTCGATCTGGGCGTCCCGGTCCCGGCCGCCCTTCTCCTCGGCCTCGGCCAGCAGACGGCGCCAGGTCGCGGCGAGGGCCGGGTTGCGGAACAGCGTGCCGGGCCGGGGCGCCTCTCCTCCGGGGAGGTAGACCTCGGCGGAGCTCGGCCACTCCGTCTCGAAGAGCGCGCGGACGGTCTCCACGGTCCGGCCGACCCGCTCGACGGGGGCATGGCCGTCCTCGGCGTATTCGATCGCGTAGCGCAGGACCTCGGCGAGGGTCTTCGTCCCGTGGTCTCGCAGCAGCAGCATCCAGGCGTCGAACGCGCCCGGCACGGCGGCGGCGAGCGGGCCGGTGCCGGGGACCAGGTCCAGGCCGAGCGAGCGGTAGTGCGCGGCGGAGGCCCCCGCGGGGGCGGGGCCTTGGCCGCAGAGCACCTGTACGTCGCCGTCCTTCGGCGCCAGGATCATCGGGACCTCGCCGGCCGGGCCGTTGAGGTGCGGTTCGACGACGTGCAGGACGAATCCGGCGGCGACGGCCGCGTCGTAGGCGTTTCCGCCGCCCTCCAGGACGGCCATCGCGGACTGCGAGGCGAGCCAGTGGGTGGAGGACACCATGCCGAAGGTGCCCTGGAGGGTGGGCCGGGTCGTGAACATCGCGCGTCACCTTGCCAGTTGTGCGGGTCAGACGGGCCGATCACGGCTCACGATCGGGCTTGGGGAGAATCTGGGGAGTTTCACCCTGCAAGGTCGTTCACCTGATCGCCGAGCAGGCTATCGATCGCCTGTCGCCCTCTGCGACCCCCTACGGCATGAGGCGCGCATAGTGATCGAGGGTGATGGCCGGTGACGCGTGCTGCTCGGGTTGGACGACGGGAAACTTCACCCCGGTGAGGTCTTCGGAGACGGCCCACAGCCGCTGCTGGACGGCCACCTCGTACGATTGCGGGCTGGAGGTGACCAGGCGGGGGTGGCCCTTGACCTCGTTGCGTCCGCCGGGACCGTAGTACTGGCCACCGAGCACGCCGGGGTCGGTGGCGGCGCGCAGGCTCGGCAGCGCGCCCATGGCCGGCGTCTGGGTGATCAGCGGCGCGAGCCAGGTGAGCGGAAGCCGGAGGGCGGCGGGGGTGTTGCGGGCGAGCTCGGTGCTGGACATGCCGGGGTGCGCGGCCACCGCGACGGTGGTGCCGCGCGTGGCGAGCCGACGCTGCAGCTCGTACGTGAACATCAGGTTGGCCAGTTTGGACTGACCGTAGGCGGCGGCCCGACCGTACGACCGCTCCCAATGCAGGTCGTCGAAGTGGATCGCGGCCCGAATGCGGTGGCCGGTGCTGCTGACCGTCACCACGCGCGAGCCCGGCACCGGCAGCATCAGGTCCAGCAGCAGCCCGGTGAGCGCGAAATGGCCGAGGTGGTTGGTGCCGAACTGCATCTCGAAGCCGTCCCGGGTGGTCTGCTTCGGGGTGTACATCACGCCGGCGTTGTTGATCAGCAAGTCGATCCGGTCGAGCCGGGACCGCAGCGCCGCCGCCGCGGTCCGGACGGACTCGAGCGAGGTCAGGTCCAGCGCCTGCACGGTCACATCGCCGGTCATGCGGGCCGCTGCCCGCTCGCCCTTCTCGACGTCGCGCACGGCGAGCACCACGGACGCCCCACGCTCGGCGAGCACCTTGGCGGTCTCGTACCCCAGTCCGGTGTTGGCCCCGGTCACCACGGCCACCCGCCCGCGCTGGTCCGGAACGTTCGCCGTCGTCCACTTGTCGCTCATGTCAGGCCCCCAACTGCTTTATCGTACCGGAGGTATCTTCCATGCCGACGTTAAAGTACTTTCGGTACGTTGCCAACGTACCGAAGGTACTTAAGTTAGGCTGGTGATCGTGACTTTTCAGCGGGCGCGAACCGAAGAACAGAGGGAGGTCCGGCGACGGGCGATCCTCGACGCGGCGTCGGCGATGCTCGACGAGATGCCGGTGGCCGCGGTCACCCTGAACGAGCTCAGCCGCCGGGTGGGCCTGGCGAAGCCGAACGTGCTGCGCTACTTCGAGTCGCGCGAGGCGGTGCTGCTGGAACTGCTGGACCACTTCCTGCAGGAGTGGCTGACGGAACTGGCGGACGAGCTGGCTGCCGGCGTCCACGAAGATCTACCCATGTCCGAGCGGGCGGCAGCGGTGGCCGAGATCCTCAGCCGCTCACTCTCCGGCCGACCGGTGCTGTGCGACCTCTTCGGCGCACAGGGCAGCGTCCTGGAACACAACGTCTCCGTCGAGGTCGTGGCACGCTACAAGCACGCCTCGCTGGACCGCCTTACCACCATGACCGCCCTGATCGAGAGGTACCTGCCGGAGCTGGGCGAGAACGCGACCCTGTTCGCCCTGCAAACCATGGTCATGGCCGGCGCGCTGTCGGCGTACAGCACACCCCCACCCAGCCTGCGGGCCGCCTACGAGGCCGAGCCGGTCCTGGCCCGCTTCCACCTGGAGCTGGCAATCTCCTTGAAGCTGGCCCTGACCGCGACCCTCATGGGCGTCCTGCCTCGCGGCTGACCTCAGTTGTGGTGGAACAGCCGAATACGCATCCGTCGGCGTCGAGCTGCCCGATCTCGCTCGCATCCGCCGGGCGGCCGAAGAATGGCCACCCCTGGCCGCTCCAGCCCTTCAGCCCTTCAGCCACGAGGGACTGCGGCGTCACTCGTTCACATGTTTTGGCCGTGATGGTCCACCAGGACGGTGAGGAGCTGGGCCGGCTGCTCGCGTTCCGGCGAGGTCAGAGAGGCACAAGCACCGCGTTCTCCGCCTCGGTGAGCAGTGTGTCCAGCTTCGGTGGTTTCCGGTGCCCCACTCGGTGAGGGCGAATGGCCACGACCGACTGGCGGCCCGTCCCGCACAGGGAAGAGAACCCGGTCGCCGCGCGCTAACGTGGAAGGGATTCACACTCAGCGGAGGCCAGACGATGCACGGCGAATACAAGGTTCCTGGCGGCAAACTCGTGGTGGTCGACCTGGAGAACCAAGGGGGCGTACTGCGCGGTGTCCGGGTCGCGGGCGATTTCTTCCTGGAACCCGACGAGGCGATCGCGGCGATCGACGCAGCCCTGGAAGGTGCCCCCGCCGACACCGACGCCACCGGACTGGCCGCCCGCATCGAAGCGGCACTGCCCGAGGGCACGGTGATGTACGGGATCACCGCCGAGGGGGTCGCGGTGGCGGTGCGCCGGGCGCTCGCGCAGGCCACCGACTGGACCGACTACGACTGGCAGTTCATCCACGCGGGCCCACAGGCCCCGGCTCTGCACATGGCCCTCGACGAGGTGCTCACCACCGAGGTCGCCGCCGGGCGTCGGCCCCCGACGCTCCGCGTCTGGGAGTGGGGCGCCCCCGCCGTCATCATCGGCAGCTTCCAGTCCCTCCGCAACGAGGTCGATGCCGAGGGCGCCGCACGCCACGGCGTCACCGTCGTACGCCGTATCTCGGGCGGCGGAGCCATGTTCGTGGAGGCGGGGAACACCATTACGTACTCCCTGTCGGTCCCCTCGTCCCTGGTATCGGGACTCTCCTTCGCCGACTCCTACGCCTATCTCGACGAATGGGTCCTGGAGGCGCTCGGAGACATGGGAATCAAGGCGTGGTACCAGCCTCTCAACGACATCGCCACGGATGTCGGGAAGATCGCGGGCGCAGCCCAGAAGCGCATGGTCGGCCCGGACGGAGGACCGGGCGCGATCCTCCACCACGTCACCATGTCCTACGACATCGACGCTGGAAAGATGCTGGAGGTCCTCCGCATCGGCAAGGAGAAGATGTCGGACAAGGGCACCAAGTCCGCCAAGAAGCGCGTCGATCCGTTGCGCCGTCAGACGGGCCTGCCCAGGGAGGCTGTCATCGACCGCATGGTGCAGTCCTTCCACGACCGCTACGGCCTGGCACCCGGCAGCGTCACCGGCGAGGAGCTGGCGCGTGCGGAGGAACTGGCCGCGACGAAGTTCAGCAGCGCGGAGTGGACGGCGCGAGTGCCGTAAGGGACCCGGCGCTCCCGGCCCACTGACGCGGGAACGGCCGCCCCGGCAGGCGTGTGCCTGCCGGGGCGGCCGTTCCGTGCGGGTACGCGGCCGGGATCAGCCCAGGGTCGCGATGGCCTTGTTGAAGGTGGCCGACGGACGCATGACGGCCTCCGCCTTCGCCGGGTCGGGCTGGTAGTAGCCGCCGATGTCGGCCGGCTTGCCCTGGACGGCGACGAGCTCGGCGACGATGGTCTCCTCCTGCTCGGCCAGCGTCTTGGCGAGCGGCCCGAACGCCTCCGCGAGCGCGGCGTCGTCGCTCTGCTTCGCCAGCTCCTGGGCCCAGTAGAGCGCCAGGTAGAAGTGGCTGCCACGGTTGTCGATGCCGCCGAGCCTGCGGCTCGGGGACTTGTCCTCGTTGAGGAAGGTGCCCGTGGCCCGGTCCAGGGTCTCGGCGAGCACCTTGGCGCGCGCGTTGTCCGTGGTGGTGGCGAGGTGCTCGAAGCTGACGGCGAGCGCGAGGAACTCACCCAGGCTGTCCCAGCGCAGGTAGTCCTCCTTGACCAGCTGCTGGACGTGCTTGGGCGCGGAGCCGCCGGCGCCGGTCTCGAACAGTCCGCCGCCGTTCATGAGCGGGACGACGGAGAGCATCTTCGCGCTGGTGCCCAGCTCGAGGATGGGGAACAGGTCGGTGAGGTAGTCACGCAGGACGTTGCCGGTGACCGAGATGGTGTCCTCGCCGCGGCGGATGCGCTCCAGGGAGAACGCGGTGGCCTCCTCCGGCGTACGGATGGAGATGTCCAGGCCGTCGGTGTCGTGGTCGGCCAGGTAGGTGTTGACCTTGGCGATGAGGTTGGCGTCGTGCGCGCGGCCCTCGTCGAGCCAGAACACGGCCGGGTTGCCGGTCGCGCGGGCGCGGGTGACGGCGAGCTTGACCCAGTCCTGGATCGGGAGGTCCTTGGTCTGGCACATCCGGAAGATGTCACCGGCGCCGACGGCCTGCTCCAGGACGACGTCGCCCTTGCCGTCGACGACACGCACCGTGCCGGTGGCGGGGATCTCGAAGGTCTTGTCGTGGCTGCCGTACTCCTCGGCCTTCTGCGCCATCAGGCCGACGTTGGGTACGGAGCCCATGGTCGACGGGTCGAAGGCGCCGTTGGCGCGGCAGTCGTCGAGGACGACCTGGTAGACGCCGGCGTAGCTGCTGTCCGGCAGGACCGCGAGGGTGTCGGCCTCGTTGCCGTCCGGGCCCCACATGTGGCCGGACGTACGGATCATGGCCGGCATGGACGCGTCGACGATGACATCGCTCGGCACGTGCAGGTTGGTGATGCCCTTGTCGGAGTCGACCATCGCCAGGGCGGGGCCCTCGGCGAGCTCGGCCTCGAAGGACGCCTTGATCTCTGCGCCGATGTGCGGCACGGAGTCGAGGCCCTTGAGGATGCCGCCGAGACCGTCGTTCGGGGTCAGGCCGGCCGCCGCGAGCACGTCGCCGTACTTGGCGAAGGTGTTGGGGAAGAAGGCGCGGACCACGTGGCCGAAGATGATCGGGTCGGAGACCTTCATCATCGTGGCCTTGAGGTGCACGGAGAACAGCACGTTCTCGGCCTTGGCACGCGCGACCTGGGCGGTGAAGAACTCACGCAGCGCGGCGACGCGCATGACGGCCGCGTCCACGACCTCACCGGCGAGGACCGGGACGGACTCACGCAGCACGGTGGTCGTGCCGTCGTCGCCCGCGAGCTCGATGCGCAGCGAGCCGGCCTCGGAGATGACGACGGACTTCTCCGTCGAGCGGAAGTCGTCGACACCCATGGTGGCGACGTTGGTCTTCGAGTCGGCGGTCCAGGCACCCATGCGGTGCGGGTGCGCCTTCGCGTAGTTCTTGACCGACGCGGGGGCACGGCGGTCGGAGTTGCCCTCACGCAGGACGGGGTTCACCGCGCTGCCCTTGACCTTGTCGTACCGGGCGCGGACGTCCTTGTCCTCGTCGGTCTGCGGGTCGTCCGGGTAGTCCGGGAGGGCGTAGCCCTGCTCCTGCAGCTCCGCGATCGCGGCCTTCAGCTGCGGGATCGAGGCCGAGATGTTGGGCAGCTTGATGATGTTCGCGCCGGGAGTCCTGGCCAGCTCGCCGAGCTCGGCAAGCGCGTCATCGATACGCTGATCGGCCTTGAGACGCTCCGGGAAGCCGGCGATGATCCGCCCCGCCAGGGAGATGTCGCGGCGCTCCACCGTGACACCCGCGGTCGAGGCGTAGGCCTCGATGACCGGCAGGAACGAGTACGTCGCCAGGGCAGGGGCCTCGTCGGTGTGCGTATAGATGATGGTCGAGTCAGTCACCGGGTGCTCCGCTCCACGTCTGCAACATTGCTTGACATCAAGATATCTCCTCGGCCGTCCCCTCTCCACAGTGGCCCGCGCCCTTTCCGGCGGAACCGGCCACTCCTGTCCGGCGCGGCGCGACGGGAGCGGCTTCCGCGCGCAACGGGTTCCGGCCCATCCGCCACGCCCGGCCCGCCGCGCGGGCGACCGTGCGCGGGCGTAGCCTCGGCCATAGGGTGAACCTCGCTCGCAAGGGCCCTGACCAGGGATGTTTCCGAGGAGGCGCGGTGACAGGACAGCACATCGCCGCACGGGCCGCGGCGTGCACCGCAGTGGTCGTGCTCGCCGTCAGCGGCGGCACCGTGGCGCAGGCGGACGACGACATCGAGTCGCTGCCCGCGGAGCAGATCGCCGACCGATCCCGTGACGCCCTGCTGGACGTCCGGTCCCTGCGCATGGAGGCACGGGGCGATTTCGGGGAGGGCCGCTCCCCCATGACGGCCGACCTCAGCCTGGACCGGGACGGCAACTGCGCGGGCGACGTCGACCTGGGCGAGGGCAAGGGCACGGTCGACATCGTCAAGCGGGGCGACTCGGTCTGGCTGAAGCCGGACGCGGACTTCTGGGAGAACCAGGTACCGGTCGGCGGCTCGGCCTTCGACGCCGTCCTCGCCGGACGGTACATGAAGGGGTCGGCCGAGGACGCCAGGCTGCGGCCCGTCGTGGAGGCGTGCGATCTGGACACCTTCCGCGAACTGGTCACCGACAACGCCGGCACGGCCGCGGGGTCGTTCACCAAGGGTGAGGTGACGACGGTCGACGGCGTGAGGACCGTCCCCGTCACCAGGACGCTCCACGGACAACGGCTGACGGCCTACGTGGACACCGAGGGCGCGCACCACCCGGTGCGGATCACCGTACGGGGCGACGGGGCGGACGCGGCCGTGGACTTCTCCGGCTTCGACGAGCCGGTGCCCACGGCCACGCCGCCCGCCGACGAGACGGTGGACGTCAGCGCCCTGCTCGGCCGGGCTCCGGCTCAGTCCTGACAGCCGGGCCCGGCGCGGCCCGGGCGCCGTCAGCCGGTCGGCAGGAGGTCCGCGGCGGTGACACGGTGGAGATGCACCAGCACATCGAACTGGCGCCCGAGCGAGGTCTGGTAGGCGTCCTCCGGCCAGGCGTTCCCGATGGACCGGGTCAGCCGCTTCTCCGACAGCCAGCCCCGGGTCGGACCGGGTACGGCACGCAGATCGACGTAGTAGTCACGGCGCATGACCCGCTCCAGCACCTCCTCGTTGCTGCCCGCGCCCAGCGGTCCCACCGAGAAACGGCGGTAGGGCTCCTCCGGGTCCGTCAGGTCCATCGCGTTGAACGAGCCCTGCCCGAAGGTGTAGCCGATGTTCATGTAGTCGGCGCCGACCACCTCACGCAGGAACTCCCCCTGGGTCCTCGGATACTGCTCGGGATTGTCGGACTCGTAGGAGACATGGCCGTTGTGGGCCGACAGCAGCATCCGGTGACCGGTGTGACGCTGCCACCACGCGGTGTTCTCCGCCATGGTCCGGTCGCGGAGGAGCATGGCCTGAGCGATCTTCGCCGGGTCGGAGAAGTCGTAGTACGCGTACAGGGTGCCGGTCTGGGAGATGGCCCTGGCGTGCTGGAGGGCCCACGCGTACGCCTCCCGGTCCCCGTCCGGGCCCTGCTCACGGAGCAGCTCGTAGGCGTGCCCCACGAGTGCGGCCGTCCGTTCACGCTCGGCGAGGGGTCGGGTCATGTTCTCGTAGACGGTCTCCTCGACGCTCTTCGTCGGCCGGAACCCGTCGTAGAGGCGGCGGAACTCCGGCAGCAGCTCCGGGTGGTGCGCGGACACGTAGTCCGTGACCGCGTCGAAGAGCTCGGGCCCCGCGTAGCCGTTGTCGTTACCCATGAACTGCACGGGGCGGCCGGGATGGCGGACGTTGTGCGCGCGCATCCACTTCAGCAGATCGAGGTACTCGCGGGTGTTCCATATCCGGTACGAGCTCTGGAACTCCTTCCGCATGATCTGCTCCGGGTCGCCGTTGCCGTGCAGTACGTAGTCGTTGAGGACCAGGCCGGTGGACCAGGGCGCCTCCAGGGCGAAGGTGGTGAAGCCCTTCTCCTCGACGAGGTACCGGAAGACGCGTTGCTTCATCGTGAAGAACTGCCGGGAGCCGTGGGTGGCCTCACCCAGCCCGACGATCTTCGCCGCACCGGTCATGCGGCCGAGTGCGCGCAGGTCGCCGTCGGGGGCGCCGGGCTCCGTGAAGCGCAGCGGGTGCGCGGCGCGGGCCAGGTCGCGTACCGGATCGGCGGTGGTCGCCGCGGTCGCGTGCGCCCGTCCGGTGGCGACGGTCGACGTGGTGAACGCGAGCGTCAGCACCAGCAGGAGCAGGAGCAGAGGTAACCGGAGCAGGTGAGGTGATCGGTGCGAGAGTGCCATGGATCAAGCCTCCCCGCGGGCCGCGGTGCCCGCACAGCCTGCTGCCCGCAGGACTCCTGCGGGGGATATCCCCAGGGCCGCCGCACCGGGCAGCCCGTTCCGTACGCTGGAGGGCATGCGCATGCGCCCCACCCTGAGCTGGACCCCCGCCGCGGACCTGCCGCCGGGCACCACGGATCCGGAGCCGGTCACCGAGGCCCTGGGCTCCGGCGGTGTGCTGGTGCTCAGCGGGGCGGGCATCTCCACGGAGTCGGGCATCCCCGACTACCGGGGCGAGGGCGGGAGCCTGAGCCGGCACACCCCGATGACCTACCAGGACTTCACCGGCGGCGCCCAGGCCCGGCGCCGGTACTGGGCGCGCAGCCACCTCGGCTGGCGCACCTTCGGCCGCGCCCGCCCCAATGCGGGACACCGGGCCGTGACCGCGTTCGGACGGCACGGTCTGCTCTCGGGTGTGATCACCCAGAACGTCGACGGTCTGCACCAGGCCGCCGGCAGCGAGGGCGTCGTGGAGCTCCACGGAAGCCTGGACCGGGTGGTCTGCCTGTCCTGCGGCGCGCTCAGCCCGCGCCGCGAACTGGCCCGGCGGCTGGAGGAGGCCAATGCGGGCTTCAGGCCCGTGGCCGCCGCGATGAACCCGGACGGTGACGCCGACCTCACCGACGAACAGGTCGGGGACTTCCACGTGGTGCCCTGCGTGGTCTGCGGCGGCGTCCTCAAGCCGGACGTGGTCTTCTTCGGCGAGGCCGTGCCCCCGCGGCGGGTCGAACTCTGCCGCGAACTGGTCCGCGAGGCGTCCTCGCTGCTGGTCCTGGGCTCTTCACTGACGGTGATGTCCGGGCTCAGGTTCGTCCGCCAGGCGGCCGAGGCGGGAAAGCCGGTACTGATCGTCAACCGGGACCCGACACGGGGCGACCGGTACGCCACCACCCGCGTCGCACTGCCGCTGGGCCCGGCCCTCACCGCGGTGGCCGACCGGCTGAGTGTCCCCGTCGACGGGGCGGCTGAGCGCACCTGAGGGGGCCCATGCGCTCACCTCCTTTACCGTGCCGAAACCTCTGGAATACCTCAGATTTGTTTCCGCCGGGCAGAGCGCGCTGCCAGAATCACAGGGTTCCTGATCATGAACGTAAGGCCGACGCCGGGTCGCTCCCCCACGGAGCCCTGGCCGGAACCGGCCGTCTCCCCCCTCTCAAAGGCGAACCCCCTCCATGAGTGACGGCAGCATCACGGCAGCTGATCAGCCCGCCTCCGGCGCACCGGCGGCGAGCTCCCCCCACGTGGACGCCGGCGACGCCGGTTACAGCAAGGACCTCAAGTCCCGCCACATCAACATGATCGCCATCGGCGGCGCGATCGGCACCGGGCTCTTCCTCGGTGCGGGCGGACGTCTCGCCGACGCCGGCCCCTCCCTCGCCATCGCCTACGCCGTCTGCGGTGTCTTCGCGTTCTTCGTCGTCCGCGCGCTGGGCGAGCTGATCCTCTACCGCCCCTCGTCCGGCGCCTTCGTCTCCTACGCCCGTGAGTTCATGGGCGAGAAGGGCGCCTTCGCGGCCGGCTGGCTGTACTTCCTCAACTGGTCGACCACGGCGATCGCGGACATCACCGCGGCGGCGACGTACGCCCACTTCTGGGGCATGTTCAGCGACATCCCGCAGTGGATCCTCGCCCTGATCGCCCTCGCCGTGGTGCTCACGGCCAATCTGATCTCGGTGAAGTACTTCGGCGAGATGGAGTTCTGGTTCGCGATCATCAAGGTGGCGGCCCTGGTCGCCTTCATGCTGATCGGTGTCTTCCTCGTGGTCACCCAACATCCGGTGGACGGCCACACCCCAGGCCTGTCCACCGTCTCGGATTCCGGCGTCTTCCCCCTCGGCACACTTCCGATGCTGCTCGTGATCCAGGGCGTCGTCTTCGCCTACGCGTCCGTGGAGCTGTGCGGCGTCGCCGCCGGCGAGACCGAGAACCCCGAGAAGATCATGCCCCGCGCCATCAACTCCATCATGTGGCGCGTCGGACTGTTCTACGTCGGCTCGGTCGTGCTGCTCGCGCTGCTGCTGCCCTACACCGCGTACTCCGGGAATCAGAGCCCGTTCGTCACCGTCATGGACAAGCTCGGTGTACCGGGTGCGGCCGGCGTGATGAATCTGGTCGTGCTGACCGCCGCCCTGTCGAGCCTGAACTCGGGCCTGTACTCCACCGGCCGCATCCTGCGCTCCATGGCCCTGTCGGGTTCCGCACCCCGCTTCACCGGCCTGATGAACAAGGGGCAGGTCCCCTACGGCGGCATCCTGCTGACCGCGGGCTTCGGGGTGCTGGGGGTGGGACTGAACTACGTGGTTCCCGGCCAGGCGTTCGAGATCGTGCTGAACTTCGCGTCGATCGGGATCCTCGGGACCTGGGGCATGATCATGCTCTGCTCCCTGGTGTTCTGGCACCGCTCGCAGGACGGCCGGGTCACCAGGCCCGCCTACCGCCTGCCCTGGGCTCCCTACACCCAGATCGTCACCCTGCTGTTCCTCGTCGGGGTGGCGTTCCTGATGTGGTGGGGCGGCGGCGTCGGCCGGACGACCGTGATGTGCCTGCCGCTGATCGCCGCGGCCCTGGTCGGCGGCTGGTTCGTCGTCCGCGGCCGGGTGCAGGAGATGGCGCGGGCGAAGTAGGGCGGCGGCACGGCCGCCCGGCGCGAGGGACGGGAGCTACGGCCCGTCCCTCCCGGCCCTCAGGTGCTCTGCGGGCGGCGGGTGAGTACGAGCGGGCCGGTCTCGGTGATGGCGACCGTGTGTTCGGAGTGAGCGGTGCGTGAGCCGTCGGCCGAGCGGATCGTCCAGCCGTCGGGGTCGTAGACGATCTTGTCGGTGCCGGCGGCGAACCAGGGCTCGATCGCGAGGGTCAGGCCGGGACGCAGCTTCCAGCCGCGGCCGGGACGGCCGTCGTTGGGGATGTGCAGGTCCTCGTGCATCGTGCGGCCGATCCCGTGACCGCCGAACTCCAGATTGACCGGGTAGCCGTACTGGGCGGCGACCCCGCCGATGGCCGCCGAGATGTCCCCGAGCCTGTTGCCCGGCTGAGCGGCCTCGATGGCGGCCTCCAGGGCGACCTCGGTGGCCTCGATCAGCCGCAGGTCCTCCGGGGCCGGGGTACCGACGATCACGGAGTGGGCCGAGTCCGCGGCCCAGCCGTCGAGGACCACCGCCATGTCCATGGTCAGCAGATCCCCGTCGCGCAGCGTGTAGCTGTGCGGCAGGCCGTGCAGCACGGCATCGTTGACCGAGAGGCACACCACGTTGCGGAACGGCCCCTTCCCGAACGAGGGCTCGTAGTCCCAGTAGCAGGACTCCGCGCCGCGCTCCTTGATCCGTCGGCGCGCGTGGTGCTCCAGGTCCATCAGGTTGACCCCCACCGCGGCGAGGTCCCCGAGCTCCGCCAGCACCTGCCCGAGGAACTGCCCGGTGACGTGCATGCGCTCGATGTCCTGGGGGGTCTTGTGCTCAATCACTGCGATCCTCGATGTCTCCGGGGCACTGGTAGGTATATTTATACCAGGGGCCGGAGTGGTTGCTGCCGGAACGCCCGCCGCTCTAGCATGTGCGCATGGTTCGTCATCCGCTCGCCCCCGAACAGATCGAGGCGGGCCGTCGTCTCGGGGCCGCGTTGCGCACCGCCCGGGCCGGACGCGGCCTCGTCGACGTGGCCGTGGCGGCGGAGATCTCGCCGGAGACCCTCCGCAAGATCGAGACCGGCCGGCTGCCCACGCCCGCGTTCGGCACCGTCGTCCGGCTCAGCGAGGTCCTCGGCGTACCGCTGTCCGAATTGGCGTTCGTCTGGCGCACCGATCCTGCCCTGAGCAAGGTCTCCTAGGGCGACCGAGGGGCTCAGCGGGACAGCGCGGGGATGACCGTGGAGCCGTAGGCGTCGATGGTCGCCTCACGCGCGTCGTGCATGTCGTAGAGGGCGAACTGGTCGACGCCCAGGTCCCGCAGGACCCGGAGCTTCTCGATGTGGGCGTCGGCGGGACCCAGCAGACAGAAGCGGTCCACGATCTCGTCCGGGACGAAGGCGGTGTCCGGGTTCCCGGTGCGGCCGTGGTGGCTGTAGTCGTAGCCGGAGCGTCCGGCGATGTACTCCGTGAGGGCGTCGGGCACCATTCCGGAGTGCTCCCCGTACCGGGAGACGAGATCGGCCACGTGGTTGCCGACCATCCCGCCGAACCAGCGGCACTGCTCACGCGCGTGATCCAGGTCCTCGCTCACGTACGCGGGCGCGGCGACGCAGATCGTGACGGAGTCCGGGTCGCGGCCCGCGGCGGCGGCCGCGTCGCGCACCGCCTTGATCATCCACTCGGCAAGGTAGGGGTCTGCCAGCTGGAGGATGAAGCCGTCGGCCTTCTCCCCGGCCAGCGCGAGGGCCTTGGGCCCGTACGCGCCCATCCAGAGGGGCAGCCGGCCCTCCTTCACCCAGGGGATCCGGACCGGCCGGCCGCCGACGGTGGCCTCGCGCCCTTCGGCGAGGTCCCGGATCACCTCGATGGCCTCGCCCAGCCGGGCCAGCGTGTCGGGCTTGCGGCCGGCCACTCTCATCGCGGAGTCACCGCGCCCGATGCCGCAGACGGTGCGGTTGCCGTACATCTCGTTGAGCGTGGCGAACGTGGAGGCGGTGACCTCCCAGGTGCGGGTCCCCGGATTCGTCACCATCGGGCCCACGATCAGTCGTTCGGTGTGCTCCAGGATCCGGCTGTGGATGACGAAGGGCTCCTGCCACAGCACCGCGGAGTCGAAGGTCCAGCCGTAGCGGAAGCCGTTCCGCTCCGCGCGGCGCATGAGTCCGACGACGGCCGAGGCGGGCGGGTCGGTCTGCAGGACGAGTCCGAAATCCATGACAGATGCTCCTACTCGACGTACTGACACCTGGCGCACGCGGGGCACAGCTCGTCGCGGCCTGCGTCGCGGAGGGACAATCCTGGACCGCTTCCCCGGCTTTGGGAAGGGGCAGTCTACGCGCGGTGCGTCCCCGGGCACGGAGCCTGGACGGCGGGTCCCCGGGCCTCCTGACGCGTACTCAGGTCACTTCCGCGCCCGAGGGCACCGCCGAACGGCGGAGCGCGGCGGCCGAGTCCCTGCTCCGTCGTTGCTCCGCGACGTCGGCCACGGGGGCGGAGAGCAAGAGGGCCCGGGTGCAGGGGTGCCGCGGGTCGGTGGTGACGGCATGGGCGTCGCCCGGCTCCCGGGGCAGCCGGTTCGCCGCGTCCGACGGGTGGTGGACCCGCGCCAGGAGATCACCCAGCCGGCCGCGCGGGAGCGCGGCCGACGTCGAGACCCGAGTTTCCTCCGAGCCCGCTTCCGCCCAGCACGTGGTCGGCTGGACGGAAGCGGGGCGGTCCCCTCTGGTCGTTCTCTCAGCACAAGGGTCCCGCGCGGCCTTCCAGACCGGAAGGTGCACGCCTGAAGAGGCGTCCGCTACCCATGGTGCACTCTCCGACGCGTGCCACAACGAGAAGTGCGACCTTGCCACCAAAGACATTCATTCAGTCATGTTTTGCCTATATCGAGGGCCGTCATCGAGTATGGACTGACTAAGTGGTCGACGCTCGAAGTCCTTCGGGGGTTGACCGGAGATCTGGCCGTGTGGTCTTCGCAGGCTGGCAGGGTGAGGCTCGTCTACAACAGCTGGGAGATCCAGGCCTGGTCCTGGTCGGTGACGTTGAAGGTGATCAGTTTCTGCTCGGGATCGTCGGCGAGTTGGAGCACGCCGTGCTCCAACTCGATCTCCCTGAGGGCAGGATGACGCAGCCGCTTGGTTCCGGAGCTCAGCGGTACGACCCTGTGCTGTGACTCCCTGACCTCGCGGCTCGCCGCGTGCAAACACTCGAGCAGCGTGCTGACCCGCGTGACTCGCGCCGCCGGCGTCTGTCTTGGGTCGTCAGGGGCGGACCGGTGGTGCACTCATCGCTGCCGTCAGGAACGTGATAGCCCATCGCCGGGCCGCCTCGCCCGCTACCGGGGACGCGCAGCCAGGGGAGGGCTGCTGGTGGACCTGGAGGCGGTCGACGGCCGTCACGGCAAAGATCCCCCGCATCCGGAACGACAGCTCATCCGGGGAAAGGCCGGGCAGTACGCGCGCGAAGGTTGCGAAGTAGCGCTCACGGACCGAGTCCTCGGCTGGGCCGGTCCAGCTGCGTGCCTCCTCGGCCGGGTCGCTGAGGATCGTCACGATCAGCCGGGACGTCCGGGCGCCGCCCTCGTCGCCGGTCGGCATCTCGTCGAACAGCGGCCCCGCGAATGCCTCCACCAGTTCGCTGACCGGTGGGTCGGGGGTCCGGGCGAGGAGTTTGTCGAGCCCGGCGCTCTGGGCGGCGGTGACGGGCTCGGTCACGCGGCGGACGACTGCCGCCATCAGCTCCGCCTTCGAGCCGAAGTGATAGCCGACGGCGGCCAGGTTCGCTCCGGCGAGTTTGGTGATCGCGCGGATGGAGGTGCCGCGGTATCCGTGCTCGGCGAAGAGGTGCTCGGCCGCGTCGAGGATCTGGGTGCGGGTGTCTGGGGTTGCCACATAGAGGACGATACATATGTTTCAATGAAACGAACGTATGATTCAAACGAACGCATGAGTGAGGATTCGCTATGAAGCTACTTGTGTATGGCGCCGGGGTTCTCGGCAGCCTGTTCGCCGCCCGCATGCATGAGGTCGGCCACGACGTCTCGCTCCTCGCTCGGGGCGAACGGCTGACCGCCCTGCGCCGGCGGGGAGTGCAGCTCGCCGAGGAGGGCGGCCCGGTCAGGCGGGTGCCGGTACGGGTGATAGAGCACCCGGACGGCGGCTACGACCTGATCACCGTCCTCGTGCGCACCCACCAGGTGGATGCGGTGCTGGAATCACTCGTCGGCGTCCAAGGTGACGTGCTGTTCCTTCACAACTGGGCCGCCGGCCCGGAGCCGCTGGGCGCGGTGATCGGCCACGAGCGGGTGCTGCTCGGCTTCCCCGCGGCCGCCGGCACCATGGACGGCGACGTGGTCCGCTACCGCAAGACCAACTTCATGACCCGCCGGGTGGCGATGCCGATCGGCGAACCCGACGGCCGCACCACCCCGAGAATCGAACGGATCGTGGAGACGTTCCGCACCGCCGGGATTACCGCCAAGGCCGAGCCGCACATGGATGCCTGGCTCAAGACGCACGCCGCCTTCGAAGTCCCGCTCGGGCAGGCGGTACACGCGGCGGGTGGTCCGGCAATGCTGGCCGACGACCCGGACGCGGTCCGCGGCATGCTCCACCGCATGCGAGAAAATCTCGCCGCGATGAAGACGCCGCCGGTGCCCCGCGCGTTCACCGCGTTGCAGATGCTGCCGCAAGGACTCCTCGCGGCCGTGCTCCGGCGCTTCCTGAAGAGCCCGACGGCTGCGCACAGCGGACTCAACGCACCCTCGTCTGCCACGACGGCCGAACTCGAGCGGCTGGCCGAACAGCTCCGTGCCCCGGCGGGATCCCGCTAAGCCACCGAGGACGGCGAAAACCTCACCACGCACGCCACCGCCAGTCTCACAGTCCTCGAACCTCCGCCAGCTCCACGGACGGCAACCGCTGACCTCATGACCGTTTCAGCAGCAATGGAGCATCCGGCCTCCGGAGTTGGCCGGGGCTTTCCCCTCTTGCGGCCACATCCTTCAAATAGCGCGCCACTACGGGGCGAACGTTGGTCGATGCGCCGCGAAGGCTTCCCGCAGGCGGTGCAGGAAGCAGGCGCTGCCGCTCCCGTTACCGCCTCCGAGAGATGGGCCGCTCTCCTTCCATGCCCGTGTGCTCCGCCGCGCCCGTGGAGCTGACCGCTTTCGAGCGCCACCGGTTCAAGAAGATGGCCTACGAACGCAAGACTCCGCACCAGGGCACCGCGCAGCGAATCCTGGACTTGTATGGCCGTGTCTTCGAGGGCGCTCCGCTCGGCGATGACGAGTACGTCATCTCCGCGGATGAGAAGACCTCTGTCCAGGCCCGCTGCCGCTGTCACCCCACCCTGGCGCCGGGCCAGGCCCGCGCGATGCGTGTCAACCACACCTACGGGCGCGGAGTAGCCCTGGCCTACCTGGCCGCCTACGAGATCCACCGGGCCGAAGTCTTCGGCCGCTGCGAACAGACCACCGGCATCGTGCCGTTCATGAAACTGGTCGAGCAGGTCATGACCATCGAGCCCTACGCCAGCGCGAAACGCGTGTACTGGATCGTCGACAACGGCTCCTCGCAGCGCGGCAAGTCAGCCATCAACCGCATGGACAGCAGGTTCCCGAACGCCGTCATGGTCCATACACCCGTCCACGCCTCCTGGCTGAACCTGATAGAGATCTTCTTCTCCATCGTGCAACGCAAGGTCGTCTCACCCAACGACTTCACGAACCTCGACGAGGTCCGGGACCGGCTCCGAGCATTCGAAGACCGCTATAACGCCACGGCACAGCCGTTCCAGTGGAAGTTCACCACCACCGACCTGGACGATCTACTGACCAGACTCGACCGGCACACACTCACCGACCGACAGGAAAGATCCTCCACCGCACTCGCAGCATGATCAACCCCCGAAGGACTTCGCGTGCTGACCACTAAGCCGTACGGGTGACGTGAGGCCATTGTTCCGTAACTCCATGATCACGTTGAGTCGTGGGACGTCGGCGCTCCATGCTGTCGTTCCGACTTCTTCACGGCGCTTCAGCACCGCTGCGAAGAAGCCTCCTTCCAGACCCATTTTCCGTTCAGGGAAGGTGCGATGACAAGCAGGCAGATGATGACGGTCGCTGGACCGGCGCCGGCCCTCGTGTGGAGCGCGGTGATGACCGGGCTCGGGTGCCTCACCGCCACGGCCGCACTGTTCTCCATATCCGGGCTCCTCGCCCAGCAGATCGTCTCTGCGTTCGAAGGCGCGGATCCACCGCTGGACATGGCGACGGCCTCGTCGGCCGTAAGTCAGGAGTCTGCACGGTGAAGCCGCCCACGGCGCAGGACCAGTCCGGAGGGGAACCTCCCAGCCGCCGGGGACGCCCGCCGGAGCCGATCTGCGACGCTGCCGGTGTGGCACATCGGACGTGGCTGGAGTCGGTCCGCAGCCGGCTTGCCGAGAGCGGCCTGACTCTCGATGACCTCGTCAGCCGATCCGGTTACTCCAAGACCCGGCTGTCCGAACTCCTGCGAGGCAAGGGCTACTATCCCGGCTGGGAGATCACCTACAGCGTGGTCAAGGCCCTGAACATGCCCCCGTGGCCGGTGCGTCGGCTGTGGAGCGCGGCCGCCAGGGAGGCCCGGAAGGACTCTGTCTGGATCAGGAACGGCATTCACGCAGTGCAGCCACTCGGCCCCGAGGAACCGCCCACCGCCCACCTCGGTTTCACGCAGGCCATGCGCCGTCCCTACACCACGTACGCGCGCGCCTTCCTGCAGACCGACCAACGCGCCCAGTGGGTGGTCGCGGAGACCTTCGACATTCTCTGGGTGAACTGGAGAGAGGCCACTGCCAGCCCTGACACGCCCCGTCACGCCTGGCTACTGTTGCGTTCCAGGGTCATGTCCCGCGCTTTTCAGCGCGAAAACCACCCGGACCTGCGTGCGGCGGCGTTCCAGACGGCGGGGCAGGCCGAAATCGACGATCTCGCCGAACGTATGGCCCGCATCGGCAGGCTCGCGGACTTCTTCGACGCTGTCGCACGCCTGCCGCAGGACCAGTTGGATGTCACCGTTCTTCGATATCTGTGCGGAATCGACGCCGACGCCGTGCCCGGCATCGTCGGTCTGCCCCTGGCCATCGCCCACACCCTGGACCACCACGCCCGAGGGGCACTGAACGGCCTGTACCCCCACACCGACACACGGGAGTGATCACCCTGAGCACCGTCGACGACCTCCTCGCCCAGTCCCTGCTGATGGATGCCCCCCGAGTTCCCTCCGATGTCGTCCTCTACGACGACACGGCCTACCACGCGTTCGCCGACGACACCGTCCCGTCATGGGACGGCTACAGGAGCGACGGCTTGGCCGACGACGGCGCCGCGCAGAGCCTTGCCGCCCTGTGCGAGGCGGTCGTCGCACACTGCACCGCCGAACAGCTCACCGACTTCCTCACCGACCAACTGCCGCAGCCACGCGCCGCCTGGATCCTCGGCTGCTTCCTGCAACTCGCCGGCGCCGACGACGGAGCCCGCTTCTGGTGGCAGTACGCGGCCGGCGGCGACGATGCGCCGGCCTCCTACTGCCTCTACCTGCAGCACCTCGCCCACGGTGACAGCCACGCCGCCGCCCTGTGGCAGCGCCAGGCCGATGCCGGAACGCACCACGACGGCACAGACGCTGTACGCGCGGGAGACTCCCCCGCCAACAGGATGGTCACCGCCGACGCCAGCGTCCCCACCGTCCTGCGGATCCTCGTTCGCCTCACCAAGGCCACCTCGCGCCGGCACACAGAGACCGCCACCGCGGTCATCGACTTCGTGGCCACCGCTGTCGCCATCGGCTACGACCGCCACCCCGACCTGGAAATTCCCTTGCCCGGGACAGACTTCGCCGAACATCTGAGGGTCTTCGTCGCGGCAGCCTCGCCCTCCCTGACAGCGGCCTCCTCCCCCCGGACGGCTGCCGGACTCCGCACACCACAGCTTCCTTCCGCGACGACGCAGGAGACGAGCCGGTGCCTACCCAACCGGCCTACGACGGAGAACCTTGCCGAGCACAGCCCGACGAAGCAAGGACCGAGGGGCCCGCAACGCCTGTTGGTGGAAGTCACCGGCACCGACCACGAGTCCACGTCCGCAGCGTTCTTCAAGGACGCGGTTGCCGTGTGCTGGGGGGCCGTCACCGCGGCACTCCCCGACGGCGGCCCCGACGCACGCGGCACCCGCCTGGCCTATTACCTGGACCGCCTCCGCCCGTGGGCTGCATGCACACAGACGGTCCAGGCGCTCTGACACCCTCTTGTCCGACAAGGCCGACCCGATCCGGGATGCTCCACCGCTCCGCCTCTTCGACCTGCCCCGCAGGACGAACCGCCCGGGCCGGGGAATGCCTCTGAAATCGATCCTCAACCATGCGTGGCGCAGCCCATAAACCGCGCATCAGCGATGAATTCAGAGATCGGAAGTTCCTCGCAAGGGTGGCGGAGGGTGGCGCTTCCCGGAACTGTGTGAAGAGATGCGCGGGTGTCCATAAGAATAGCAAGAAGCGGGCAGCCTCATATTCATCCGACCGTGGACACGAGGCGAGACGGCCCGTCCGAAGCCGGCCGTAGCCGTGGTGCGGCGTCACGCCGTCCGAGACCTCCCGGAGAGGGGGCACGCATCGGGACAGCCCGCATGCGTGATGACCTGCAATGATGATGGACGTTTTGCGAGAGACGGGGCCCGAGTACCTCGCCGGCCTTCTGGTTCTGGCGACCGGGGCCCTGACCGGCACCCTGGTGCGCACCGTGCGGCGCCGCGCGGCCGACCGTCGACGGCCCCCCGAGTCCCATCCCGAAGAGAATCTCTGAATCTTTTCCGCATCCACATGGAGTTCCCATGCCGTCACGTAAAAGCGTCGTCAGCAGGACGACACATTCCGGACCGAGTGCGGAAGTCAGCCGTGAGGCGGCTTAGGGCTTGCAGGGAATCAAGGTGTTGCTTCCCGTTCCGGTTGTCGTTGTTGTGGTATGCGCATCGCGGACAGAACTCGTGACCAACTCGCCTTGA
>NZ_JBEOVL010000032.1:0-85226 GCF_040295485.1 Streptomyces sp. NPDC002793 | reverse complement strand
CTGGGCGAGTACGACATCCCCGGCAGGATCCACGAGCTCTCCGAGGCCGGCGCGGCCATCGCCCGCGAGGTCGCCGACCGGTTCACCGCGTCCACACGGGGAAGGCTGTGCTTCCCCGCCCACCGCCCCACCCCACCCCTCTTCATCCCCCCTGGGAGGCAGCCCGTGACCGCACATGCCGTTCGTACCGGAGTCTGGTTCATCGGAGCACGGGGCTCCGTCGCCACCACCGCCACCGCGGGGTGCGCGGCCATCGCGGCAGGGCTGCACCCGCCGACCGGCATGGTCACCGAGACACCACCCTTCAACGACACAGGACTGCCACCGCTGACCGCCCTGGTCTTCGGCGGGCACGACACCCTGGACTGCCCCCTGCCCAAGCGGGCCGAGGCCCTCGCCGCCGGGGGAGTGCTCCCGTACGGACTGCCCTCGGCCGTGGAGGCCGAACTCACCTCCGCCGACGCGGAGATACGGCCCGGCGGACCGCTGCCCGGCGACACGCGCGGTGACGAGGAGCTCATCACCGCCTTCGCCGCCGACATCGAGGACTTCGGCCGGCGCCACGGCCTGACCCGCACGGTCGTCATCAACGTCGCCTCGACCGAACCGGCCCCCGGTGAGGACGACTCACGGCTGCCCGCCAGCTCCCTCTACGCGGCGGCCGCGCTCCGCGCCGGCTGCCCGTACGTCAACTTCACCCCGTCCACGGGGCTGCGCAGCCCGCACCTCCGGGACGCCGTCGACTCCTGCGGGCTTCCCCACGCCGGACGCGACGGCAAGACGGGCCAGACCCTGCTCCGCTCCGTGCTCGCGCCGATGTTCGTCCAGCGTGCCCTGCCGGTGCGGGCATGGTCGGGCACGAACCTGCTGGGCGGCGGGGACGGCGCCGCGCTGGCCGATCCCGCCGCTGCCGCCGCCAAGAACGCGGGCAAGGAGCGCGTACTCGCCGACACGCTCGGGGCCGCCCCCGAGGGGGAGGTCCACATCGACGACGTACCGGCGATGGGGGACTGGAAGACGGCGTGGGACCACATCGCCTTCGACGGGTTCCTCGGCTCACGGATGATCCTCCAGACCATCTGGCAGGGCTGCGACTCCGCCCTCGCCGCACCGCTGGTCCTGGACCTGGCCCGGCTGCTCGCCCGCGCCCACGAGACCGGCCTGACGGGACCACGGCCCGAACTGGGCTTCTACTTCAAGGACCCGGACGGCGGACCGGCCGCGCTGTCCGAGCAGTACGCGGAACTGCTGGCCTTCGCCGAGCGTCTGCGGGCAGCCCGGTGAAGCCGCTGCGGCTGTTCGCCGCGGTGACAGCGGCTCCGGGACTGTTCGTCTCCCGCAGGGCGACGCCCCCGTACAGCCTGTCCGGTGCGGGTGGGACTGCGCCCGCACCGGACAGGCCCGGCCCCCGCGCTCGCCTGCGGGCCTGGGCGGAACTGCTGCGCGTGTCCGCGCTGTTCAGCGTGCCGGGCGACGCCCTCGCCGGCGCGGCCGCCGTCGGGCTGCGGCCCGGCCGGGGCACGGCGCTCGCGGTCGGCACGTCGCTGTGCCTGTACGAGGCGGGCATGGCCCTCAACGACTGGGCGGACCGCGCGGAGGACGCGGTCGACCGCCCGCACCGCCCGATCCCCTCGGGCCGCGTCGCGCCGGGGGCCGCCCTGGCCGCGGCCGGTGTCCTGACGGCGGCGGGCCTCGCGCTGGCGGCCCGCGCCGGCCGCCCCGCCCTGGCGGTGGCATCCGGACTGGCGGCCACAGTCTGGGCCTACGACCTGCACCTCAAGCACACGAAGCTCGGACCGGCCGCGATGGCCACCGCCCGCACCCTGGACCTGCTGCTCGGCGCGACGGCGGCGACATCGGCGCCCGGGAACCGGCCCGCCACCGCCCGCACCCCCTCCGCCGCGCTCCCCGCCGCCCTCGTGCTCGGCGCGCACACGTACGCCGTGACCGCCGTCTCCCGGCACGAGGCGCAGGGCGGCTCCACCACCGCGCCGCTCGCGGCGCTGGCCGGAGTCGCCGGACTCGGGGCCGCCGTCCTGCGCGGCCGGCCGATGCCGGGGGAGCCGCCCCGCACCACCTCCGCACGGCTGCAGCTCCCCGCCTTCACCGGCGTGTACCTCCGCACCTCAGCGGTCCCGCTGTTCCACGCCGCCCTCAACCCGTCCCCGCCCCTCACCCAACGCGCCGTCGGCGGCGGCATCCGGGCGATGATCCCGCTGCAGGCCGCACTCGCGACCAGAGCCGGGGCACCCGTCGAAGGGCTCGCGGTCATGGGGCTCGTCCCCCTCGCCCGCGCGCTCGCCCGGAAGGTGAGCCCCACATGACCCTCCGCCTCGGCTACGGCACCAACGGCCTGACCGACCTCCGCCTCGACGACGCCCTCGGCCTCCTCGCCGACCTCGGCTACGACGGGGTCGGCCTGACCCTCGACCACATGCACCTCGACCCGCTCGCCCCGGACCTCTCCGCCCGCACCCGCCAGGTGGCCCGCAGACTCACCGGACTGGGCCTCGGCGTCACCGTCGAGACCGGCGCGCGCTACGTCCTCGACCCCCGGCGCAAGCACGGCCCCTCGCTCCTCGACCCCGACCCCGAGGCGCGCGCGGCCCGCACCGCACTCCTCGTACGGGCCGTCGAGGTGGCCGCCGACCTCGGCGCCCACGCCGTGCACTGCTTCAGCGGCATCACCCCGCCCGACACCACCACGGACACCGCGTGGGACCGGCTGACCGACGCACTCGCCCCCGTACTGGAAGCCTCCGGCCGCGCGGGCGTCCCCGTCGCGATCGAACCGGAACCCGGCCACCTCCTCGCCACGCTCGCGGACTTCCACCACCTCCGCACCCTCCTCGGCGACCCGGCGCCGCTCGGGCTCACCCTCGACATAGGCCACTGCCAATGCCTGGAACCCGCCTCACCCGTCGACTGCGTGAAAGCAGCGGCCCCCTGGCTGCGCCACGTCCAGATCGAGGACATGCGGCGCGGGGTGCACGAGCACCTGCCCTTCGGTGACGGCGAGATCGACTTCCCGCCGGTGCTCGAAGCGCTCGACGCGACCGGCTACGCCGGCCTCACCGTCGTCGAACTGCCCCGGCACTCCCACGCGGGCCCCGAGCTCGCCCGCCACTCCATCGACTTCCTTCGCCGGGCCACCGGGACGACGGACGGAGGAGCACCGTGCTGACCAGCCGCGAGGAACTCGACGACCGGCTCCCCGGGGCCGCCAGGGCCTGGCTCGACGAAGCGCTCGCCGAGGCCGCGCACGCCGCCGCCCATCCCGGCGCGGACAGCGGCAACCCGCCGTGGGAACTGCGGTTCGCCGCGGCCGGACGGCACTGCGGGCTGGAGAACGCCGACTCCGTACGCGCGCTGCTGCTCGTCGAGGCCCGCGCGGACCTGCCCGCCGTGACCCGTCTCTACGAGCAGGGCACCGCCGCCGAACGCCGCGCCGTCCTTCTCACCCTGCACCGGCTCGAGCTCGGCGCGACCGCGCTCCCGCTCGTCGAGGACGCCCTGCGCACCAACGACACCCGGCTCGTCGCTGCCGCCGTCGGCCCCTACGGCGCCGCCCACCTCGACGCACACGGCTGGCGGCACGCCGTCCTCAAATGCCTCTTCACCGAGGTCCCCGTCGAGGCCCTGGACCGACTCGGCGAACGTGCTCGCGGTGACGCCGAACTAGCACGCATGCTCAACGACTTCGCCGACGAGCGCACCGCCGCGGGGCGCGCCGTACCCGTCGGCCTGCGCACCGTCCTCGACCTCACGGCCCCGGCGCCCGTCCCCGGCCCCGCCCCCACCGCTCCGGAGGAGTCCTGATGAGGATCTTCGACCCCCACATCCACATGAGCTCCCGCACCACGGACGACTACCAGGCGATGTACGACGCCGGGGTCCGCGCACTCGTCGAACCCTCCTTCTGGCTCGGCCAGCCACGCACCTCGCCCGCCAGCTTCTTCGACTACTTCGACGCCCTCCTCGGCTGGGAACCCTTCCGTGCCTCCCAGTACGGCATCGCCCACCACTGCACCATCGCCCTGAACCCCAAGGAAGCGAACGACCCCCGCTGCACCCCCGTGCTGGACGCCCTGCCCCGCTACCTCGTCAAGGACTCCGTCGTCGCGGTCGGTGAGATCGGCTACGACTCGATGACCCCCGCCGAGGACACCGCGCTCGCCGCGCAGCTCCAACTCGCCGCGGAGCACGGGCTGCCCGCGCTCGTCCACACCCCGCACCGCGACAAGCTCGCCGGCCTGCACCGCACCATCGACGTCATCCGCGAATCCGACCTCGCTCCCGAACTGGTCCTGCTCGACCACCTCAACGAGACGACCGTCCGGGACGCCCTCGACAGCGGCTGCTGGGCGGGCTTCTCCATCTACCCGGACACCAAGATGGACGAGGACCGCATGATCACGGTCCTGCGGAACCACGGCACCGACAGGATCCTCGTCAACTCCGCCGCCGACTGGGGGAAGAGCGACCCGCTGAAGACCCGCAAGGTCGCCGACACCATGCTGAAGGCCGGATTCGACGAGGACGACGTCGACAAGGTGCTCTGGCGCAACCCCGTCGCCTTCTACGGGCAGAGCGGCCGGCTCCAGCTCGACACCGTCGCCCCCGGCCCGCTCCACGAGGGCAACTCCATCCTCCGCGGCGGGGAGTGAACCATGCGCTTCCGCCACCCCGACGGCTCCACCGTCCACCTCAGCTACTGCACCAACGTGCACCCCGCCGAGACCCTCGAAGGAGTCCGCGCCCAACTCCGCGACCACTGCGAACCCGTACGCAGACGACTCGGCCGGGACCGCCTCGGCATCGGTCTCTGGCTCGCCAAGGACGCGGCCCGCGCCCTGATCAACGACCCCGCCGCACTGCGCTCGCTGCGCGGCGAACTGGACCACCGCGGCCTCGAAGTGGTCACCCTCAACGGCTTCCCCTACGAGGGCTTCGGGGCCCAGGAGGTCAAGTACCGGGTCTACACACCGGACTGGACCGACCCCGAGCGCCTCTCCCACACCACCGACCTGGCGCGGCTGCTCGCCGCACTGCTCCCCGACGACGTCGTCGAAGGCACCATCTCGACCCTGCCGATCGCCTGGCGCACCCCCTTCGCCGACGATCCCACGGCCGCCGCGACCGCGCAGAAGGCACTCGTCACGCTCGCGCAACGCCTCGACGTCCTCGCCGAACTGACGGGCAAGTCCATCAGGATCGGCCTCGAACCCGAACCCGGCTGCACCGTGGAGACCACCGCCGACGCCATCGGCCCGCTCGCCGACGTCGGCCACGACCGCATCGGCATCTGCGTCGACACCTGCCACCTCGCCACCTCCTTCGAGGACCCGGACACCGCACTCGACGCCCTGCACACGGCCGGGGTCCCCGTGGCCAAGGCCCAGCTCTCCGCGGCGCTGCACGCCGAACACCCGCACCTGCCCGAGGTGCGCGCCGCGCTGGGCGCCTTCGCCGAACCCCGCTTCCTGCACCAGACACGCACGCTCACCCCCTCCGGCCTGCGCGGGACCGACGACCTCGACGAGGCGGTCTCCGGCGGTGTCCTCCCCGACGACACGCCCTGGCGCTCCCACTTCCACGTCCCCCTGCACGCGCCCCCCGCACCACCGCTCAACTCCACGCTCCCCGTCCTCCAGTCCGTGCTGAACCGGCTCGTCGGCGGGCCCGCGCCCCTCACCCGCCACCTCGAAGTCGAGACGTACACCTGGCAGGCGCTCCCCGCCGAGCTGCGGCCACGCACCCGTACCCAGCTCGCCGACGGCATCGCCGCCGAACTCACCCTCGCCCGCGACCTCCTCGTCGACCTCGGACTGAAGGAGCTACCGTGACCGCCCCTGATCCCGTGAACGCGCCCACCGCCGCCCCCGAAGACGGCACCCGCCCCACCCCGCTCCTCGTCCTCGACGTCGTGGGCCTCACTCCCCAGCTGCTCCGGCACATGCCGAACCTCCGGGCCATGGCCGGCACCGGCGCGCAGGCACCCCTCTCCACCGTCCTGCCCGCCGTCACCTGCGCGGCGCAGTCCACCTTCCTCACCGGCACCACCCCCTCCGAACACGGCATCGTCGCTAACGGCTGGTACTTCCGGGAGCTCGGCGACGTACTCCTGTGGCGGCAGCACAACGGGCTCGTCGCCGGCGACAAGCTCTGGGACGCCGCCCGGCGCGCCCACCCCGGCTACACCGTCGCCAACATCTGCTGGTGGTACGCGATGGGCGCCGACACCGACTGGACCGTCACCCCCCGCCCCGTGTACTACGCCGACGGCCGCAAGGAACCCGACTGCTACACCAGGCCCCCGGCCCTGCACGACGAACTGACCGAGAAGCTCGGCACCTTCCCCCTCTTCCACTTCTGGGGCCCCGGCGCCGACCTCGTCTCCTCGCAGTGGATCATCGACGCCACCCGGCACATCCTCGCCACCCGCACCCCCGACCTGGCCCTCTGCTACCTCCCGCACCTCGACTACGACCTCCAGCGCTACGGCCCCGACGACCCGCGGTCCCACCGGGCCGCGGCCGACCTCGACCGTGCCGTGGCCCCCCTGCTCGACGACGCCAGGGCCGAGGGCCGCACCGTCGTGGCCCTCTCCGAGTACGGGATCACCAAGGTCGACCGGCCCGTCGACATCAACCGCGCCCTGCGCCGCGCCGGCCTGCTGGAGGTCCACACCCAGGACGGCATGGAGTACCTCGACCCGATGGCGTCCCGGGCCTTCGCGGTCGCCGACCACCAGCTCGCCCACGTCTACGTACGCCGGCCGGAGGACCTCGACGCGACCCGGGAGGCCCTCGCGGACCTCCCCGGCATCGAGGAACTCCTCGACGACGAGGGCAAGAAGGCCCACCACCTGGACCATCCCCGCTCCGGTGAACTCGTCGCCGTCGCGGAGAAGGACGCCTGGTTCACGTACTACTACTGGCTCGACGACGACATGGCGCCCGACTTCGCGCAGCTCGTCGAGATCCACCGCAAACCGGGCTACGACCCGGTCGAGCTGTTCATGGACCCCCAGGACCCCTACGTCCGGGTCAGGGCGGCCTCCGCGGTCGCCCGCAAGAAGCTCGGGATGCGCTACCGCATGGCGGTCGTGCCCCTGGACCCCTCACCTATTCGCGGCAGCCACGGCCGCCTTCCCACGAGCGACGACGAAGGTCCGCTCATCCTCTGCTCCACCCCCCACGCGTTCTCCGGCCGCGTCCAGGCCACCGAAGTGAAGTCCTTGCTGCTCCAGCTTGCCGGACTGCACTGACAATCCGCCCGCCCGCACGTTCACAGGGAGATACGTGATCATGAGCCGCACGCCGAAGGACCCCGAGCTCTCGCGCAGACTCAGCCGTCGCAACGTCCTGGGTGTCGCCGCCGGAGCCACCGCCGCGACCCTCCTCAGCGGCGCCGCCGCCCAGGCTTCGGGCCCGCACGGCGGCCACGGACACGGACACGGCCACGAGCACGGCAAGGGCAAGGGCCGTGCCGTCCTGCCTCCCGGCCGCCTCGGCATCCAGCTCTACAGCCTCCGCGACAAGGTCTCCACCCTCGGCTTCGCCCCGGTCTTCGCCGAACTGGAGAAGTACGGCTACGACGAGATCGAGTTCGCCGGGTACACCCAGGGTTCGGCCGGTGCCATCACCCTCGCCCAGCTCAAGCGGCTGGCCAAGGACCACGGCCTCAACCCCATCGGCAGCCACGTCAACTACTACGACGACAACAACCCCGACGCCTACTCCTTCGCGCAGAACCTCACCAAGGTCCTCGACGAGGCCGAGGCCCTCGGCCTCAAGCACATCGGCACCGCGTCCGGACCCTTCCGCTACGGCTCCACCGTCGACGGGTGGAAGCGCGCGGCCGAGGACTTCAACACCTACGGCGCCGCCGCGCGCAAGCGCGGCATGAAGTTCTACCAGCACAACCACGCGGAGGAGTTCTCCTTCGCCACCGACGACCCCAAGGTGCGCCTCTACGACGTCCTGCTCGCCGAGACCGACCCCGACCTGGTCTATCTCGAGCTGGACATCTACTGGGCGTTCTGCGCACAGTTCCGCTTCGGCAAGCGGGCGGACGGCACCCCCGCGCCCTTCAACCCCATCGACTACGTCCTCAAGCAGCCCGACCGCTACCCGCTGTTCCACGTCAAGGACGGCACGCGCGACGACTCCGTCCGCGACGGCTACAGGATGACCGACGTCGGCGACGGGGACATCGACTACAAGAACTTCCTGAGCCGGGTCACCTCCCGCACGAACCGGGGGCGCACCTACCACCACTGGCAGACCGAGCACGACAACCCGGTCGAGTCCCTCGCCTTCGCCCGCAAGTCCAGCGAGCACCTGCACTCGCTCCGCCAGGGACGCTGCGGGGACTGACGCCGGACGACGGTCACGCGTGGGGCCCGGTTCCGGGAACCGGGCCCCACGCGTGTCCGCGGACGTGCGATCAGTCGGTGTCCCGGATGATCGGGGCCGGGGCGGCCTTCACCAGCGGGTTGCCCCTTCGGTCCCGGCCGGGTGCTGCCAGGAACAGGGAGAGGAACCCCGCGAAGAACGAGATGCTGCCCGCCAGGATGAACGCGCCGTTCAGCCCCCAGGCGTCGACGACCATGAAGCCCATGCCGGCGCCGAGTCCGGAGACGAGCTTGGAGCTGTAGACCATGCCGTAGTTGGTGGCGTTGTTGTTCTCACCGAAGTAGTCCGCGGTCATCGCGGCGAACATCGGGAAGATGGCGCCGCCGCCGAAGCCGGAGATCGCGGAGAAGAGCAGGAACAGGGGCAGGCTCTTCATCTCGGCCGACCAGATGATGCCGAACTGGGCGAGCCCCAGGATGACGCAGACGTAGATCAGGCACTGCTTGCGGCCGTAGAGGTCGGACAGCCAGCCGATGACGCCGCGCCCGGTGCCGTTGACGATCGCCTTGAGCGACATGGCGGTGGCCACGATCCCGGCGGCGAAGCCCGCGTCCTGGCCGATGTCGACCTGGAAGGCGATACCGAAGATGTTCACGCCGGAGGTACAGGCGAGGCAGCACCACATCAGTGCCACGCGGCCGGTCCGCCATGCCTCGCCGGGGGAGTACTGCTTGACGGCCGGAGGGTTCTTCTCCAGCGCACGACGGGCCCGCGGGTCCTCGGGCGGATTGAGCGGGTCGATCTCCGCCGGCCACCAGTTCTTCGGCGGGTCCCGGAAGAAGAAGCCGGCGCAGGCCACGAGCGCGGCCAGGAACACACCCACCGAGACCAGGACCCACCTGAAGTTGGTGATGTCCATGAAACCGGTGAAGATGAAGACGAACGGCACCGAACCGTAGGCGAAACCACCGTTGACGAAGCCCGTCTTGCCGCCCTTGCGCTCCGGATACCACTTGCCGACCATGTTGACGCAGGTGGCGTAGACCATGCCCGCGCCCATGCCGGAGAACACACTGAAGCCGATGTACGCGACGATCACGTGCGGCGCGTACGCCAGGGACAGATAGCCGAGGAGGGTTCCCGTCGCGCCGAGCATCATCGCCCAGCGGGCCGGCAGCCTGCCGGTCTCCCGCAGCCTGCCCGCGGGCATCGCGACCGCGGCCTGGAAGAACACCCAGACGGTCATCATCCAGTAGATGTGACCGCTGTCCCAGTTGTGCGCGTGGTGCAGGGTGTCCTCCGCCGACGCGAACGCGTACTCGGCCGAGCTGATGCCCATCATGCCGACCCACGGCAGGATGACCATCCACTTGCGCTTGCGGCCCATGATGTCGATGTCGCTCTCGCCGAGCCGGTAGGTCCGGCCGTTGGCGTCCGTCACCTCCCTGAAGGGGACGGATGTGGAGATACCAGTTGTCGTCATTGTCGATCGAACCCCTTGCGTGGAAGAAGTGGCCGGCGCCCCCTGCCCGTTCTCGCTTCGCGCGGGGGTCCGCGTGGTACGCCGCGGACCCCCGTGGTTCGAGCGTCGTCATCAGGTCATCGGTCACCACCCGACAGTCCGGCGGCCCTGGCCCACCTGTACTTCGCGCCGAGCACGGCGACGGGCAGCTCCGTGGTGTACGGATACGCCACGACCCCCCGGGCGAACAGGTACGCGCACGCCTCCTCGACCTCCGTGTCACCCGCCAGCGACGCCACGACGGGCTTCTCGATCCCCCGTGCCCGGAACTCCTCCACCACCCGGGCCGTCAGCTCCGCGAAGACCATCGGAGGCGTGACGATCGTGTGCCAGTAACCCAGCACCAGCGCATGGATCCGCGGATCCTCCATCCCCAGCCGGATCGTCGCCTCGTACGTCGACGGCGGCTCACCACCCGTGATGTCGATCGGATTCCCGGCCGCGCCGAACGGAGGGATGAACGCCTTGAACGCCGTGTCCAGGTCCGGCGGGATCTCCATCAGCGAGAGCCCGTTGTCGACTATGGCGTCCGACAGGAGCACCCCCGAACCGCCCGCCCCCGTGATGATCACGACGTTGTCGCCCTTGGGCGCCGGCAGCACGGGCAGGGCCCGCGCGTACTCCAGCATGTCGTGCAGACCAGGCGCCCGGATCACGCCCGCCTGCCGCAGGATGTCGTCGTACACCGCGTCGTCACCGGCCAGTGCGCCCGTGTGGGAACCGGCCGCCCTGGCACCCGCGCTCGTCCGCCCCGCCTTGAGGACCACGACGGGCTTCCTGGGCACGGTCGCCCGCGCCGCGTCCACGAACGCCCGCCCGTCCTTGAGGTCCTCCAGGTGCATCGCGATGCACTCGGTGTTCGGGTCCTCACCGAACCAGGTCAGCAGGTCGTCCTCGTCGATGTCCGACTTGTTGCCGAGCCCGACGATCGCCGAGACACCCGTGTTCGTCGACCGCGCGAACCCCAGGATCGCCATGCCGATGCCGCCGGACTGCGAGGTCAGCGCCACCGGGCCCTTGACGTCGTACGGAGTGCAGAACGTGGCGCAGAGGTCCTGCCACGTCGAGTAGTAGCCGTAGATGTTCGGCCCGAGGAGCCGCACGCCGTACTGCTCGCCGATCGCCACGATCTCGTCCTGCAGGGCATGTTCGCCCGTCTCGGCGAAGCCGGACGGGATGAGCACGGCGTTGGGGATCCCCTTACGGCCCACCTCCCGGAGCGCCGACGCGACGAACTTGGCGGGGATCGCGAAGACCGCCACATCCACCTCACCCGGAACGTCGGTGACACTCTTGTACGCCTTGCGGCCGAGAATGTCATCGGCCTTGGGGTTCACCGGATGGATCTCGCCCGTGAAACCGCCGTCGACGAGGTTGCGCATCACCGAATTGCCGATCTTGCCCCGCTCGTTGGAAGCACCGATGACCGCCACCGAGCGCGGCTCCATCAGCCGGCGCATCGATAGGAGGATCTCCTCCCGGCTGTAGCGGCGCCGCACCTTCGGCTCCTCGGTCGCCAACAGGATCCGGATGTCCGCGGCGACCGCCCCCTCCGGCGACGCGATGACGGGATTGAGGTCGACCTCGGAGATCTCGGGAAAGTCCGTGACCAGCCGGGAGACCCTGCGGATCTGCTCCGCCAACGCCCACCGGTCCACGGCCGGCGCCCCCCGCACCCCCCTGAGGATCTCCGCGGCACCGATCGAGTCGAGCATCGAGCGCGCCTCGTCCGCGGTCACCGGAGCCAGCCGGAAGGTGATGTCCTTGAGCACCTCGACCAGCACCCCGCCGAGGCCGAACGCCACCACCTTCCCGAACGTCGGGTCGGTGACCGCCCCGACGATGACCTCCTGGCCGGGCGGCACCAGCTGCTGCACCTGGACGCCCTCGATGCGCGCCTCGGCCGCGTACGCCTTCGCGTTCTCCACGACGGTGCGGAACGCCGCACGTACCTCCCGCGCACCCGTCACCCCGACCACGACGCCACCCGCATCCGTCTTGTGCAGGATGTCGGGAGAGACGATCTTGAGCACGACGGGCCCGCCGAGCCGGTCGGCCAGTGCCACCGCCTCGTCGACGTCGTGGGCCAGACCCTCGCCCGGAACCGTGATCCCGTACGCGTCGGCGACGATCTTCCCTTCCGGGGCGGTGAGCGCGCTGCGCCCCTCGCCCCGGACACGGTCGAGCAGCGCCCTGACGCGCTCCTCCCGCTGGTCCTGTTCCTGTGTCTCGACTGTTCCGGCCATGCTCAGATGACTCCGTTCGTCTTCAGAAGCCGCAGTTCCTCGTCGCCCAGGCCCAGTTCGCCGACGTAGACCTCCGCGTTGTGCTGACCGAGCAGCGGGGAGGTGACGATGTCGACGGGGGAGTCGGACAGCTTCAGCGGGCTGCCGACCGTGGTGAAGGCGCCGCGTTCGGGATGCTCGACCCGGACCACCATCTCGTTGGCGGCGAGGGACTCGTCCTCGACGATCTCCTTGGTGGAGAGGATCGGACCGCACGGGATGTTGTGCGCGTTGAGCTGTTCCAGGACGTCCCACTTGGGGAGCGTCGCCGACCACTCCTCGATCAGCTGGAACATCTTGCCGAGCTTCGGGAGCCGGGACTCCGGCGTCGCCCACTCGGGGTCGTCGGCCAGTTCGGGCCGGCCGATCAGCGTGGACAGGGGCTTCCAGCCGACCGGCTGCACGATGACGTACACGTAGTCGTTGGGTCCGCCCGGCGCGCACTTCACCGCCCATCCCGGCTGGCCGCCGCCGCTGGCGTTGCCGCTGCGCGGCACCTCGGCGGCGTCGGCCGTGTCCTGGGCCTCCGGGTACTCGGCGAGCGGCCCGTGCTCCAGTCGCTGCTGGTCGCGGAGCTTGACCCGGCACAGGTTGAGCACCGCGTGCTGCATCGCCACGTTCACCCGCTGCCCGCGCCCGGTGTTCTCGCGCTGGAACAGGGCGGCGAGGATGCCGGCCACCGCGTGGATCCCCGTGCCCGAGTCACCGATCTGGGCGCCGGTGGCGAGCGGCGGCCCGTCGGCGAAGCCGGTGGTGGACATCGAACCGCCCATGGCCTGCGCGACGACCTCGTACGCCTTGAAGTTGGTGTACGGGCCTTCGCCGAAGCCCTTGATGGAGGCGTAGACGATCCGGGGGTTGATCTCCTGGATCCGCTCCCAGGTGAACCCCATGCGGTCCACGGCGCCGGGGCCGAAGTTCTCCACCATCACGTCGCTGCGGCGGATGAGCTCGGTGAGGATCTCCTTGCCGCGCTCGCTCTTGGTGTTGAGGGTGATGCTCCGCTTGTTGCAGTTGAGCATCGTGAAGTAGAGGGAGTCGACATCGGGCAGATCCCGCAACTGCTTGCGGGTGATGTCGCCGCTCGGCGCCTCCAGCTTGACCACGTCCGCCCCGAGCCAGCCGAGCAACTGGGTGGCGGAGGGCCCGGACTGTACGTGCGTCATGTCGAGGACGCGTACGCCCTCAAGAGCTTTGGTCATGCCAACGGCTCCTCTGCTACTTGTACATGGTCTGGTTCATCGTTCCGGGGGCGTACGCGTCCGGGTCGACCCAGACGTTGATGAGCGAGGGGAGCCCCGACTCGCGCGCCCGCCGCAACGCGGGGGCGATGTCCGCGGGGTCGCGCACCTCTTCGCCGTAACCGCCCAGCATCTGGGCGAACTTGTCGTAGTGGACGTCCCCGAGGGTGTTGCCGACCCGCTCGCGCTCGTCGCCGTACTTGGCCTTCTGGCCGTAACGGATCTGGTTCATCGAGGAGTTGTTGCCGACGATCCCGACGAAGGGGAGGTCGTAGCGGACCAGCGTCTCGAAGTCCCACCCGGTGAGGGAGAACGCGCCGTCCCCGAAGAGCGCCACCACTTCCTTGTCGGGCCTGGCCTGCTTGGCTGCCAGCACGAACGGCACACCGACCCCGAGCGTGCCGAGCGGCCCCGGGTCCATCCAGTGGCCGGGGGTGCGGGGCTGGACGACCTGCCCCGAGAAGGTGACGATGTCGCCGCCGTCCCCTATGTAGATGGAGTCCTCGGTCAGGAACTGGTTGATCTCGCTCACCAGCCGGTACGGATGGATGGGCGAGGCGTCCGACTTCAGCTGGGGCAGCCGCTTCTCGATCGCCGTCTGCTCGGCGGCCCGCAGTTCGTCCAGCCATGCCTTGCGCTGAGCCGATCCGCCGTTGATGCGCCCGCTCGCGGCCTCCGTCACCGCCTTCAGCACGACCGACGCGTCGCCGACGATCCCGAGGTCGATGTCCCGGTTCTTGCCCACGGTCCGGTAGTCCAGGTCGATCTGGACGACGGTGGCGTCCGGGGAGAGCCGTTTGCCGTAGCCCATCCGGAAGTCGAAGGGGGTCCCCACGATCACGATGAGGTCGGCGTTGGAGAAGGCGTAGCGCCGTGACAGCTGGAAGTGGTGCGGGTCGCCGGGCGGCAGGGTGCCGCGGCCCGCACCGTTCATGTACGCGGGGATGTCGAGGGTCCGGACGAGCTCGGTGGCCGAGTCCGTGGCCCGCGTCGTCCAGACCTGGCTGCCCAGCAGGATGGCGGGCTTCTCGGCGTGGACGAGCAGATCGGCGAGCCTCTCGATGTCGGCCGGATCGCCTCCCGAGTGGGTGGACGCCCGGTACCGGCCGCCTTCCGGGACACGTGCCCTACCCACCGGCACCTTCGCGTCGAGCACATCGCGCGGTATCTCCAGGAAGGAGGGTCCGGGTGCCCCGTGGAAGCACTCCCGGAACGCCATCGACACCATGTCCGCCGCCCGCGCGGTGTCCGGCACGGTGGCCGCGAACTTGGTGATGGGGGTCATCATGTCGACGTGCGGCAGGTCCTGGAGCGAGCCCATCTTGTGCTGGGTGTGCGCCCCCTGACCACCGATCAGGAGCATCGGTGACTCGGCGCGGAAGGCGTTGGCGACACCGGTGACGGCGTCGGTCGTCCCGGGCCCCGCGGTGACGACGGCACACCCCGGTTTGCCGGTGATCCGGGCGTATCCGTCGGCCGCGTGGGCGGCCACCTGCTCGTGCCGTACGTCGACGACTTCGATGCCCTCGTCGACGCAGCCGTCGTAGATGTCGATGATGTGGCCGCCACAGAGGGTGTAGATGCGTTCCACCCCCTCCGCCTTGAGTGCCTTGGCGACCAAGTGCCCACCGGAGATGAGGTTCTGGTTGTCCTGGCTGTCCTCGGGCATGGCGATGTCCTGTCCCTTCGTAGGGGAGCGCGGGAGCCGGTGCGCCGCTCTCGCGGTACATTGCATACAGTCGACGAATACTGTATGAAGCTTGTTATCCCGCATCCGGTGGGTGGTGTCCAGGGGGCGTGCGGCACTTTCACAATCGGCACGATCGGGAGTGGCTACGGATCTGTACGAGCACCAGGCAAGGCAACTCTTCGCGGATCACGGCATCGACGTACCGGACGCCGAGGTGGTGCACCACCGGTCCGCCGTGCACGCGGCGGCCGAACGGCTCGGCGGCCGCGTCGTGGTGAAGGCGCAGGTGAAAGTGGGTGGCCGGGGCAAGGCCGGCGAGGTGAAGGTCGCCGCCGACTACGGCAAGCAACGCTGCACCGCCTACCCCCGCTTCGTCGTCCAGCGCTCCCTCTTCGCGGACTTCCTGGCGGCCTACCTCCCCGCCGTACGCTCCCTCCGTACCGGCCACCCCCTCGCGGTGGAGCACCCCTCGGACCCGCTCCCCGCCCTGGACTTCGGCCCGTTGATCAGCGCCACCAAGGCGGGGGCTTCGGCGCTTCGTGGCGCGGCGCGTTCGTCGGCGGCGAACTGCTCGTACGGGCCGTGACGGACGGCCCGGGGGAGGAGAGGCTGCCGGGCAACTTCCCGGACCACCACCTCATGCCGTAGTGCCGCGGCGGAGCAGGGCTTACAGCACCCCCGCCTCCCGGGCCGTCCACACCGACGGGATCAGCGGCCGGTACCCCAGTTCGCGCCGGATGCGGGTCGTCGACATCACACTGTGCCAGGGGTCGGGGACCTCCCTGTCGTGCGCCTCCTGAGGCACCGCCAGACCATGGAACTGGAAGAGGTCGACCATGGTGACCGGGGCGTCGTCGGCGATGTTGTAGACGCCGTGCGCCCCGGGTGCGTACAGCAGTGCCCGCAGGCCTTGCGCCACGTCCAGGTGGTGACCCATGTGCAGGCGCTGCATGGCGGGCCAGTTCGGCGCCCATTCCATCACGTCGGTGAGATGCGGGTCCCCGTCGCCGTACACGAACGGCAGCCGTCCGATGCGGAGGTCGTCCAGGCCGTCCAACGCCCCGAGGGCACGTTCCGCCTCCCACTTGGACTCGGGGTAGGCGCCCCACAAGTGGGTGCCCGGCACCGTCTCGTCGCTCTCCACCAGCGCCCTGCCCCGTCCCGCGCCGTACACGAGTCCGGTGCTGACCTGCACGAACCGCCGCACTCCGGAGGCCACCGCGGCCCGGCCGAGCTCGATGGCCGCGTCGCGGTTCACCGCCCGCGCCTCCTCGTCCGGCACCCCGCGGAACGCGGCGGCGACGTTCACCACCGCGTCCACACCAGCCGTCGCCTTGCCGAGTGCCTCCGTGTCGCGCAGATCGCCGACCAGCACCTGGGCACCGAGTTCGGCGAACCGCTCCCCGCGCGCCGCGTCCCGCACCAGGACCCGTACCTCGTCGCCGGCCGCCCCGCTCTGCAGCAAGCGCGGCACGAACCGCCGGCCCACCTGGCCCGTCGCCCCTGTCACCAGTGTCAGCATGGCTGCCTCCTCGTTGTCGTAGCCATGTTTGAAGCGTGCGGGGAGGGGTGGCGACAGCGGGAGAGACGCGTCTGTCCAGGGACCGGCACTCCCTGGATACGCGTCCGGATCCGGGAGATCCTGAGACCGTGGACCGAACCGAACTCGCCGACTTCCTGCGCCGCTCCCGTACCCGCCTGGCCCCCGCGGACGTGGGTCTGAGCACGGGTCCCCGACGCCGCACCCCGGGCCTGCGCCGCGAGGAGGTGGCGCAGCTCACCGGGATGTCCACGGACTACTACACGCGGCTGGAACAGCGTCGTGGCTCCCACCCGTCGCGGCAGTTGCTCGTCGCCCTCGCTCGCGCCCTGCGGCTCACGGACAAGGAACGCGACCACCTGTTCCACCTGGCGGGCGAGGAACCGCCCCGGCCCGGCGGCTCCTCGGACCACGTCCGCCCGGGGCTGCTGATGATCCTGGACCGGCTGCGCGACCTTCCGGCGATGGTGGTGAGCGACTGGGGCGTGCTGCTCGCGCAGAACGCCCTGGCCGTGGCCCTGGCCGGTGACCACGCCGGAACGAATATGGTCCACCGCTGGTTCATGGTGCCGGGCGCACGGGACCTGTTCCCGTCCGAGAACCACGAGCAGCATGCCCGCGCGCACGTGGCGAGCCTGCGGACGGTCGCGGGGGCCCGCCCCGGCGACCCGGGCCCGGCCGCTCTCGTGGCCGAACTCCGGGCCGAGTCGGAGGAGTTCGAGGAGCTGTGGAAGTCGCACGACGTCGTGGTGCGCCGCCCGTCACCGAAACGGTTCCTGCACCCGGTGGTCGGCCCCCTCGACCTCGACTGTGAAGTGCTGCTCAGTGACGGCCACAGCCAGCAGCTCGTCGTGCACTCGGCGCGGCCGGGCACGCCGACGTACGAACGCCTCGAACTGCTGCGGGTCGTCGGGCTCCAGGACCTGAGCACCGGCTCACTGGAGAGGCTGGGGTGATCTCCTCGCACGGGATACGGCGCGTACGCGCGGCACCACGGAAAGTGCGCGTTCGGGTGCCAGGTGCCGCCGAGCGGGTCCGTGCCGCGCCGACCAGTGGGAACGCACCGCACCGACCACCGAAAACGCAGGTGAGAGGCACCCCGAACCCCTGGTATTGTTTTCTTTGTCGCCACGGGGAGGACCCCGGGACGACAGACACCTTGTCCGGGTGGCGGAATGGCAGACGCGCTAGCTTGAGGTGCTAGTGCCCTTTATCGGGCGTGGGGGTTCAAGTCCCCCCTCGGACACCAAGGTCAACCGACCAAATAGAGCCGGTCAAAGCGACATTTTGCCGCTTTGACCGGCTTTGTTGTTGTGGCGGACGTGATCTGGCCCTCTGCGGGTTCGCAGAGGGCCAGATGTGTTTGTGCTGGTCAGGCGGGTGTGAGGGGTGGGGTGGGTCAGGTTTCCGGGGGTGGGTTCAGGGAGGTAGCTGTTGGGGGTCCAGTAGCGGGGGTTCCTGAGTTTGTGGCGGTTGAAGGGGCGGCGGCGGGCGGGGAGGCCGTCGGTCTGGAGGGTGTCGAGCCAGGCGGCGAGTTTGCGGTGGTTGGCGTGGGCGATCTGGAAGGAGAGGAGGAGGGACCGGGCGGCGATTTTGCGGATGCGGTGGGTGTGGCTGCGTTCGATGGCTTCGTGGTCCTCGGCGTAGCCGTTGAAGTGCTCCACACGGTTGCGCAGGAGGAAGTAGTGGTGGACCCAGGGGGCGAGGCCGTGGTCGAGCTCCTGCCAGTGGCGGATACCGATGTCCCGGTTGAAGGTGAGGGATTCGCGGCGGCAGAGCAATACATGTCGGCCCGAGCGATGGTTGCCTTTTTCGCCCGCTGTTCTGGTCGACCGCGGGCTTCACACAACGGCTTCCCACAGAGTCGCCCGTGCCGGGCGGCGGGCGCCGGGCACATGCGCCATCATGAGCAGGTGAGCGCTTCCGCGGAATCTGAACGGACGCCTGACGGCAGGTACATCCTGGTCGGTGGCCGCCGGTGGCGTGCGACGGATCCGGAGATCCCCGAAGACACCGCCGCCCGTCTTCGCACAGTCCTCATGGCAGCGCGGCGCGCTGTGGGGGCGGCCATGAAGAAGGGCGACTCGGCAGCCGAGGAGCGGGCACGCAGCCAGGTGCACGGCGCGAAGGTGGCTCTCGGCGAACGCGGAACGCCGTGGTGGGAGCAGTCCATGGCCGAGCGCCGCGAACGCTGGGAGCGAGGCCTCGACACATGCGAAGCCGGCCGGCCGGACACGGACCGTCCCGCCCCGTAGACAGCCGGCTCCGGTGCTCCTGCAGAGGACCACACGCGCCCAGGCGTCATCGCGACCCGCCAGGGGCCTGTAAGAGAGCATGTGCGGGAGCTCGTCGGTGACATGGACCAAGACCAGACGCCGCTCGTACAGATCATGTGTCGGCTCGGCAAGATACGCCCGCGTGGCGCAGGGCCTCGGCCGGCCGCCTCGACCCGGGGGACGAGGTGATCTCCACGGTGGCGAATTGCCCGACGAGCGCGCCGCGCAGCCGCCGGTGCAGGTCGAAAAGAGACATCATGTTGACGACGGCCAGGGCCTGGGCAGGCGCGGCGTCGAGGTAGCGGCCGTACCGCGCGTCGAGGCCGAGGCCGGTCATCAGGTCGGCGAAGAGTTGCGCGTGGACGTTCTCCGCCTGCCCCGTGCGCCGCGACCAGGCACTGGCCGACGACGGGACCAGTCCGAACGGGCTGATCCCGCTGACCTGCAACGAGATCCAGCGCTTGTTCACCGCCCTGATCGCACGGCCGACCCGCGACCTCGCCCATCGACTGTGCTGGTCCACCTGGCGCCGACGCCACCAAGCCCGCGCCCAACGCAGCCACTACCGACGCCAAGCCGCCCTTCAACCGTGAAGATCACATCAACGGCTGGAGTACTGGGAACCGGTCGTGCCCACAGGCGGTTTGGCGCCGTGCTTCTGACGCCGTCGAGAAGACAGATGGAGAGGTACTGCCGCAGCCGTCGTAACCGCGGTGAAAGACAGAAGCCCGGCAGCCAGTGAGTTGACCCCTGGTGTCGGCACCTCTACGCGCCCGTATCCCGCCCAGTCGCATGCGGCGCCCACCGGAAAGTAGGTGATGGAGAGGTCGACCGGCGCTGAAGGGGGAGGCCCGTTCTCGAACCCGACCTTGAGCAGGCACCGGTCGATCGCCGTCGCCCTGCTCAGGGAGGACGTCAGCGTACTTGACGACCAGCGAGCAGCAGTTGAGCGACAGCCTCCAGCCCATCCGGCGGCCGCACCGAAACCGTCCCGGCCAGGACCGGGACGGCCTCCCGGCTCGAAGAACAACCACCGGGCCACCCGCCACAGCGTCGGAAGGACGGTCAAGCGCGCCAAATCGATGAAAAAACATCAGGCAGCCGCAGGTTGCACACCAAGCTCAGAAGGCGTACCGGACACGCAGCCACGGTGTGCGTGTGGTGATCATTTGCTGGAGGTGCGTCAGTGACTGCCGTTTGATGTCCAGTGAGTAGCGGACGTTGAGGGCTCCGTTCTGCGAGCGTTTGGTCTCCTGGGCGGCCGGCTGCCACAGCACTTCCTCGGCGCGAGGGTGCCAGCCCAGATTGACCTCGTGGAGCGACTGGTTGTGGGTCAGCATGATGATCTCGGCCGCCGCCTGCTGCTTCACTCGGGCGGGCAGGACGTCGTCGAGGTGGGAAAGCAGCTCTGCCCAGTCCCGCTGCCATCCCGGTCGCAGAATGACGGGCGAAAGATTGAAGTGAACCTCATAGCCTGCGTCGAGGAAGTCGGTAGCCGCGGCGATCCGCTCGGCGATTGGGCTGGTCCGGATGTCCAGCAGCCTGGCGTCGTCGGGCGGCATGAGGGAGAAACGCACTCGGGTGCGCCCCTGAGGGTCGAGTGCGAGCAGGTCGGGGTTGACGAACTTGGTCGCGAAGGAAGCCTTCGCCGTCGGCAGACCGCGGAAGGCGGCGACGAGATCTGCCGTGTTGTCGCAGACCAGAGCGTCGACCGAGCAGTCACCGTTCTCGCCGATGTCGTAGACCCATGCATGGGGGTCGCACTGGTTGGGCTCCGTCTTGGGGCCTTGGGCCCTCACGTGGCGGCGGACGTGGGCAACGATCGCCTCGATGTTGGTGAACAGCGTGATGGGGTTGGCGTAGCCCTTGCGACGGGGGACGTAGCAGTAGGCGCAGGCCATCGCGCACCCGTTGGAGGGGCCAGGTGCGATCCAGTCCGCCGACCTGCCGTTGGGACGCGTCCGGAGTGTGTGCTTCACCCCGAGGACGAGCGTCTCGGTCTTGATCCGGACCCAGCGGGAGATGTTGCCGTCGTTGCCATGGAGGGAGGGAATACGCCAGTGACTTGCGACCTCGGTCACGCGCACTCCGGGCAGCCGGGCCATGATCTGCCGGCCGCGTGGGGAATCGAGGGCAGCCGACTCCGCGTAGACCTCCCGCACTTCCAGCATCCGACGGGCCTCCGGGCTGTCCCGGAAAGCCGGGTGTGCGTCCGGCTCCGCTGCGATGTCCGACCACCCGAACAGCGCTTGCTGCTCGGGCTCTCCTGGTGCGGCTCCTGTCGGCGGCTGATCCACGTCCCTCTCCTCTCCACGTTGCGACATGCCGAAGGATGTCAGTCGCGGCGGTCGCGCTCCTGCTCCAGCAGGGCGTCGAGATCGCGGAGCCGGTCCAGTCCCCGCACCGCCTGGGTCATCCGCGCGTTGCGTTCGAATTGGTCGCGGTGACGGTGCAGGAGATTCCAGTACCCGGCGGTGAAGGGGCAGGCGTCCTCACCGACCCGTACGGACGGCTTGTACCGGCAGGGGCCGCAGAAGTCGCTCATGCGGTCGATGTACGCGCCTCCGGACGTGTAGGGCTTGGTGGTCATGCGGCCCCCGTCCGCGTACTGGGACATGCCCACCACGTTCGGGACCATGACCCAGTCGTAGCCGTCGACGAAGCTGCGGTGGAACCAGTCGGTGACGGCCCCGGGCTCCCACCTCCGCTGCAGGGCGAAGCTGCCCAGGATCATCAGGCGTGGAATGTGGTGCGTCCAGCCGGTGGTCCTGACCTGCTCCAGGACGTGGGTGAGGCAATTGGCCTCCGTGCCCTCCGGGGACAGTTCCGTGAACCAGTCCGGCAGCGGTTCGTGGTGGCGCAGCGTGTTGCTCGCGCGGTACCGCTCACCGAAGTACCAGTAGACGTGCCAGACGAACTCGCGCCATCCGGCGACCTGTCTCACGAATCCCTCGGCGCTGTTGAGCGGCACATCGCCGGACCGCCACTGCTCCTCCGCCCGTTCGATGCATTCCGCGGGGTCCAGCAGACCGAGGTTGAGCGACGAGGAGAGCAGGCTGTGGCTCATCGTCGCGTCCCCGGCGAGGACCGCGTCCTCGTACGCTCCGAACGTGGCGAGCCGGTGCTCCACGAAGCGGCGGAGCGCGGCCAGCGCCTCGCGGCGGCTGGCGGGGAACGTGCGGGGTGCGTCCTCACCGACAAACTCGACGTCCCCGTCACGCGACCAACGGTCGAGGTCGGACCGCACCTCGGCGTCGATGTCGCTCTCCCGGGGGCGGTAGGCCGCCGGAACACCCAGGTCGCTGACGCCGCGCGGCGGCGGCTGCCGGTTGTCGTGGTCCAGGTTCCACCGGCCGCCGACGGGACTGTCGCCCTCCATCAGCAGGTCGAGCGTACTGCGGACCCAACGGTAGAAGTCCTCCTGCCGGAGGTGCTTCCCGCCACGGCCGTCCACCCAGCCCCTGAACTCGTCGTGCGTCACGAGAAAGCCGCGCGCCGGCAGAACGCGCACGGAGGGCAGCGAGCACACGAAGGCGTGGGCCGCGTGGGACGTGGGATGGTGCACGCTCACCGGGCCGTCCCCCACCGCCTCGCGCAGTCCCTGACGGTAGGTGTCCGCCGCGACGTACCGCACACGGTCACCGAGCTCGGCGGCCCTATGGCGCATCGCGGACAGGACCAGGTGGGCCTTCGCACGGTGAAACCGCCGCCGCCGGAAGACACTGCGGGCCTCGATCATCAGCAGCGGCGCGTTCCGCTGCGGACCGCCCCGCGCCGGATCGACGAAATGCGGACCGAGTTGATCGCCGAACAGCCAATGGGTGGCGCCGGACTCTTCCTCAGCCATTCCTGGCGCTCCCTCGACGAACTACCGCCCGGCCGACGAGCGGCGCGACACTTTCCCTCACAGATCAAAACGCACGACGGGACGGGCAGCGCTCAGCACACGCCGGGCACCATGCGGCGTACTGATCGGTACCGTCCTTCCGCACCATCGCCCCTGGGGCCCGGTCCCCTCACCGCAGGCAGCTTGGAGCGGGAGCCGGTCGCCGCTGCAGGCGACCCAACGGGGTATTCGGGGCAGCTGTGGGTGGCCACCGATCTCGTGTGCGAGGGCCTCATCGGCCCTGCGACACGGCTGCCGTCACCGGCGCGGCCTCCACGGCCCGGGCCTTCTTCACCCACGCACGCAGGCTTTCCGAACTGACCCCGAGTTCACGGGCGACATCAGTCACCGTCCTGCCCGACGACCGTACGAGCTCGATCGCGTCCCGCTTGCACTCGTCCGAGTACCGCTTCGTGTACTTGCTTCCCACCTGGCACTACTTCCTCTGGAACCTCAGGGTCTCAGTCTCCAGGTGTCCATGATCCAGGGGAAGCTTCAGTCAAGGCTTGCCCTGATGCAGTGGTCTGTGCCGCTCTGGCTGCCGGTCTGGTCGTCCTCAACGCCGTGCACGGTGAGCAGCAGCGGCCCTCCCAGCAGGTGCGCGGAGCCCTTGCGGCACACCCTTGACACGGTGAACCCGCAGAAGCCGAATATGCCCGAGCCGGTAGCACAACACGATGCAGCGGCGTCCCAGCCCCGGACACCCCGCATCCGAAGGGACGAGGAAGCCAGCGGAGGGTCCAGAACCCCGGACACGATTCGGGTCGCTTCGGTTCCAGCAGGGCACGGCTACGTAACCCACTTGTCGTCGCCCGGGGGCGGCCGTGTGGCGCGCCTCGCCGACCCTCGTCCCTGCGGCGCGCCCGGTGGTTCGCAGCAGTGGCTGACAGCAGCTACCCGATACCCTGGGAACTGATCTTGTTCGAGCCGGGAACGACTACCTCCGGCGGGGTTCATCAACGCAGGCCACGGGATTGTGTCGGTCGGCCACCAACAGGAATCCCACTTCGGTGGGGTTCCTGTGCGTGGTGGACACGCGGGCCGACGGGGGAGCCCCGGCCACGAGTCCGGAGGCTCGTGACCGGGACTCCCGCGCCGTCAGCCGGAGGAGACTTCCACCGTCGCCGGTCCGGTCATCTGCACGGGCTCCGTGCCGGGAGAGCTGTGCCGTGCCGCCCAGTTCTCCAGTGCCGTGCGGCAGGCGTGGTCCAGGTGGTGCAGGCCGGAGAGGTCCAGTTCGACGGGCCGGTCCTGGGGCAGTTCCTCCAGGCTGTCGAGGATCTTCGGCAGCCGCAGGAAGGTCGCGTTCCCCGACAGGTACGCCTGGACGGGGCCCGCTCCCTTGTCGATGACCTCCAGGTTGATCTGCGAGGCGTCCCAGGCCGTCTTGGCCACGGAGAGCGCCAGTCCGATCAGGACGCCCTCGAACATGTTCACCGTGACGATGGCCACCGCCGTCGCCACCAGGATGAAGGCCTCCCCCCGGTGGGTGCGCCACAGTGCCACGACGGTGCGCAGCGGAATCAGCTTCCAGCCCGCGTGGACGAGGATCCCGGCCAGGGCCGGCAGCGGGATGAGCCCGAGTGCCGACGGCAGGAGCGCCGCGAAGAGCAGCAGCCACACACCGTGCAGGACCCGTGATGCCTTCGTCTTCGCTCCCGCCTGGACGTTGGCGGAGCTGCGTACGATGACCGCGGTCATCGGCAGCGCGCCCAGCAGCCCGCACACGGTGTTACCGGTGCCCTGGGCCATCAGTTCCTTGTCGTACTGCGTGCGCGGCCCGTCGTGGAGCCGGTCCACGGCCGCCGCACTGAACAGGCTCTCGGCGGAGGCGATCAGAGTGAAGGCCAGCACCGTCCCGATCACACTCACACTCGCGAGCCGGCCGAGCGTGTCCAGCCCCGGGAGCTGGACGGCACCGAGAAGGCCTTGTACCTCGACCACGGCGACCGGCAGGCTGAACGCGGACGAGACGAGCGTGGCCAGGGCGACCGCGGCGAGTGCACCCGGTACCGCCCTCACCCGCTCGGGCATGCGCCTCCACAGGACCATCACCGCGACGGTGCCGGCGCCGATCGCCAGCGACGTGAGTGCCTCGGTGTCGACGGAGGCTTCCACGAGAGCCCCGGGAAGCCCTGCGATCTTGCCCAGGCCCGATGCCGGGGCCTCCATACCCGCTGCCGCGTAGAGCTGGCCCGCGATGAGCACCAGCCCGATGCCGGCGAGCATGCCCTCGACGACCGAGACCGAGATGGCCCGGAACCAGCGCCCCAGCTTCAGTGCGCCCATGGCGAGCTGGAGCAGCCCGGCGGCCAGCACGATCACTCCGAGCGCGGCTATGCCGAAGGTCTGGACGGCTTCGAAGACCAGCACGGTCAGTCCGGCGGCGGGCCCGGACACCTGGAGACTGCTGCCACGCATGACGCCCGTGACGAGACCGCCCACGATGCCGGTGATCAGCCCGAGCTCCGCCGGTACGCCGGAGGCCACGGCGACGCCCACGCACAGGGGCAACGCGACGAGGAAGACGACGATCGAGGCGGTGAAGTCCTGCCGCAGATGAGGAAACCTGGTTCGGTGGTCCATGGCCGCCCTCACAGCGCCTGGAAGGTGTCGGAGGCCACGTCGTGCGTCAGCACGGTTCCCGTGTGCACCTCGTAGAACCAGCCGTGCAGCCGCAGTTGTCCCCCGGCCAGGCCCTTGTCGACGGACGGATAGGAGCGCAGCCTCAGCAACTGTGTCAGCACGTGGTTCTTCACGGCCTCGGCCACGGCCGGGTCCCCCACCGCCCCTTCAGGGCGGGGGGTCGAGTGCGCGAGCCAGTCGCGCACGGCGGGCACGGCGGTCAGGTCGTCACCGCGGACCAACGCGCCGACGGCGCCGCAGTGCGAGTGGCCACAGACGATGATGTCCGAGACCCCGAGCACCTCCACCGCGTACTCCACGGTGGCTGCCTCACTCGTGGGCTGTTCGGACGCGTACGGGGGGACGATGTTGCCTGCGGTCCTCAGTTCGAAGAGTTCACCGGGGCGGGCACCGGTGATGAGGGCGGGGACGACCCGGGAGTCCGAGCAGGTGATGAACAGGACCTGCGGGGCCTGGCCTCGGGCCAGTCGGGCGAACTCCTCAGGACGCTCCGTGGACCGCTCGCGGAAGGATCGGGCGTGATCGATGAGGGGTTGCATGTCGTTGTTCCTCCTGGCGCGCAGTCGAGAGCGCGTCGGCGTACGTACGAGATGGGGGGGGGGGTTGGCGAGCACGGCGGCATGACCGCACGGCGCCGCTCCTACGTGCGGAGGGTGCGGGCGAGGTCTGTGCGGGCCGCCGACGTGCTCAGCAGCGGAACACCTGTAGTACGGCGGGGGAGTGTACGGCCGAGGATCTCGGCCCCAGGTGCGTGCGGGCCGGTGTGAGGGAGGCCTCGGCCGGGGGACGGTCCGCGGTGTCACCTGTCACGAGGCAGCGCGAGAGTGGCTCGAGGACGGACTGGGCCGAAGCGCGGTGCCGGTCGCGGGTGCGCAGGGAGCCGTTCGGATCCCCGTCGTCGTTCGGGAGACCGCACGGGGCGTACTCCAGCCCGGTCCGTGTCGCGTCGTGGTCACGGAGGTCGAGGGTGTGCGCAGCCGGAGTGGCGCGGGAGGGCGCCTCGGCGCCGTGGGCGGACGCGGTGGGTGCGGCGGTGCCCTGGAATTGCGCGGCCAGGAGAATTACAGCCAGGACGGAGAGAACGATCCGGACCGTCGCATCTCGCACGTCCCGCCTCCCCTCCCGCATATCGTCCACCTGTGCCGTAGACGCTAACAGGAAGAAATACCTGACCGGTTAACTACATGTGAAGAGTGAGGGAGTCGCGTACAGGAAAGGTGAAAGCATTCGCGCCGAAAACATAATGAACGAAAGGGCACTCATCGGCACGTCCCCGTGTAGCGGGCCTCGGAGGCGTTCGGAATGACGCCGGGACGGCCAGGTCACGTCAGGTGCTCATGTGCCCCTGCCCTCACTTCCGTTCGTCCGGTCCCGCTGTCCGAATAGGTGTGGCCGAAATGAGTGCGCACGCGTCTCGGTGGGAACTCGGCACGCTGAAGGGAGGGATGGGCCGGTATTGGGACGAGTGTTTGCGAGGGTGGGCCGCTCGGGACGCCGGGAACGTCCGTCGCCGATTCCGAAGAGGCCAAGGGTGGTTTTCGGAAAGTGGCAGCACTCTTTTCGGACACGCTTAATGGTCTGCCGCGGTACCTATTCGGGCCGATGGCCTTGATTGCTCGTGGGGCGAGCGACCCGAAGGCGGATCCTCGACTCCGGCGAGTGGGGGTTCCCAGGCGGCCCGGCCGCTCATGGGTGCATGACGATCTTTCCCACGTGCCTCCTGCGGGCGAGCTCCTCCTGCGCCTGGGCGGCCTGGTCCAGGGGGAACGTCGCGGCCACGACGGGCCGGATCTCGGCCTTGCGGGCCAGGTCCATGAGGAGGGCGAAGTGTGTGGGCGTGTGCATCGCGGAGCCGATCACCTGTGCGTTGTGCAGGTAGAGACGGCGGACGTCGAAGGTGACGTCGTACCCGCCGAGTGCGCCGGCGACGACCCATCGGCCGCCTTCGCGCAGGAGCGGCAGCCCGTCACCCACCAGGTCCCCGGCGACGACGTCGAGGGCGACGTCGACGCCCTCCGGGGCGGCGGCGTGGACCTGTTCGACGACATCTCGCGAGCGGTCGACGACCTCGTGTGCGCCCGCCTCGCGCACGGCGTCGATCTTGGATCCGCTGCTGACGGCGAGTACCCTCGCGCCGCGCGCACGGGCGATCTGGATCAGCGCGATGCCCACGCCGCCGGACGCTCCCGAGATCAGGACGGTCTCGCCCTCCTTCAGCCGGCCCCGCTCGATCATGCCCAGCGCCGTGCCGTAGGCGGTCGGCAGCGTGGCGAGTTGATCGTCCGTGAGGGGGGACCCGGTCACGTCGTGCACCCGCTCCGCCGGTGCGGTCACGTACTCGGCGTAGCCACCGTCGCGTTCGCTGCCCATCAAGCCGATCGGGTTCGCGTCCGGCTCCCCGGATGCGTAGATCGCCGGGTCGACGACCACTCGGCGACCGACGAGGCTCTCGTCCACGTCGGCGCCGACTGCCGCGACGCGGCCCGCCACGTCGGCACCCTGGATGCGCGGGAAGGCGATCGGGCCGCGCCAGCCCGACAGGGCCTCCGGGTCGCCCGGGCGACCGTAGGCGCCCTCCCGGGTCCACAGGTCGGTGTTGTTCAGTGCCACCGCGGTGACCTGGACCAGTACCTCTCCCGGCTGCGGTGCGGGCACGGCCACCTCGGTCAGCTCGAGAACCTCCGGCCCTCCGTGCTCCGCGATCCGTACCGCGCGCATGGTCTCGGACATGCTCCTCACCTGAACTCCCTCCTGGGTATACTGATCTGTGAACACCTCCACCGTACACCGATCTGTGAAGAGGCGCCCGATGCGGGAAGCGCAGTCCATGTCACCGGCCGGCCGCCGTATCGTGGCGGCCGCCGAGGAGCTGTTCTACGACCGGGGCATCACCGCGGTCGGCGTGGATCTGATCGCTGAGCACTCCGGCGTGACCAAGCGGACCCTGTACAACCAGTTCGGTTCGAAGGACCACCTCGTGGCGGCGTACCTCGACGAGCGGGACCGGCGCTGGCGGTCACTCGTCCTCGCTGCCGTCGGCGCCTGTGGCGATCCCGTCGAGACCGTCACCGCCCCTTTCGACGCCCTGCGGATCTGGAGCGAGAGCAACACCCGCGGATGTGCGTTCATCAACGCGCTGGCCGAACTCCCGGACCCTGCGCACCCCGCGTACCGCATCGCCGCCGGCCAGAAGCTCTGGCTGCTGGACCTGTTCGAGGAACTCGCCACCGCGGCGGGCTGCCCGAACCCTGCCCTTCTCGCCGCGCGGCTCCTCACGCTGCACGAGGGCGCCCTCGCCACGCAGCCCCTCCCGCTCGACACCCTCTCCGTGAGCATCGACCTGGCGCGCGCCCTGGTCCGAGCCGGTGCACCGGGCCCCGACGAGGCCGCGACGGGAGACGGGCCCGACGTCCGTGCCACCGACACCGCGTGACCTCCGACAGTGCACACCCGCCGGCAGTCGTCGCCGACTCCGCCGGCCCGCTCGCGCCATGCGGGGAAGTCGCAGTGCTGCGGCGGTGACAAGTTCCTGCCGGGAACCCGACAGGAAATTCCGAATCGGACGCCCGTCAACGTCCCACTTACCAAGCCGTGTTGGCGCTGTCCGTCGATTCGGCTCTGCGGGCCGGCTCGCGTTCGTCTGTCAGCGCAGGCGGCAGGGGCGAGGGCCCACCCGTCGCGGTGCAGGTCTCCTTGCCCTTGATCACGCCGCAAGCCCGCGCGGATGCCGGGTAGGGCGCTTCGACCATGGGCGAGTAGGTGTCGTTCTCGTAGGTCACCGAGCGCTGGTTGTGCACGCCCTGGGGTCCTTCCACCCTGGCGGTGTCACCGACCTCGGCGTCGGTGATCCGGGACCAGGCGGCTCGGCACCGCGGGCTGTAGCGCAATTCGATGTAGGTACGGTCCGACCAGGCGGCGGCGGCGGTCCACGCGCCGATGTGGCACTCCAGGCGCTGCGAGTCCTTGTCCCGGCACTCGTACTCGGTGCACAGGGCGTTTCTCCCCGCACTCTGCCGGTTCTGCCCCTCCGCGTCGTCCCCGCCGAAGATCCAGCCACCGAGCAGCACGCCGGCGAACAGCGCCGTGAGCGCGGAGGCGGTAGACACGAGCGTCGTGTTCATCCGGGACGTACGTCTTGGTCGAACCGGTGGGTGGGGTACGGCGGGCGCCGATTCCCCCGACTGCAAATCGGCGCCCCCGGTCCTTTCCGGAGTGGTCTCAGAGGTCTCCTCAGCCCGGTGTGTGCCGTCATCCTGTAATCCCTCACGAGGTAACTCGTGTGCGGCGGTTGTCTGTCGGGCTTCGGCGCCCCGGCCTCTGGCTTCCTCCCACAGACGGAGGAGGGGGAGTGAGGCCACGCCGACAGCCGCTGCGAACTCCGTGAGCGCGGCCCTTGGTGGCAGCGTCTTGCCATTGAGGTATCGCTCCCATGAAGACCGGCTGTAGGAGGTGCGCTCGGCCAGGCCGTTGAGGGTCAGACCGCTTCGTGCGCGCAGGAAGCGCAACTGCTCCGCGACCGCACCGTGATTCTTACGCTGCAGCTCGTCCACCTTGAGCCTTTCTGTCAGAGAGCGAGGCATCTCGCGTTCGGAGAGGGGCGGGACAGGGAATCCCAATCTTTCTCGGAACGGTCTGGCACCGGCAACAGTGCCTGCGACACCGGGAAGAGCGCTTCCCGGGACGTCCCACCCGCGAGCGGGACGCTTCCGGATGCCGATACGCGGTCATAGCTTTTGGCGTGCCGCCGGTGCGGCAAGCCGGGCAGTCGCTTCGGCAGCCGTACCGGTCTGTGGCCTTCCATGCATGGGCGCACCCGGTACGGATCGCAGAGAATGCGGGGCGGCCCGCTTCCGGAGGTCCCGATGGTCGCCCAGGCCACGCGCCCACGTCCCGAATCCGTGCAGACGAACAATGGAGATGACATGAGGACCACGAAGACGATCCACACCTGCCTTCTGACGCTCGCGGCGGCCTCCATGGCCACCGTCGGCACCGTGTCGACAGCTGCCGCCATGCCGGCCGCAGCACCGTCGGCGGTCACGACGCAGGTCGAGGCCGCTGCGGCCTGTGACTACCCCTACGTCTGCCTCTTCAAGAGCGGCAAGAAGATCGGCCAGTTCAAGGACGTCACCAGTTCCTACCAGAATCTGCCCTCCCGGCCCTCCGGTCCGAACCTCGTCGTGGCCAACACCCGCAAGGACGACGTGGTCCACATCCGCAGGAGCAGCGGCGGCGTCACCTGCCTCGCGCCCAACAGGGCGATCACCTTCAACAGCGGCGTGACACTGACCGGTATCCGCATCTCGAGTGCCTCCAGCTGCGGCTGAGCAAGCACAGTGATGACTGCGCCGGGCCGTGGCTCTCGGATGTCCACGCCGCCGACCCGGCTCGGCGCGGTCTGTGGGACGGACATGCGTCCCGCTGTTCCGGCTCCGACGGCTCCCTGCCCTGGCGCATGAGCCCCACCCTTCGCCGTCACTCGACAGGCCTGGACATGAACCCCCGCTTCGAACTGGCTGGCCGCGGCGACGGCAGGCTTCCCGGCCCCTGCACCCCAAGGAGCCCCACTGCCCCGCCAGCGAGTGGCTGGGTAGCATCGGCCTGAGGTCTCCAGGTCCGGCCATCCTGCCCTCCCTGCTCCGCGGGTCTTTGAGGTCGCCGAACACCTCCTCGAACTCGTCGACGATCTGCTTGCGCTCGGCGGCGGAAAGCCGCGCCAACCGGTTCATCAGTGCTGTCTCCTCAGGGGGCGAGTCCCGTTTCGCCACGGTGGACAGGGCGGCCCGGCTCACCTTGAGCGCGCGGATCTGCGCTACGAGCGCGGCCACGTGCACCTCGGCGGCCTCGGCGACCGTGGTGCGGGACGTCTCCCACAGCACGCGTGAGCTGATCGCCGAGCGCGGGTGGCTGACGGTGTTCCTGCGCCCGCCCACTCACCTGACCTCACCATGGTCGGAGTGGGTCCGGGCGCACATCGGACGCAGCCCGGCACCGCCTACCGGGCCGTTGTGAACGCCTTCGACTCGCACTCCGGCCGGCAAGCCCGCTCGGTCACGATCAGGTCTCGGACGCGACGTAGGGGCTTGTTTTCGGCCGTGTAATCGATTCCAATCACTCATGTAATCGATTCCACGGCTTGTTCCGCTGGTTTCGAGGCTCACGGAACCACAAGGAGGTGGTCCGGACATGGCGAGCATCAAGGATGTCGCGGCCCAGGCAGGAGTCTCTGTCGCCACGGTCTCCCGCGTCCTCAACAGCCATCCGTCCGTCAGTCCGGACGCACGCGGACGCGTCCTCGCCGCTGTCGACGCCCTCGGCTATCGGCCCAACGCCCTGGCCCGCTCGCTGCGCACCGACCAGACGCGCACGCTCGGCCTCGTCATCAGCGACGTACTCAATCCGTACTTCACCGCGCTGGCCCGCTCCGTGGAGGAGGAGGCCCGCGCGCTCGGCTACAGCGTGATCATCGGCAACGCCGACGAGCGGCCCGAGCAGCAGGACCACCACGTCCGTACGCTCCTGGACCGCAGGATCGACGGGCTGCTGGTCTCGCCCGCCGACGGAGAGTCCCCGCTGCTGCTGGACGTCGCACGCACCGGTACGCCGATGGTCTTCGTCGACCGCTGGATCCCCGGGGTGGACATCCCCGTCGTGCGGGCGGACGGCCACGGGGCCATCCAGGAACTGGTCGCCCATCTCCACGCACTCGGTCACCGACGGCTCGCCATCATCGCCGGCCCCGCGGCCACCACCACGGGCAACGAACGCGTCGAGGCGTTCCGGGAAGCGATGCGCGCCCACGGGCTCGCCCTGCCGGACTCCTACATCGGACAGGGGGACTTCCAGGCAGACAGCGGGCGGCGCGCCACCGAGCACTTCCTGTCGCTCCCCGACCCGCCCGAGATCGTGTTCGCCGCCGACAACCTCATGGCGCTCGGTGCCCTGGACGCCATCCGCGCCCGTGGCCTGCGCGTCCCCGAGGACATCGGCGTCGCGGCCTTCGACGACATCCCGTGGTTCGTCCACACCGGCCCGCCGATCACCGCGATCGCCCAGCCGACCGGCGAGCTCGGCCGTGCCGCGGTACGCGCGCTGGTCGACATCGTCGAAGGCCGCCCCCCGCAGTCCGTCACCCTGCCCGCCACCCTCGTCGTACGCAGCTCCTGCGGCGAGCGCACCTCCAGCCCCGGGAGCAACCTGTGAGCGAAACAGTGGAGTTGCTGCGCATCGAAGGCGTACGCAAGACCTTCCCCGGTGTCGTCGCGCTGGACAGCGTCGACTTCGACCTGCGCAGCGGTGAAGTGCACGTCCTGCTCGGTGAGAACGGTGCCGGCAAGAGCACCCTCATCAAGATGCTCTCCGGCGCCTACCGCCCGGACAGCGGCCGGATCTTCGCCGGTGGCCAGGAGGTGCGCATCCACGGCGCGCAGGACGCCGAGAAGCTCAAGATCGCCACGATCTACCAGGAGTTCAACCTGGTGCCCGACCTGACGGTCGCCGAGAACATCTTCCTCGGCAGGCAGCCACGCCGCTTCGGGATGATCGACCGGCGACGCATGGAGGCGGACGCCGAGGTGCTGCTGCGCCGCGTCGGTCTGCACGTATCACCCAGGGCCCGAGTCGGTGAACTGGGCATCGCGCGGCTCCAGATGGTCGAGATCGCGAAGGCGCTCAGTCTCGACGCGCGCGTCCTGATCATGGACGAGCCGACGGCCGTCCTCACCTCCGAGGAGGTCGACAAGCTCTTCGCGATCGTGCGCCGGCTGCGCGCCGACGGCGTCGGCATCGTCTTCATCACCCACCACCTCGACGAGATCGCCGCCCTCGGTGACCGCGTCACCGTGCTGCGTGACGGCCGCAGCATCGACCAGGTGCCCGCTTCGACGCCCGAGGCGGAACTCGTCCAGCTGATGGTGGGCCGCAGCATCGACCAGCAGTACCCGCGTGAACGCCCGGAAACGGGACCGTCGTTGCTCTCCGTCCGCGGACTCACCCGCGACGGGGTGTTCCACGACATCAGCTTCGACGTGAAGGCCGGCGAGGTCGTCGGTCTCGCCGGGCTCGTCGGGGCGGGCCGCACCGAGGTGGCCCGCGCGGTCTTCGGCGCAGACCCCTACGACACCGGCACCGTCGAGGTACGCGGCGAGCGTCTGGGCAAGCACGACGTCACCGCCGCCATGGGCGCCGGTATCGGGCTCGTACCGGAGGACCGCAAGGGTCAGGGCCTCGTGCTCGACGCCTCGGTGCAGGAGAACCTCGGCCTGGTCACCCTCCGCTCGGCGACCCGCGCCGGACTCGTCGACGTGAAGGGGCAGCGCACCGCCGCCGCGCGCATCGCCGAGCAGCTCGGCGTACGGATGGCGGGCCTCGGCCAGCACGTCCGTACCCTCTCCGGCGGCAACCAGCAGAAGGTCGTCATCGGCAAGTGGCTCCTGGCCGACACCAGGGTGCTGATCCTCGACGAACCGACGCGCGGCATCGACGTCGGGGCCAAGGTCGAGATCTACCAGCTCATCAACGAGCTGACGGCCTCCGGACACGCCGTCCTGATGATCTCCAGCGACCTGCCCGAGGTCCTCGGCATGAGCGACCGGGTGCTGGTCATGGCCCAGGGGCGCATCGCCGGGGAACTCCCCGCCCACGAAGCGACCCAGGACGCCGTGATGGCGCTCGCCGTCAGCGCCGCCCCAGCGACAGAGCCCACCGAGCACACAGAGAACGCAGAGGAGAGCCCCCGTGGCCACTGACACGCATCCGAGCAAGACGGGCGCGGGCGGCGCCGGACACACCCTCCGCCGCCTCCTGCTCGACAACGGCGCACTCAGCGCGCTGGTCGTCCTCCTGGTGGCGATGTCGCTGCTCTCCGGCGACTTCCTCACCACCCAGAACCTCCTGAACGTCGGTGTCCAGGCCGCCGTCACCGCGATCCTCGCCTTCGGCGTCACCTTCGTCATCGTCTCGGCGGGCATCGACCTCTCCGTCGGCTCGGTCGCCGCGCTCTCCGCGACGGTCCTGGCCTGGACGGCGACCTCCGAAGGCGTCCCGGTCTGGCTCGCGGTCATCCTCGCCGTCGCCACCGGCATCGCCTGCGGCTTCGTCAGCGGTGCCCTCGTCGCCTACGGCAAGCTGCCCTCGTTCATCGCGACGCTGGCCATGCTCTCGGTGGCCCGTGGTCTCTCCCTGGTGATCTCCCAGGGCCGGCCGATCCCGTTCCCCGAGTCCGTCTCCGTGCTCGGCGACACGCTCGGCGGCTGGCTGCCCGTCCCGGTCCTCGTGATGATCGCGATGGGCCTGATAGCGGCCCTCGTCCTGGCCCGCACCTACATCGGCCGCTCGATGTACGCCATCGGCGGCAACGAGGAGGCGGCCCGGCTCTCCGGGCTGCGGGTCAAGAAGCAGAAGCTGGTCATCTACGCCTTGTCCGGTCTCTTCGCCGCCGTCGCCGGTATCGTGCTCGCCTCCCGTCTGGTCTCCGCGCAGCCGCAGGCGGCGCAGGGGTACGAACTCGACGCGATCGCCGCGGTCGTCATCGGCGGCGCCAGCCTCGCGGGCGGCGTCGGCAAGGCATCCGGCACCCTGATCGGCGCGCTCATCCTCGCGGTGCTGCGCAACGGCCTCAACCTGCTGTCGGTGTCCGCGTTCTGGCAGCAGGTCGTCATCGGTGTGGTCATCGCCCTCGCGGTGCTGCTGGACACGCTGCGCCGCAAGGCCGGCTCCGGTGCCGCGTCCGCAGGCGGTGCGTCCGCCGTGCCCGGAGGGCCGGGGAAGAGCCGGAAGGGAGCGATGCAGGTCGGCATCGCCGTGGTCTGCCTGGCCGCCGTCATCGCCGCCGTGACCTTCCTCAAGTCCGGTTCCTCCGGCACCACCACCAAGGTGGGCATGTCGCTCTCCACGCTGAACAACCCGTTCTTCGTCCAGATGAAGGAAGGCGCGCAGCAGGAGGCCGAGAAGGCCGGGGTCGACCTCACCGTCACCGACGCCCAGAACGACGCCTCGCAACAGGCCAACCAGCTGGAGAACTTCACCAGTTCCGGGGTGGACTCCGTGATCGTCAACCCGGTGGACTCCGATGCCGTCGGCCCCGGCGTCCGCGGCGCCAACAAGGCCGACATCCCGGTCGTCGCCGCGGATCGCGGTGTCAACAAGGCGGAGACCGCGACCCTCGTCGCCTCCGACAACGTCGCAGGCGGCAGGCTTGCCGCGAAGACCCTCGCCGACCGGCTCGGCGGCAGGGGCAGCATCATCGTGCTGCAGGGCACGGCGGGCACCTCCGCCAGCCGCGAGCGCGGTGCGGGCTTCGCCGCGGGCATCAAGGCGTACCCGGACATCAAGATCGTGGCGGCCCAGCCGGCCGACTTCGACCGCACCAAGGGACTGGACGTCATGACCAACCTGCTCCAGTCCCACCCGGGCATCACCGGCGTCTTCGCCGAGAACGACGAGATGGCGCTAGGCGCCGTGAAGGCACTGGGCAGCAAGGCCGGCACGTCCGTCTCGGTCGTCGGCTTCGACGGAACCCCCGACGGCCTGACGGCGGTCGAGGCGGGCACCCTGTACGCGTCCGTGGCGCAGCAGCCCAAGGAGCTGGGCAAGATCGCCGTGCGGAACGCGGTCCGGGCGGCCGACGGTGAGAAGGTCGACAGCATGGTGAAGGTGCCGGTCAAGGTCGTCACCCGGCAGAACGTCGACGACTTCTCCTGAGGGCTCCTCCTGACGGCTTCTCCCTCGGCTTCTCCTGATCACGGAAGGTACTGCCAGATGCACGAACGTGAGGGCTCGCCCCGGTACGACCTGCTGGTCGTCGGCTCGGCCAACGCCGACCTGGTCGTCGGCGTGGACCGCCGCCCGGGGCCGGGGGAGACGGTGCTCGGTTCCGACCTCGTCGTCCACCCCGGCGGCAAGGGCGCCAACCAGGCGGTCGCCGCCGCCCGACTCGGTGCCCGCACGGCGCTGCTGGCGCGGGTCGGTGACGACGCCCACGGTCGGCTGCTGCTCGCCTCGCAGCAGGAGGCGGGTGTCGACACCGGCGGGGTGCTCGTGGGCGGCGCACCGACCGGGGTGGCCCTGATCACCGTCGACCCGTCGGGGGACAACAGCATCGTGGTCTCCCCGGGCGCCAACGCCCGGCTGACCCCGCAGGACATCAGGGCCGCCGGCCCCTTGTTCGCATCGGCCCGCGTCGTCTCCGTACAGTTGGAGATCCCGTTGGACACCGTCGCGGAAACGGCCCGCGCCCTCGCCCGGGGGGCGCGCCTGGTCCTCAATCCCTCGCCGCCCGCGCCGCTTCCCGAGGAAGTGCTGGCCGCCTGCGACCCCCTGGTGGTCAACGAGCACGAGGCGCGATACATCCTCGGGGACGGCGCCGGCAGCACCCCGGAGTCCTGGGCGAAGGGCCTCACCGCGCTCGGTCCCCGCTCGGTCGTGATCACCCTGGGCGCGGACGGCGCGCTCGTCTCCGACACCAGGGCCGGCGACCCCGTGAGGGTGCCCAGCCCGCAGGTCGACGCCGTGGACACCACGGGCGCGGGCGACGCGTTCACCGCCGCGCTCGCCTGGCGGCTCGGCCTGGGCGAGGAACTGACCGAGGCCGCCGCGTTCGCCGTTCGGGTCGGCGCGGCAGCCGTCACCAGGAAGGGCGCGCAGGTGTCCTTCCCGACCGCCGAGGAGGTCTCCGCACTGTGAAGAGGTCCGGAATCCTGAACCGACACCTCGCGGGAGCCCTGGCCGAACTCGGCCACGGCGACGGCGTCCTGATCTGCGATGTGGGCATGCCCATCCCACCGGGGCCGCGCGTGGTCGACCTGGCCTTCCGGGCCGGAGTCCCGTCGTTCGCCGAGGTCCTGGACGGCCTGCTGGAGGAACTCGTCGTGGAGGGCGCGACGGCGGCAGAGGAGGTACGGGAGGCCAATCCGGAAGCCTCCGGTCTCCTGACCTCCCGCCTCCCGGGTCTGACGCACGTGTCGCACGAGGAACTGAAGGCGCTCACCGCGTCCGCCCGGCTGGTGGTGCGGACGGGGGAGGCCCGTCCGTACGCGAACGTGCTGCTGAGGTGCGGGGTCTTCTTCTGATCCGGGTTCATCGGGACGGACCGAACAACTCGTCCAGGTGGTGGCGGAGGACCGCCGAGGCGACCTCGCCGGTGCGCTGACCACCGAGCACGCTGGAGCCGAGGCCGTTGACCATGGCCAGCAGCCCGGCCGCCGTTATGGCGGGGTCCTTCTCGGGAGCGATCGCACCGGCCTCCTGCGCCGCCCGGAGCTGTGCGGTGAGGAAGCCTTCCAGCCGGTCGGGCTGCGGCGTCGCGTGCTCCTCCAACGAGCGGTCACCGAGCACGAGGGTGTAGTAGGCGGCATAGATCCGGGTGATCCGGCGGCTCTCCTCGTCCGTCGGCAGGATGCTGGTGAGGATCGCGGTGACCGTGGAACGTGGCTGCGGCGGCGAGCCGGCCGCGCGGACCCAACGGTCCATACGGGCCTGGAGTTGGGCACCGAGCCGGGCGAACGCGTCCACCAACAGGGCCTGTTTGGTCGTGAAGTAGTACTGCACCAGCCGCAGGGAGACGCCCGCCTCGGCGGCGACCACCCGCATGCTCGCCGACTGGAGCCCTTCGGTAGCGGCGATGCGCAGCAGGGCCTCCGCGATCTGCTTTCTGCGTTCCTCATGATCGACGCGCGCGGCGATGGTCCTACCTCCTCGTAGTGGTACACCTGTACCACTGTGTGATACGTCTGTACCATGAGCATAGGCGAGTTCAGGAACGTCAAGGCCCGCGAGCGCTTCCACGCCGTCTACGGGCGGCTCCTCGACCAGCTGTGGTCGGCCCCCAGGGACACCATCGACCTACCCACGTCCTTCGGTACCACCCGCGTCCACCGTGCCGGGCCCCCCGGCCCCGACCCGGTCGTCCTGCTGCCGGGCGCCAACGGCAACTCCCTGATGTGGCACCGGTACATCGCCCCGCTTGCCCGCCATCGCACGGTGATCGCCGTCGACACCGTCGGTGAGCCGGGTGCCAGCGTCCAAAGAGCACCTCTCACCGGCGCCGAGGACGGAGCCCGCTGGCTGGAAGAGGTACTGGCCGGGACGGAAGCGACCGCCGCCCATCTCGTCGGCTGCTCCTACGGCGGCTGGCTGGCGCTCGGCCACCAGATCCACCGCCCTGGCCGCACCGCCGCCCTCACTCTCCTGGAGCCGGCGGGGTTCGCCGACCCGGGCCGCCGCTTCTACGCCTGGCTCATCGCGGGCGGCCTGGCGGGCACGGCGCCCCGGCCGTTGCGGCCTTGGCTGGCGCGTAGGGTCGGGAACAGCGCCATCCTGGAGACCGAGCTGATGGAGTTGGGGCGTGCCTCCATCGGGTTCCGGCGCGCCCTCCCGCCGGCCCGGGTCTTCTCCGACGAGGAGCTGCGCCGGGTGCGGGTCCCCTCGCTCTTCCTGCTCGGTGAACGGAGCGCTCTGCACGACCCACGCCAGGTCGCCGGCCGGGTGCGTGCCCTCGTGCCCGCCGCCGATGTGGAGATCGTGCCCGCGGCGACCCACGCCTTGCCGACCGATGACCCGGAGCTGATGGTCGCCCGAATCCTGCGGGGCGCGGTGGTGTGACGACTGAACTCGCTGAGGGCGGTGTTCTCTGATGCTCCCTCAGGTGTGAGAGAGGGCGTCCACCAGCTCCGCCAGCGCAGAGGCCAGAGCTTCGAGCCCCGGGCCTGGCGGGCCGCCCGGTTCGGTCATGTACAGGTCGCGCCGGATCTCGATCATCAGCGCGCTGACCCGCCGGTCCGTCCCGTAGTGCCTCAACGGCACGTACGTACCGGGGAAGGGGCTGTTGAGCCCCGTGCCGCCGAATCGGGAGAACGCCGCCTCCGCCCGGGCCCGCAGCTCGGGCGGTGTGTGGAAGGGGTCGGTTCCGAGGCAGACCGGAGGACGCGGGCCGGTGCCGTGCAGTTCGTACGGGAGCGCGGTGGCCGGGTAGGAGTGGACGTCGATGACGACGGCGCGGCCCGTCGCGGCGAGCCGTTCGTCGACGGCCGCCGTCATCGCCCGGGCGTACGGGTGGAAGTACCGGTCGAGCAGCGGCTCGGGGTCCGTGCCGGGCGCGCGGAGCGGCTTCCGGTGCGTGGTGCGGGTGTAGACCGCGCCCATGCCGACGGCCAGCATCTCCTCGCGGTCGTCGGGGAACCGCTCGGGGTCGACGACCAGCCGGGACAGGCCGTTGACGAAGCGCCAGGGCGTCACCGCGCAGGCCTCGGCCGCCCGGGCGGCCAGTTCGGCCGTGTGGGAGTCCGTGATGCGGCCCAGTTCGGCTTCCAGCGCCTCGTCATCGAGCACGATGCCGTCGCGTACCCGCTCGGGAATGACCCGGGAGGAGTGCGGGACGTGCAGCAGCACCGGTGATCCGAGGGCGCCCGGCGCGAGCTGGAAAGGTGCGGAGCCAGGGCTCAACCGTCGTTCCTCGTACGTGTGGAGGGGCGGCCGGGGAGCCGAGCGCGCCCGAGACTCCGGCAGCCCTGGACTGCGGGCGATGAGATCGTACGCGGCCCCCGGCCCCGTCGGTGGGGCCGGGGGCCGGAAACCCGTACCGGAGGTCAGCCGGCCCAGACCTCGGCGTCGTCGGCCGGGACGGTGGTGGCGAGCTTCAGCTCCTTGCGGGCGGCGACCGTCTTGTTCGGGTCGATGCCGGTGAAAGCCGTGTCGTAGGCGATGTAGAAGTCGTCCGCGTTACCGGCGGTGGCCGCGTCCTCCCATGCCTCCGCGGTCTCCGTCAGCTGCGAGCGGAGCTTGACGGTCTCCGGCTGCTCCACGCCCTTCAGGTTCGTCAGGTGGGCGTTCAGCGCGGTCGACACGGCCTTGGCCTGCTTCTTGTAGCCGTCCAGGTCCTTCTCGGGGTCCTCCGACTCGGGCTGGTTGCTCCACAGTGCCTCGTAGACGCCGTTCGCGCCCTTCAGGTACGCGAGCTGGTCGGCGTCCAGGGCCTCGTTCTTGAGCGAACCCGTGAACGTGCCCGTCTGCTTGGCGTAGGTGCAGCTAACGGACCGGTCGCCGGTCTTCCAGCTCTCGCTGGTGGGGTAGTAGTAGAAGAGCTCGACGTCCTTGGGGATCGCCCAGGTGTCGGAGACGAACTTCTGCGACACCACGGGGCATCGCTCGTCGGCGATCTTCGAGGCACCCTCGTCGCCCGGGTACGCCGACTCGCCTTCGATGCTGAACCCACCGACGACCTGGCCCTCGTGCGCCTCCTCGCACGGCACGATCTCGACGCTGAACTCCTCGCTCGCCGTTGCCTTGCTGTTCGGGTTGTAGCAGTCTCCCGTTTCGAGCGAGAAGACCGACCGCTGACGAACGACCTTCTTGGCGCCGGCCGTGGCGCTGTCGATGGCGTCGGAGCATCCGACCGCGCCTATCGCGAGAACGGCGACGGCGGCGGAGAGGCCGCGTGCTGAACGGGACGTGACACCGAGAAACATGACGTGGGCATCCTCAAACGCAAGTGCTAATAAGAACAGGTGTGCGCATCGTATGGCATAAATGTGACCGTGCTGTGCACGTAGCCGCCACCCTCCGGGGGTACCGGCGCCGGGCCCTGAGCGGGCCGTCATCAGTTCGTCGAGTGGACCTCGGTCCTGGATTCGGAGCACGCATGAGAACACTGCAGACCGCGGCACTCCTGGCCTCGGCCGGTGGAGCGGCCCTGATGGCCGGGCTGTTCACCGCCTTCGCGTACGCCGTCATGCCCGGCCTCTCCCGCACCGAGGACCGGGCGTTCGTCCAGAGCATGCAGCACATCAACCGGGCGATCATCAACGTCTGGTTCCTCCTGCCCTTCCTCCTGCCGCTGCCGCTGCTGGTCCTGTCGACGGTCCTCGCGGCGAAGGATCACGGTCCGGGGGCTCTGCCCTGGATCATCGCGGGGCTCGTGCTGTACGCGGCGGCGTTCCTCGTCACCGGGACACGGAACGTCCCGCTGAACGACGCACTCGACAAGGTGCCGGCGGACACGACCGCCGACGGGTTCCGGGAGGCACGCACCGCGTTCGAGGACCGCTGGGTCAGGTGGAACACCGTCCGTGCGGTCCTCCACACCGCGTCCCTCGGCACGTTGCTCTGGGCGCTCCACCTCCACGGGGCCGCCGGTACGTGACCCCTGGTGCACTCCTCTCGTTGGGCGGTCATGCACGAGTGCCCGCCACCGAGTCCGGCGCCGAAACCACCGGCCACGCTGCCGGGCCGGGCCCCCGGGGGCCCGCTGCCGTGGCCGGCGGCGGTCGCCGTGGCCTTCGCCGTCGTCCAACTGGCCGCCGTCGTACCGGGCTCAGGGCTGGGGTGGGACGAGACGGTCTACGTCAGCCAGGTCGGCGGCAACGCCCCGCCCGCCTTCTTCAGCGCCCCCCGCGCACGCGGGATCTCCTATCTGGTCGCCCCCGCGGCGGCGCTCACCGCATCCACCACCGCGCTCCGGATCTACCTCGCACTGCTGTCCGCCGCCGCGCTGTTCGCCGCCCTCCGGATCTGGCGGAAGGTGCTGCCCACGCCCGTCCTCGCAGGGGCGGGCGCACTGTTCGCAGGCCTGTGGCCGACCTTGTTCTACGGGCCCACGGCGATGCCCAACCTGTGGTGCGCCTTGGGCGCCCTGGCCGCGACCGGCTGGGTCGCGAGGGCACTGCACGGCACCCCCGGCCGTGCGGAGACGGCCGGCGCGGGAGCCGCCGTGGCGCTGGTCGCGCTCATGCGGCCCGCCGACGGATTCTGGCTCGCGCTGCCGACGGCGGTCGCCGCCGTCCTGCTGCCCGGCCGGCGACTGCCGGGACTCTGCGCCGCGATCACCGGCGGGCTCGTGGTGGGCTGCGCGCCCTGGGCCGCCGAGGCGTACGCACGCTACGGGGGCCTCGTCGCCCGGCTGCACCGGGCCGGCGAGATCCAGGGCGGGCTCGGGTGGAACGTCGCCGTGGACGACCATCTGAGGGCCCTGGCCGGCCGGACCCTGTGCCGTCCCTGCGACATCGGCTGGGAGAGCCCGGGCACGGCGGTGTGGTGGGCGGCGCTGCCCTTCCTCGTGGCCGGCGGGATCATGTCCGCCCGGCGTGCGGGCCGGGGTGCCACGGCGCTGCTGGCGACGGCGACCGGGGTCTCGACGGCGGTCCCGTACCTGTTCCTGGTCGAATACGCCGCACCCCGGTTCCTGCTCCCCGCCTACGCGCTGCTGGCCGTGCCCGTCGCCGAACACCTGGTGCACCTCTTCGCCCGCGCACGGACCACCCGCCGCCCGGCGGTTGCGGTGGCGCTGGCCCTCGCACTGACGGCCCATCTCACCGTCCAGCTCTCCGTGCTCAGCCACGTGATGCGCACCAGCCGCGCCACGAGTGCGCGATTCGCCTCCGTGGCAGCTGAGTTGCACCGGCTCGGGGTACGCCCGCCGTGCGTGGTCAGCGGGGACGACGCCGTGCCGATCGCCTACTACGCGGGCTGCGCCTCACGCCAGACCGGCGGGCATGACGCCGCCCTCACTCCCGAGGCCCTCCTCGTCCTCGCGCGCCGCGTGCCGACAGCGGTGCTGGCGGCCGAGGACGCCGAACGGCCACGGGGCACCGACGGAGCGCGGACGGTCCTCCCGGCGCCCGGCCGTGGCTCCGGGCCCTACGTGACGTATCTGCTGCCGGGCCGGGTCACGGGCGACCGAGGTCTCCCGGAGCGTCAGGATGCGCTGTCCGCCACGCCGCCATCGAGCGGTCCCACTCGTCACCGGAGAGAGCGGTGAGGGAGGCCGGGAACAGGCCGTCCTCCTCCTTGGCGATGTGGTGGTGCAACTCGCCGACGGCATGTCGGAGTTGCGCGACGTCCTCGGCGCTGCCCAGGTCGACACGGTCGAGGAACGCGGCGAGCTCGCGGTGCTCCCGCACCAGGGCGTCGATGTAGTCGGCGTACTCCGTATCGCCGCCCATCACCGCGAAGAGCCCCTTCTCCTCGCCCTGCCAATGGGCGAGGAGCTCCCGCCTCATCCGGACGACCAGCTCCCCGGCGACTCCCGGATCGCCGTGGTCAAGGGCGCGCAGGGCGTCCCCGGCCGTGTCGGTGACGGACTCGTGCTCCGCGATGAACTCCTTGATCAGAGGGATCTCGCGGCAGCCGCAGTAGTGGCACATGCGGTCACCGTAACCCGATTCATGCGGTATGGGTGATATCTGATGTTCGGTGTGCGGGCCCGGCCGTCAGCTCGGGCTGCCCGGTGGGCCGGGCGCGCGCCGGCCTCCAGATGCGAAGCCTCCGGACCCTCTCGTCAATCCTCAACAACTGGCCTGATGGTTAGGTAAGTTGGCGCCGACGGCGATCTCTGTCGTCGCGGCATCCAGCACTGAGCGGTCGTATGCGGAGGCGTACATGAGTGAGCAGCAGCAGTCGCCCGTCACCCCGGAAGAGGTGACGGTCCCGGAGTCGGTGTCGGACAGGATCGACACCACGCGGCCGCACTCCGCCCGCTTCTGGAACTACTTCGTCGGCGGCAAGGACCATTACGAGGTCGACCGTGAGATAGGCGACCAGATCAAGGAGCTCTTCCCCGGCCTGGTCGACGTGGCGATGGCGGGACGCCAGTTCCTGCGCCGCTCGGTGCGGCATCTCGTGGAGGAACGGGGGATCCGGCAGTTCCTCGACATCGGGACCGGCCTGCCGACGGCGGACAACACCCACCAGGTGGCCCAGAGCCTCGCCCCCGACGCACGCATCGTCTACGTGGACAACGACCCGCTGGTGCTGGCCCACGCGCGCGCCCTCCTCACCAGCACGCCCGAGGGGCGCACGGACTACCTCGACGCCGACCTCTATCAGCCCGGGGCGATTCTCGCCGAGGCCGCGAAGACGCTGGACCTCGACAAACCGGTGGCGTTGATGCTCCTCAGCATCCTCGGCCACGCCGGTGACTTCGGCCGGGCCCGGGACGTGGTCGGCGAGCTCATGGCTGCGCTGCCGTCGGGCAGTCACCTCGTGGTGTACGACGCGTCGCGTACCAGCGAGGGAATCATCGCCGCCGAGAAGGCGTACACGGAAAGCGGGGCGGTGCCGTACCACGTGCGTGAGCCCGCCGAGATCGCCACGCTGTTCGACGGCCTCCAGTGGGTCGAGCCCGGTTTCGTACGGCTCAGTGAGTGGCACCCCGACGCGGAGAGCGCCACCCTGCCCGTGGACGTGGACGCCTTCGGCGGGGTCGGGTACAAGGCGTAGCGGGCACGGAGCGACCGCCGCACCGACGGGCCCGCGCCCGCGCGCACCGGCTGCAGCCGGAAGTGCGTGCGGGGTGGGGCCGCCGTCGTTCGCCTACGCCTTGCGCGCGACAGCGCACCACATGGGCAGCGTGTCGTCCGAAGTGTCCGACGGGCCGGGGCGCCAGTGGGTCAGGGTGACCACGCCCGGGTCCAGGATCTCCAGGCCGTCGCAGAAGCGTTCGACCTCCTCCCGCGTACGCGGGGTGGCGGAGGCGTGGCTGGCGGCGCGTTCGTTGTAGATCCGCATGGACTCGGCGACCTCGGGCGCGGTGACGTCGGCGGCCGGGTGGGACAGCACGAGGTAGCTGCCCGGGGCGAGGCGGTCCAGGAGACGCCGGGTGATGTCCCACGGGTCCTCTGCGTCCTTGACGTACTGCAGGATCGCCACCAGCATCAGGCCCACCGGCCGGCTCAGATCCAGGGTGCGGGAGGCGGCGTCGAGGATCGCGTCCACGTCCCGCGCATCGGCCTGCACATAGTCCGTCTGCCCCTCGGGGCCGCTGACCAGCAGCGCCCTGGCATGGGTGAGCACGATCGGGTCGTTGTCGACGTACACGACCCGTGCTTCGGGGCGGGCCCGCTGCGCCACCTCGTGCGTGTTCTCGGCGGCGGGAATGCCCGTGCCGATGTCCAGGAACTGACGGACGCCGGCCGCCGTGAGGTGCCGCACGGCGCGGCCGAGGAAGGCCCGGTTCGCCCGGACCGACGGCACGATCGTCGGGTTCGCTCCCGCGGCGAGTTCGGCTGCCTCCTGGTCGACCGGATAGTGGTCCTTGCCGCCCAGCCAGACGTTGTAGACGCGGGCGGGATGCGCGTCCGTGGGGTGCGGCGTGGGCAGCGGGTACTCGTTCAACGTTCGTCACCTCGTGCGGGCGAGAGGCCAGGTCGGACTCGTGTTCGGCCACGGTACTACCCCGTGATCCACCGCCCGTTCCTGACGGGCGCCCACGTCCCGACGGGGCGTCAGGTGACGCTTGTGAAGCGGGTGGTCGGCAGCGCCAACCGCCCTGTCCGCTCGTGCCGACGGCAGGCTGGTTTTCGCGGCCCCCGACTCGCGGCGGGGGCCGGCCGGCCCTTCAGGCTGTCACGGCTTGCGGGCGAGACCGCCGTGCTCGCCGATGGGCCGGGGTGCGGGCGCGGTGGCGTCCGGGCGCCAGAGGGGGACCGACACGACTCCCGGTTCCAGGAGTTCGAAGCCGTCGAAGTACGCCGTGATCTGGTCGACGGGGCGCAGGAAGTAGGGGATGGCCCCGCTGTCGTTGTACGCGTCCTGGGCCCGCTCGTAGTCCGCGTCGACGCCCCGTGAACCGTCGTTGACGGCGAGGTAACTGCCGGAGGGCAGGCCGTCCATGAGGTGGGTGACGACGGCGCGCGCCTGGGCGTGGTCGGCGACGTGGCCCAGGATGTTGCTGAGGATCAGGGCGGTGGGGCGGCTCAGGTCCAGCGTCCTGGCGGCAGCCGACAGGATGCGGTCGGGGTCGGCCAGGTCGGCGTCGACGTAGTCGGTCGCGCCCTCGGGGGTCGAGGTGAGCAGGGCACGGGCGTGGGCGAGGACCAGGGGGTCGTGGTCGACGTAGACGATCCTGGCCTCGGGGGCGAGCCGCTGGGCGACCTCGTGGGTGTTGTCCTCGGTCGGCAGGCCGGTGCCGACGTCGAGGAACTGCCGGATGCCGGCCTCGCCGACCAGGTGGGCGATCGTGCGGCCCAGGAAGGCGCGGCTGCTGCGGGCCACGGTGACGATGCCCGGGAAGACGGCGCTGTAGGCGTCCCCGGCCTGCTCGTCGACGGGATAGTTGTCCTTGCCGCCCAGCCAGTAGTTCCAGATCCGGGCCGAGTGCGGCACCGATGTGTCTATCTGCTGCTGAGCGGAGCCGGGCACTGTCGCGTGGTCGGTCATGGGTGTCGTTCCGTCTTTCAACCGAGGCGTGAACCGTTCATCGCCCAATTTACGCCCCAAGGTTCCCGATGGGCACAGCAGTTCAGCTCCATGGCCGTCAGCCCTTGCTGCCGTTGCCCAGCACCCCGGTGGTGTAGGCGGTCAGGTCCTGCCGCATCTGCTGCGGTGTCACGCGCTGTACACCCATGAGGTGCTCGACCAGGTCGGCGCGCGTCGCGGCCAGGAGTGCGTGTGCCGTGAAGTCAGCGGCGCGTACGGACGGGATCCGCTCCAATGTCTCCTTGAGCGTGCTGTGCCACCACGCGTAGTGCCCCGCCGCATAGGGGCTCCCACTGCCGGTTTCCTCCAGGGCCAGCGCCAGGTGGCGGTTGTCCAGCTTGAAGCCCAGCACCGCGTCCAGCAGGGCCGGTACGCGTTCGTGGGGCGGGGTCGAGGGGCCGAGGGGGGCGGGGCCCGACTCCACGGCCTCGCGCACCGGTTGGATGCGGGCTTCGTGCAGGGCCTGGATCAGGCCGGTCCGGTCGCCGAAGCGGCGGAACAGAGTGCCTTTGCCGACTCCGGCGGCCGCCGCGACCTCGTCCATGGACACGCTGCGCGGACTGTCGCTGCGCGCGAAGAGGGCGTCGGCCGCGGCCAGGACGGCCTCACGGTTACGGACGGCGTCGGCGCGCTCCTTGCGCTCGGGCATGACCTCTCCAGTTGCTAAGCGGACCATCGGTCCGTATTGTTTGGAGCAAGCGGACCAACGGTCCGTATCTTCGTATCCTAGGGGAGATGATGCGCATGAGTGATGCCATGAGCCCGGCGGACCTGTACCGCCACAGCCTGAGGCTCCTGCTGGACAAGGACATCGACGCCTGGATCGCCCTGGTCGACGACCACGCGCTGTTCGAATTCCCCTACGCCCCGGACGGCTTCCCGTCGAAGCTGGAGGGCAAGGAGGACGTCGCCGCGTACATGCGGGGCTATCCCGACTCCATCGACCTGCGTGAGGTCGTGGGGCTGCAGATCCACGAACTGCGGGACGGGAACACCGTCGTCGCCGAATGGCGCGGAGTGGGCCGCATCGTCGCCACCGGCGCTCCGTACGAGATGCCCTACGTCGCCGTGGTCACCGTCAAGGGCGGCCGGATCACGGGATACCGGGACTACTGGAACCCGCTCGCCATCCCCGGTTCCCCCGCCGACGCCGTGTTCTTCGGCGCGGCCTCCGACGCCGCATGAGGAGTGACATGTCCGATCACACATTGGTCATCGGAGCTACGGGCACCACGGGCAGCCGGGTCGCCCGCCGGCTCGTCGCGCAGGGCCACCCCACCGTACGGGCCTCCCGTACGCCCGACCTGTCGGCGGGCGCGCGGGCCGTACGTTTCGACTGGTACGACCCTGCCGGCCACGCCCCCGCGCTGCGTGGCATCGACCGCGTCTACCTCGTACCCCCGATCGGCGACCCCGAGCCCGCCGCCGTCATGCGGCCCTTCCTGGAACAGGCGCGTGCTGCCGGAGTGCGACGCGCGGTGCTGCTCAGCTCGTCGGCGATTCCCGCCGGAGGGCCGGGAGCGGGACGGGTTCACGAGCTGCTGGCCGACGGTCTGTTCGAGGAGTGGGCCGTCCTGCGGCCGTCCTGGTTCATGCAGAACTTCACCGGCAGCCATCTGCACGCCCGGAGCCTGCGGGCGGACGGCGTGGTGGCCAGTGCGACGGGTGACGGGCGTGTCGGCTTCGTCGATGCCGAGGACATCGCGGCCGTCGCCGTGCGGGCACTGACCGACGCGGTGGCGCCCGGCACGGACCTGGTGCTCACCGGCCCCGAGGCGCTGAGCTACGACGAGGTCGTGGCCCTCGTGGGCGAGGTCACCGGGCTGCCCGCCGCGCACCGGAGGCTCACCGGCGAGCAGATGCGCGACCGTCTGACCGCCGAGGGCATCCCGGCGGAGTTCGCGGCCGTGCTCGCCGGCATGGACCAAGCCATCGCAGGGGGCGCGGAGGACCGCGTCACCGACACCGTCGCGCGGATGACGGGCCGGCCCGCCCTCGGCTTCCGCGCCCACCTGGAGGCGGCGACGACGGCCTGACCAGCCGGTCGCCCGAGGGTCAGGCGGCGGAGGGGGTACGGATGGCGGCGATGTCGAACTGCAGACGGAGCCTCTCGCTGACCATGGCGCCGCCCTCGGCGAGCCGGGCGTTGTAGGTCAGGCCCCAGTCGGAACGGTTGATGGTCGTGGTCCCGTCGAACCCGACGCGCTCGTACCCGAACGGGTCGGTGACGTAACCGATGTACGTGAGGTCCAGGACCACGGGCCCGGTGATGCCCCGGATGGTGAGGTCGCCGGTCATGCGGTAGACGTCCTTGCCGATCAGCTGCACGGCGGTGCTGGTGAAGCTCAGGCGGGGGTGCGTCCTGGCGTCCAGGAATTCACGGCCGATCAGGTGCGCGTCGCGCTGCTCCACACCCGTGTCGACACTCGCCGTGACCAGCGAGATCTCGGCCCGGGAGCGCTCCGGGCGACGCCCGTCGAAGTAGAGGCGGCTCTCGTACTCCAGGAACGCGCCGCGCACCGTCGTCACCATGGCGTGCCGGACCGAGAAACCGATCCTGCTGTGTGCGGGGTCGATCATCCACTCTCCGGTGAGGGCCGCCAGCCGGGGGTCGGGCTGGACCGCCGCAGCGGTGGTCGTCGGGGCGGCTGCTGGCTCCTCCGTACGGGGCTCCGGACGTCGGAGCATGGAGCTGCGGCTGAAGAGGTTCATGAAACAGTTAGTTACGCCGAGGCGCGCGGCACCCGCAAGAGCTGATCAAGGAACCCGAACATTCATGGTCAGACCTTCACAGGGTGCGTGAGGCGGGCGGCAGGAACCTCCCGCCTACGGTTTCCGTCCACGAAAAGGCATCATGCACGCATGATCACCATTCATCTGAAGTACGAGATCGACGCCGAGAAGCTCGAGGCCTTCGAGGAGTACGGTCGCCGCTGGGTCCGGCTCGTCAACCGTTTCGGCGGGACCCATCACGGTTACTTCCTGCCGAGTGAGAGCGACAGCGACATCGCCTACGCTCTGTTCTCCTTTCCCAGTCTGTCCGCGTACGAGCAGTACCGTTCGGACAGCATGGTCGACCCGGAGTGCCAGGAAGCGTTCGAACTGGCCCGCGCGACCCGCTGCATCAAGCGCTACGAACGCCGCTTCCTCCGGCCGCTCGACACTCCGTCCTAGCCCGGCGGGCGGTACGTGCCTTTCTACCGCATGGCCATGGAGCGGATCCGGGACCGGCAGAACAGGAGCGAAGACACCCAACAGGCCTTCCTCCTATGGGTGCGTGTCGAGGTCCCGTCCGACCACCGTGCCCTCGCCCAGAAGATCGTGAACGGCGTGTACGCGCAGACGGGTGCCGCCGAGACCGTGCGGTCGGGCTGATCACGTCGCCCACGGGATCACGAGGTGCAGGTGGGCAGGACGGCCGTGAGCTGGGTCAGATGGTCGGGGTGGACGCGGATCCCGGGGAGCCAGAGCTGCTTCTCGTCGTACGTGGTCCGGATCCAGATGCTGGTGTGCTTGTGGTTCTCGTCGGTGACGGTGACGCCGTCGGCGATGGTGCAGGTGGCATGGAGGAGGTCGTTGTGCCAGACCCGACCGGCGGAGTTGGTGGTGTTGTAAGGGCGGTAGGGGTCGTAGGCCAGGGAGAGCGCGCAGTGCGTCGTGCGGGGTTTCTGGCAGGCCTTCTCGACGTTGTGGACGAGCACGCCGGCCTGACTGCTCCCGTTCGCGCCGCCCTTCGTCCCCTGGACGCTGCCCGGGGAGGGGACGCCACCGGGCATGTCGTGCGAGGGGAGGAGCAGGAGCCCGGCGGTCACGAGTGCCCCGACGGCGGCCGTAGCCGTGGCTACGGCCGCACGGCCGGTCAGGAGATCGCGGGGTACGGGCAGAGTGCCGCGCCGCGACCGCCACCACCCCGGACCGGACAGGTGTGACGGACCGGCGGCCGCAGCGGGGGCGGCGCCGGTGCCGCCGCCGGTGTCCGTGGTGTCCGTGGTGTCGGCGGTGAGGTCTCGCTCGTCGGGTGGTGAGCTCCCGATCGCTTCCCACAGCACGCGGTACGGGACGGGGTCCGCCCCCAGTGCCCGGCACAGGTCCCTCACCGCTGACCAGGGAGGCACGGTCTCGCCACGGAAGTAGCGGGAGAGCGACGAGTCACTGATGCGGACCTCGGTCTCCAGGCTGCGCAGTGTGCGCCCTGATCGCTGCTGGAGGCGCCGCAGCGCCGCTCCGAGCTCGCGTGCCGCCGTACGGTGGTCAGGTCGTTGGCCGGTCATCGAGAAGCAGCCCCTTCGCTGGGCGGGGCAACGGCGTCCCGCAGGCTTTCCCATGTCCCGGGACAGGCACGTCCCGGCAGGTCGGGACTGTATTTATCCCGACATCGGTGAAGCAAGCGGGATCTCGTCGTGGGGGTGCCGCTTCCTGTGCAAACTCTGCGTACCGGCTGAGAGCAGATCACCCCCAGGGGTGAGCGTGCCGGTGGTCGTGACCTCGTCGGCGGACGCCGAGGGGACCCGGCTTCGAACCCCTACCGGAAGGATCTTCATCATGCGTGTACGCATCGCACTGTCCGCTTTCGCAGCCGTCACCGTGGCCGGGCTCGGCCTGGCCGCGGCGGTACCCGCCGTCGCGGCATCCGCCTCGGCACCCCAGGTGACCGCTGTGCAGGCGGCCGACGGCCTCAACGTCCACCGCGAGAAGTTCATGACCCTGAACGGCTGCCAGACGGCCGGTCAGCAGGGCATCGACCGTGGGCACTGGGATCGCTACCAGTGCGCCGAGGGCAACGCGTGGCCCTGGGTGTGGAACCTGTGGACCAACCGCTGACCGCCGGGCGCCCGCCGGTGGCCTCCCCTCGGGGGAGGAGGGCACCGGCGGCCCGTCCGGGCCGCATCACCTGTCCGGGATCCGGGCCGGAATCCGCCTGACGGGACCGGCACTGCGCTGATCCGCGGAGAGGGGGGCGGCTCGGCGGCACCGGAACAGCAAGGAGCCTTCCGGCACCACCACGGCAGGCGCGGCAGGCTCCTTGCTGTGGTGGTGCCCGACCTGATGTGCTGCCCGCCCCGGTCAGCGTCGGGCACTCCCGTCCTGCTGTTGCCTTGTCTGGGCGTCGATCCGGGCGATCTCCACCCGGGCCCGCGCGATCACCGCGGCCAATCCGACGACCGCAGCGGACATCAGTACCATCACGAACGCAGTTGTACCGGCCACGCATCCCTCCCTTCGGTTGCAGCCTGTAATGAACTCGATACGTAGAGCATGCCCAGAGCTGCTGGACGGGACGCCGGCCGCCGGTGGTCGGCGCGAAGCCGACCTCATGGAGTACCGCCTCTCTCCTACATCCGGAATCCTGCGGGTCCGCGGACCGCGGCGGCGGCGAGCTCCTCGACCCGGGTGACGGATGCGGGCACACCGGGTGCTTGCTGGACCCAGGCCACGAACTCCGGGGGAGTGAGACCGGCCGGCGGCTTCCCCACGTAGGGGAGGGCGTACAGAGGGGTGTTGGGTTCGCTGCGCCAGCTGTCGGCCGAGGTGCCGAGGTCCACCGAGTCGAAGCCGAGGGCGTCCAGCAGGCCGGCCACCTCCTTCTTGGCGCCCGGGTCGTCACCGGACAGCGGCAGCGCGGTGCGGTCGTCGGAGCCGGCCGGGCGGAACAGGTCCAGCAGTTGCCTGGGGCCGATGCAGTGCAGTGCCTTCACCACTCGGGCATGCGCGAGATGGCGCTGCACCAGTTCGGTGGAGGTCAACTCGTTGTTGTCGAGCTCCGGGACGGTGAAGCCGGGATGCGGGGCGTAGTTCATCGGGTCGATCACGGTCTTGCCGGCGAGCTCCGCCCGGGGGAGCCGTTCGTGGGCGGCCAGCGGCACGGCCGCGAGGATCGGATCGCCGGCGCTCGCCGCCTCGGCCGGAGTTGCCGCGCGGGCCCGCTCACCCAGTTCGGCGACGAGTCCGGCCAGCGTCTCGGGGCCGCGTGAGTTGCTCAGGACGACGTTCAGGCCGGCGCCGACGGCGAGGCGGGCGACCCCGACGCCGACCATGCCGGTGCCGATGATGCCGAGGGTTGTTCTGCTCACTTCTGTTCTCCGTTCGGATTGCCCCGCCTCGCGACATCAGGTGGACAGGACGGTCCTCCCGGCGGGCTGTACCCATCACAGCCGTAGAGACCTGTGCGAACAATGAGCAGAAACGCCCGGCACCGATCACATCATGTGATAGATCGGGGTGATGGAACTGAGAGCACTGCGGTACTTCGCGACGGTTGCCGAGGAACTGCACTTCGGCCGGGCAGCGCAGCGGCTGCACATCGTGCAGCCGGCGGTGAGCCAGCAGATCGTCCGGCTCGAACGCGAACTCGGCGTGCGCCTGCTGGAACGCACCTCACGCCGGGTACGGCTCACCCCGGCCGGTCAACGGGTACTCGCCGCGGCCCGCGAGACCCTCGCCGCGGCGGCGCGGGTACGGGTGGCCGCCGGAGAACCGGCGGCCGTCCTGCGGATCGGGGTGGCGTCCTGCGCCACCCCGCGGCTCGACCGGGCGGTGAGCCGCCTGCGCGACGGCGAACGTCCCGCCGAGCCGGTACTGGTCGACCTGCCGGTGACCGCCCGCATCGAGGCCGTCCGCGACGGCGAGCTGGACCTGGCGCTGGTGCGGGGCGCGGTCGCATCGACGGCGGTGAGGGTGGTGCGGGCCTGGTCCGAGCCGCTGCACGCGGTGCTCGCCCGCGAACACCCGGCCGCCCCCAGGACCGCGGTCGGCCTGCGCGACCTCGATCCGTACGGTCTGCGGCTCGCCGCACGCGACAGTGACCCGCCGATGCACGACGCGATCCTCGCGGCCCTCCCTGTGGCTCCGCCTCGGCCACCCGCCGGGGACATGGTCAACCTGCTGTTCGAGGTGGGCCGGGACCCCGAGGGTTGGACACTGGTACCGGGTGAGCACTTCGCCGGTTCCCGCTCCGAGCGGGTGCACCACCTGCCGCTCGACCCGCCGGTGACGGTCGACGGCCACATCGTCACCTCACTCGCGACCCCTGAACCGTGCGTGCAGTCGTACGTGGCCGCTTTCGCGGACTGAACTCCAGCCCCTGGTACCTCGGATACCGGCGTGCGCCCTGGGCAGGAATGCCCGCGACGGAAATGACGGCGGAGCGGGACACGGTGATCGGCCATGGGGAGTGACAGCTGATGAGAGCATGTGTGGTCGGTGCCGGCCCCGGGGGGATCGCCACCGCCAAGGTGCTGCTGGAGCACGGATTCGACGTCACGGTCTTCGACAAGTACCGACAGGTCGGCGGGATCTGGTCGTCAGAGGGCTGCTACGACGGTCTGGCCAACCAGTCCGCACGCCGCATCTTCGAGTTCGCGGACCTGCCCAACCGCCTGCACTTCGCCGGAGCGGTGGACACGCAACGCTACCTGGAGAGCTACGCCGAGACCTTCGGCGTGCTGGAGCACGTCCGGCCGGGTACCGAGGTGATCTCCGTCCGTCCGGTGGAGGGGCCCGGGCGGCCGGGGGCCTCCGGCTGGTCGGTCGAATCCCGGCAGGCCGGGGACGAGACGGCGGACACACACCGCGAGACCTTCGACCACGTCGTTGTCGCCAGCGGAGCCCATCACCATGCCCGACTGCCCCGGTTACCCGGACGTGAGCTGTTCGGGGGCACCGTGCTGCACTCCAACGAGGTGCGGGCCGGAACCTTCACCGGGCGACGCGTGGTCGTCGTGGGCGGCGGCAAGTCCGCACTGGACCTGGCCACCCGCGCCGCACGCGAGGCGGCCTCGGCGACGCTCGTGCAGCGCAAGGTCAACTGGATGATCCCCGAGCGGTTCCTGCTCGGGACGGTCGGCTACAAGTGGATCCTGTTCACCCGGCTGGGTGAGGCGCTCCTGCCCCGCTACCACGATCCGGCATGCGTCCCTCCGATCGACCGCATCGACGAGCGGGTCAAGCGGGTCCTCTGGTGGCTCATCACCCGCGACATGCTGCTGGCCACCGGGCTGTACCGGCTGCCGAAGCGACTGCGGCCCGCTCACGGGCTCCCCTTCCACCTGGTCCACGCCGGAGTGATGCCACGCGGGTACGTGAAGGCCGTCCGTCGTGGCCTGATCGCCACCGAGGTCAGTGCCGTCGAGGCGTACACCGAAACCGGGCTGCGACTGGCGACCGGCGAGGAAGTGGCGGCGGACGTCATCGTGTTCGCCACGGGGCACCACAAGATCTTCCCGTTCCTGGACCCGAGCGTGCGCGTGCACGACGACGAGGGACGGCTACGGCTCTACCGAGGCATCGTGCCACCCGGCACCGACGGGCTGGGGTTCGTCGGCTTCCGACAGGTCTTCAACAACATCATGGGCGTGGAACTCACCGCGCACTGGCTGACCCAACACTTCCGGGCGACGCTGCGCACCGCCCCGGGCGAACAGGAGATGCGGGAGGACACCGATGCCCGCCTGGCCTGGCAGGAACAGGTACTGCCGGGCTCCGGCGGCTACGACTTCGGCCCCTACGACATCCACTGCGCGGACGAACTCCTGCACGACATGGGCCTGCCCTCCCGCCGAGCCGGCAACCTGCTGGCCGAGTACCTGCTTCCCGGTGGGGTGGCACACCGCTACGCGGGCCTGACCCGGTCGCGCGCGCCGAAATGAACGCGGAGCCTACGGAGCCGAGCCCAGCCGCACGGCGCTGTCGTCACCGTAGGGGCGGTGCGAGGTGTGACCGAGGTGGTGCTGGAGGTGAACGTGGCGGAACTGGTAGACCGCGCCCGTCCGCCGGAGTACGCCTCGCTGGTACGCGTCCTTCAGGAACGCTTCGGTGTTCCAGGGCAACTGGCCCCGGAGGGGCAGCAAAAGGCGTGCGAAGATCAGCCACTGCCCCCATGCGGTGAAGCACAGCGCGTAGGACAGACCACCCCCGATGCCGCCGACCGTGCCGATGATGACCGCGTCCTGCGGCAGCCACAGCAGAGGGCCCAGGACGGGGTCCAGCAGTTCGGTGATCAGCTCTCCGCCGAAGGCGATCGTCAGGGCCAGCGCGGGAGCGATGACACACACCTGGCTCCGTACCGCCCTGCGGTTGGCCTCCAGGAGGCTGTCGGGTGTGGCCGCGGAGGACACGTCCAGGGGTGACTCCAGCATGGCGGTCAGTCCGAAGACCGTGCCGAAGGCGATGCCGAAGATCAGCCCGAGGAGCAACGCGTCGGTCGCGAGGACCTGGAGCACCTCGGGCGACGTGAGCGGCCAGTCGAGGTAGATGACCCGCTGCAGCGTTCTGATGCAGGAGAGGCCGATGCCCACGGCGAGCCCCGCCAGCATCGTCGCGCCGGATCGGGCCACGAAGGTACGGACCGGTGACCGCCCGGTGCCGAGCCCGCCCCGCAGACGCAGGCGCGTGCGCGAGGGGGCGAAGACGCTGCCGCCGAACGTGGTCATCCCCGCGTAGAGAGCACCGCTGGTGATCCCCGCGCCGAGCCCGAGGGCGGCACCCTCGGTCACCACCGAGACGAACCCGACCTGGTGGAAGAAGACGGTGATCAGCGCGTCGGCCAGCCAGACCGGCAGGGCGACGCACAGCGCGGACACCGCCGCCACGGCCGACGTACGCGTCGAGGTGCGCAGCGACTGGCTGATCTGCCACCACGCGATGTCCTGCTGCTCGCGGCCGGCCCGGACCAAGTGGCCGGCGAGGTAGCCCAACCAGCGTTGAGTGCGCTCCGGTGTCCATTCGCGGCGCCGGTCGTCCCGGGCGTGCGCCTCCGCGGCGCGAGGCCGGTAGACCGTCGGCACGAAAGCGGCGAGCAGATGGCGCCGCAGGGAGTCCTCCGTCGGAAAGCGTGACTCGTCCGTCAGCTCACTCGGATCCCCGACCCGCCCCTCGCCGTACACCGTGCGGGCCAGGAACACCATCAGCGGGGTGCTGAGGACCCGGTGGAGCCGCACATCAGGCTCCGTCCGCCCCGTCAGGGCCCGGCTCCACGGATCATCACCCGACGAGGCGGAACGGGTGGCGCGGGGCATGTAGTCGAGGAGGTCGGCCGTCGTGATCTCGGTCAACTCGACCGCGGCAGCCCACTTCAGGGGTGTCGCCGCCTTGCCCCGTCCGGGCCGTACGACCGTCGCGTACTCCTCCGGGCGGCTGGTCAGGACGAGCGGTAACGACGTCCGGTTGAGTTCCTCGAGCGCGCTGGGCCGCAGCCCCTCGGCCATCTCGTCGAATCCGTCCAGCACCGGGAGGACGTGGCCGTCGTCGATCAACGCGGCGGCCAACGTCCCGGCAGGCGACCAACCGCGGGCCAGGTACGGGTAGTCGCGCAGCAGCCGGCCGGTCAGCCAGCCACGCAGCGTGTGGACCGTCGGATCCCAGGAACCGACGCCGAAGATCACCGGCACCGGGTCGGCGTCGGTGCGGGTGCCGTCCCGGAGGAGATCGAGGACGAGCCGGACCGCGAGTACCGACTTGCCCGAGCCGGCCTGGCCGAGGACCACCAACCGCCGCGAATCGATGCTCCGGTACAGGCCGCCGATGCTGTCCTGATCACCGTCCAGGTCCAAGGGCTCGGCCGAGGCTCCCGGTGGCAGGCGCCGGATGTTCGCGTCCAGGTCGGTGATCGTGCCGGACACCGAGCGCCAGCGCACCGGGAGCGGGTACGGATCGAGGACCAGGCGCTGTTCCTCCTCGCGCTGCCAACGGCGCCTCGTCTCCGTGGCCAGGTCTGCGGCGGCTTCGGAGAGCCGGCTGTCCGCCGGCCGGGACGATTCCCGCACAATGCCAGGCGGGGAGCGCATCTCCACGACGGGTTCGACCGGCACCTCACCCTGGAGTTCGGTCAGTACCGCTGCCATGCGCCTTCGGTCTTCGGTGTCCGGCGTCAGGGCATCGAGTAGCCGATTCACGGTGTCCCTGCGGACGTTACGGGACTTCCCGGTCTCGATCCGGCTGATATGGGTCGCGCTGATTCCGGAGCGCTCCTCCAGCTTCAGCTGGCTCAGTCCCGCCCTCTCCCGCAGCTCCCTGAGTAAGGGACCGATCTCATCAGCCACTTCGAAGCCCTCCCTGCCCGCTGATCCGGGCGCCGCAGTCTACCGGGACGGTCTTGACCTATATGTCAAGGCCCATGTCATGGCCTCCCTGCCGGCCCGGTGCCACGCTCGAAGCCACCTGAACCGCCCTCCTCGGAGTAGGAGCCGGCTGCCGTGCCGGATCAACCGGCCGACCCCCGGCACGGGCAGCGCGTGAAATGAGAGCAGGAATCTTCATGGCCTATCGCATCTGGTGCGGTGAATGCAGCCACAGGACCTCGTGGCTGCGTGAGTCCGAGGCCGAACAGGCACACATCGACCATTACGTGGCCGAGCACCCGCGGCTGGCTCCGGGGGGACGGATCGAGACCAACGAGAAGAGTCCCGAAGGGGGAACAGGGTGCTTTCTGGTACTGGCCGTTCTCATGCTTCTGCTGGTCCTCCCGGCCACCTGTCAGCGGTGATCCGGACCGGTGGCGAGGGACCCGAGACCGCATTGCCGATCATCGAGAAGGAAGACATCATGACGTCACCGACATCCCGTGCCCGGCGCCACACCCGCCGGGCCGTATCCACCGCCGTCGCGGCGGTCGCCGTCCTCGGTGCCCTCGCGGCGCCGTCGGCCCACGCCGCCGTGCCGCAGGCGCCCGTCTTCCGCGACGGGTTCGGCCTCACCCAGGTCACCGACGGATCCGTGGTCCGCGGTGATACGGACTTCACCCTCACCGTCACCTCCGCCGAGGTCGCCGGCCCCCACCGGATCCGCGTGTTCCTGCCCTCCGGATATGCCGATGACCCCGGTCGGCGCTGGCCCGTCACGTACTTCCTGCACGGTGGTCCCGGCACCGTCGACGACGCGGCGGCGGTGCCGGCCCTGCGCTCCGACGACATGATCACGGTGGTGCCCGACGGCGGACGGAAGGGCTGGTACGCCGACTGGGTCATGCAGAACACCGCACTGGGCGCCGCCAACTGGGAGACCTTCCATCTCGAGCAGGTCGTCCCGTTCATCGACGCCAACCTGCGCACCGCGCCGGACCGCGACCACCGCGCGGTCTCCGGGCTGTCCATGGGCGGCAGCGGTGCACTGCACTACGCCGAGGCCCGGCCCGACCTGTTCGGCCACGTGGCCGCCCTGTCCGGTGGGCTCGACTTCGGCATGGCGGAGGTCCGCGCCGCGGTCCTGGCCACGGAGCTGAACCTGCCCGGCGTCTGGTGCGCCGTCAGCTCCGCCGCTCCCGGTACCTGCGCGGACTACGGCCCGTACGTCGACAGCGATGCGATCTTCGGCTCGCCGTACCCGGTCTTCGACGCCGACCGGGCCTGGAAGGCGTACGACCCCGCCGCTCCCACGAACCTGTCCCGCCTCGCCGACACCGGCATCACCCTCTACACCGGCGACAACGACCTCATCGAGGGCTACACCGCCCACGCCGCGCGGACCGTCCAGTCCCGGCTGGACCAACTCGGCATCGCGAGCCGCCTCGTCGACTACGGCAACGGCGCCTCCCTCGCCCCGACCTGCAACGGCGGGCACACCTACGCCTGCTGGGCACCCGCGTTCGCGGACTGGGTCCCGCGCGTGACAGCGGCCTTCGAAGCCGCCTCCTGACGTACCACGACCGACCGCCGAACTCACCGAGGAGAACCCACATGATCACCCGTCGGAACAGAACCAAGCTCTCCGCCGTCATCGGCGCCGTCTGCGCGATGACGATGACGCTCACAGCACACAGCGGCACGGCCTCCGCCCGGACCGAGGACCACGCCGCGACGCTCGCGGCACTCCGGGCACTCCAGGCATCCGCCGGCCCCGGAGCCGCCGTCCACGCCGGTGCGGCCGGTGACGACTGGACCCTGTCCGTGGGCACCGGTACGTACGGCGCCGACCGGCCGATCAAGCAGGACGAGCACTTCCTCGTCGGCAGCCAGACCAAGAGCTTCACGGCCACCGTGGTGCTGCAACTGGTCGACGAGGGCAGGGTCGCCCTGGACACGCCCGTCGAGACGTACCTGCCCGGCCTCGTCACCGGCAACGGCCACGACGGCACGCGCATCACCGTGCGGCACCTCCTCCAGCACACCAGCGGCATCGCGTCGTACAGCCCGGGCATCCCCGGTTCGGTGATGGTCCAGCCCCCGCGCAACCCCGACGGTACGTACGACCCGCGTGACGTCGTGCGGACGGGGCTGAGCTCCGGTCCGGTCTCGGTGCCGGGCGCGAGCTTCACGTACTCGAACACCAACTACGTGATACTCGGGCTGCTCGTCGAAGCGGTCACCGGAGCACCTGCCCGCGAGGCGGTCCAGAGCCGCGTCATCGAGCCGTTGGGCCTCACCGGGACCTCCTTCCCTGCCCCCGGTGACCGCACGCTGCCTCTCCCCGCCGTCACCGGGCACCACGGGGTCCGGCTCGGCGGGTTCTACCTCTGGTACCCCGCCGCGATCCTCGACCCGTCCCTCTACGGCAGCGCCGGGGCGATGGTGTCCACCATGGAGGACGTGACGACCTTCTACACGTCGCTCCTCGGCGGTGAGCTCGTCTCGTCCGCGTCCCTGGCCGAGATGATGGACGCCGCCGACTCCGGCGCCGGCCTGGGGCTCTCCGCGAGGCAGTTGTCCTGCGGTGTCACGGCCTGGGGCCACAGCGGTGCGATGCCGGGCTACTTCTCGTACACCCTGGTCACGAAGGACGGCCGACACGCCTCCGCCATGACCAACGTGATGTTCCAGTTCAACACGCCCAGCCCTCAGATGCTCAAGGTCGTGGACTCGGCCATCTGCGAGGGCTGACCCGCGCCGCGCATTCCGCACCGTGGACCAGAAGCGCCGAGGGAGGGCGCCCGACAGGTGAAACACCTGGTCGGGCGCCCTCGCGGAAGAGCCGTCGCCCCATGGGATCCGGAGCACCGGGACGGTCGACCTTGCCGTCGGTCCGGGGCCGGCAGGGCCGGGTTCGCTTGTGGGTGATCGCGGCCTCCGTGAGGGTCTCTCTCGCCAGAGGCGGGGCTTGCAGCAGGCGCCGTCGTCGGTCAGGACCCTGGTCGCGATCAGGTCGGTGGGGGTTGCCGCAGCCCCTGGAGGAGCAGTGCGATCAAGCGGCGGGGGTCGTAGCGGGGGTCGTCGTCGCGCCCGACGCAGAGGTTGCCGATGCCGCGCATCAGTTCGTAGGGCTGAAGGCCGGGCCTGATGTCGCCGGCCTCGACCGCGGCGTTGAGCAACTGGGCGCTCACGGGCTCCAGGCGGTCGAGGAAGTAGGTGTGCAGTGTGGCGAAGCGGTCGCTGTCGGACTGGAGGGCATCGGCGAGTCCGTGCTTGGTGACCAGGAAGTCGACGAAGAGGTCGATCCACTGACGCAGCGCGTCGAACGGGGATTCCGAGCTGGCCAGAAGTTTCGGGCCGGCCTCGGCGCACGCCTCGATCTGGTGGCGGTAGACGGCGGTGACCAGGTCCGCCCGGGTCGGGAAGTGGCGGTAGATCGTGGCCATCCCGACGCCCGCCCGTGCGGCGATCTGGCGAATCGGGGCGTCGACTCCGGAGGTGACGAACACCTCGGCGGCGGCGGTGAGCACGGCCTGTTGGTTGCGCAGCGCGTCGGTCCGCTTGCTTCGGGCCGACGCCTTCCCCGTGGGGTTCTCGGTGGGCATCACGTTCTTCCTTCCGACGCCACTTGACAAAGCGGAGCGGCGTTCCGGATAGTAAGTGGTGCGACGCTCCACTTCAGGTTAGCCGAAAACGGGCGCGCCTCCCACCTCCCCTGCCCTACCGCCTCCGATACCGACCGGCGGCCGGCGGGGCCCGCAGAAATGGAAACTGCGCATCATGAGCACATCTGCCGCTACCGCCGGCACCTCCGGCTCGCCGGTCCCGGTCCTTTCCTACAGCCCGGTGGTGCTGTCCGTACCCGGACGTCCAGTGGACCTCGAGGTACGGGTCACCGCGCCCGAGACCGGCACAGGTCTTCCGGTCATCCTTCTCTCCCACGGTCAGGGACCTTCGAACAACCTGTCCTCGCTGAACGGCTACGCGCCGCTGGTCAACTCCTGGGCGGCACAAGGGTTCGTGGTCATCCAACCCACCCACCTCACCTCCAGGACGCTGAGCCACCTGGTCGCTGACGCCCCCGGGGCGCCCTTCTTCTGGCGCTCGCGCTCGGAGGACATGTCGCACGTCCTTGACCGACTCGACGTGATCGAGGAGGCCGTGCCGCTGCTCGCCGGGCGGATCGACCACACCAAGGTCGCCGTCGCCGGACACTCCTTCGGCGGTTTCACCTCCAGCCTCCTGCTCGGGGCCCGGGTCACCGACCCCGACACCGGGGAGGAAGTAAGCCTCATCGAGCCCCGGTTCAGGGCGGGTGTGCTGCTGGCCGCGCCCGGCAGGGGCGACGTCCTCAACGGACCCATGGGCGACATGCTGCCGGTCTTCGGGACCATCGACTTCTCCACGATGACCACGCCCACGCTGGTCGTCGCCGGCGACGAGGACGACTCCCGGCACTTCACCGACATGGGGCCGGACTGGCACGCCGACCCCTACACCCTCGCCCCGGGGCCCAAGTCACTGCTCACCCTGTTCGGCGCGGGGCACGCGCTCGGCGGGATCCCCGGATACGACGTCGCCGAGACGACGGACGAGAGCCCCGAGCGGGTCGCCGCTCTCGCGCGCCTCACCGCGGCCTACCTCCGCACCGAGCTCTGCCCCGGCGACAACGCCTGGCAGACGGCACGCGACGCGCTGGCCACCGGCTCCCACACCGACTCCTTCGGACGAGTCGAAGCCAAGTAGGCCGCCCGCGGACACGTCCGGCACCACGCGGACGGTCCGCGCTGCCGTCATCAGGCACTCCAGGGGCCCTGGCAGGTTCGCCGGGGATTCACTCTGCGGGTATCTCCGGACGGCTCCTCCATGCCGCAGTCGTAGGGCCCCGCCTCCGTGCGGTCCGACACGGCGATCGGACATCACACAGGTCCTGGACGACAGCAGACGACGGGCCGAGGAGAGCTGACGAGAGGCCCCACGTATCCCCTCCTCCGCCCAACCGCTATGGTCCGCCCATGAAACCTGCGATGCGGGACCGCTTCGGCCCCTTCCGCGAAGAGGCCGAGTCCAGGGGCATACCGACCGGCGATGTGGAGCGGTGGCTGGCCGCGGCCCGCCCCTGTGTGACGCTGACGCTGACCGGGGACGAGGCCGGACCGGTGGTGGGAAGGTGCGGTGGGCCTCTTCTGCTTCCGGCCGGCATCCCGGATCCCGAGCATCCCTTCGTCGCCTCTGTCGATCTGGCCGCGCTACCGCCCGACGCGACGGATCTGCCCCTGCCGCCCGACGGCCACCTGCTGTTCTTCGCCCTGCCGGAGCCAGGCACCCACCAGCCCATGGGCAGGGTGGTCCACGTCCCAGCAGGCACAGTGGTCTCCCAACGGGACGCCGGCTCGTGGAACACCGCACACGACGACGAGTACCAGGCGCTGTTCGCGAGCTACCCGCAAGGACCGCTGCGGGCGATTGCCGGCATGTCGCTCCCGTACCACCAGTTCGTCATGCCCCCAGGAGAGCGGGAAGCCGGGCACCTGCCCGGTCATCCCCTCTCCTCGGAACTCGTCGAGGTGGGGGAGGACATCGAGGACGTCACCGCCCACGGAGGGCCGTTGCAGCTCGGAGGGTACGCGGACGAGGAGGCCGTCGAGTTCGACCCGGTCGACATCGCCGCGTCGATCGCCACCCGTGCGGTGGCAGCGGGCCACTGGGACGGACCGGTCTCGGCCCACGCCGCCGACTGGGTACTCCTCGCCGACTGGTACTCGGGTAAGCACGTGAGGAAGCGAGAGGGCTCCACCGTCCACTGGGTGATCCAACGCGAGGACCTGGCAGCGCGGCGCTTCGAGCGCGTCTTCACCACCGTGTTCTGGAACCCCTGACCGCGCCGGTGGCCCTGGATTCCCGTACCGCGAGCAGTTGAAGTTCCCGTGGCCTTCGTGCCGGGACGCGCGGTCGTCACCAGCTGGGTCTGCGCGCGGTTGTCGGTTGGACCTGACAGCCTCCCGCGCGGGGGACCCGAACCGCTCGGCGACTTCGCGCCGATCCCACACGCGAACAAGTTCTGGGCGACAGTCGTATCGCGGCTCGGCGCCGGTGAACTCATACCCGAGGGAGCCACGCCCGAAGTCGCACCTGGTGCCTGGTCTCAGACGCTGGTTCCGGTGAGAGCGGCGGTTGTCTGCCAGAGCCTCTTGGCGACAGCCCCGTCCAGACCGGCCCGGCTGGGCTTACGGACCAGCGGGGAGCCCGTGAAGCTGAACAACCCGTCCGGACCGACGTAGGCATTGCCAGGAACGTCTTGCGTGGCCGCGTACATGAGTGGCAGCGCTCCGCGCTCCATGTCCTGGACCAGGAACGGGAGCCGGTTGACGAATCTCAGCGGCGAGTGCGTGACCAGTCCGGTCCGCGCGACGCCCGGGTGAGCGATGACCGAGCGCACGTGGCTGCCCGAGGCGGTCAGGCGGCGCTGCAACTCCAGCGAGAACAGCACCACTGCGAGCTTGGACGCCTCGTAGACGGCCAGCCCGTTGTACTTGCGGGTGCGCCAGTCGAGGTCGTCGAGGTCGAGCCTGCCGAAGCGGTGCAGCTGGCTGGAGACCGTCACCACGCGGTCGGTCAGCCGGGGCAGCAGCAGGTTGGTGAGCACGAACGGCCCGAAATAGTTCGTCGCGGTCTGGACGTCCAAGCCCTGCGCGGTCCGCGCCGCCGGGATGTCCATCACCCCCGCGTTGTTGATCAGAACATCGACGGCGCCTGTGTACGACGCCGCGAACGCGTGTACCGAGTCCAGGTCGGCGACATCGAGGTGCCGGACATCGAAATCTCCGCGCATACCGGCCACTGCCCGGCGCGCCTTGTCTACGTTGCGCACGGCCAGCACCACGTGAGCGCCGGCCCGTGCGAGTTCGCGAGCGGTCACCAGCCCGATCCCCCCGCCGGCACCGGTGATCACCACTGTCACGCCGGTCATGCTCGGCAGCCGGTCCGCGGTCCATTCGGCCATAGTGAAACTCTCCAGACGCTCTCTTACCGGTTTCCTGACGTCGTCCAGTACAAGGGGCCCGTGTCGCCGGATGAAGGACTTGCCCAGCCACTGAATGGCAGGGCGTGGCTACCCGTGTTCACCTGCCGGACAATGAGGTGGAGGCAGACGGGGTGCGAGGTGGGGAGTGCGATGGCGGACACGGCACTGGACGGTGATGGTCTGGCCGATTTCCTGCGCGGACGCCGGGCGTCCCTGCAACCCGAGGACGTCGGGTTGCGCCGTGGTACGCGACGGCGCACGATCGGGCTGCGCCGGGAAGAGGTCGCCGAGCTGTGCGACATGTCGGCCGACTATCTGGCCCGCTTGGAGCGTGGTAGCGGTTCCCAGCCGTCGCAGCAGATGGCGGCCGCCATCGCCCGGGGCCTGCGCCTGACCCCGGACGAACGTGACCACCTGTTCCTGCTGTGCGGGCACCGCCTCCAGGCACGGCACCTGCGCGAAGCGCACATCAGTCCCGGGCTGCTGCGCGTCATGGACCGCCTTCAGGACACCCCGGCACAGATCATGGGCCCGGTCGGTGAAACGCTGCAGCAGACGCCGCCCGCCGTAGCGCTGCTCGGCGACGAAACGCACCACACCGGCCCGGCACGCAGCGCCCTCTACCGGTGGTTCACCGACCCCACCGCCCGCCGTCGCTACCTGCCCGAAGACCACCATCAACACAGCCGCGTCTACGTCTCCACCCTGCGCGCCGGCGCCGCCGCGCAAGGGCCCGGCTCCTCAGCCGCGCTACTCGTGGCCGACCTGCAACACAACGAGGAATTCGCCGAGCTCTGGAACCGCCACGAAGTGGGACTGCGGTGGAGGAGCGCCAAACGCTTCGTCCACCCCCAGATCGGACGCATCGACGTGTACTGCCAGACACTGCTCGACCCCGAACAGGGACAGTCGCTGCTCATCTTCACCGCCACACCCGGCACGGACAGCCACGAGAAGCTCGCCCTGCTGACCGTGCTCGGCACCGACACATTCGCGGGCTCCTGACACACTTCAGGCTTCCGCCGTCGACCTTCCTCTGAGAACGTTGCTTGATGCGGCATTAGCATGAACGATGCCGGAGTGTCGGGCCGAGTGTGCTGAACAGGCCCAAGGCCCCGGCGCGTTCGGCGACCACGCAGGCGTCGGGGCATCGGAACGTCAGGAGTGCTGTGCGATCAATCTTCGGGGATTCCGCCGCCGTCCCGGAAAGCAGGACAGCCGCGGAGCGGCTGAGGACCGTCGAACAGTGGCGCCCCTACCTGGCTGAGTACGGTGCCGACGTTCTGAGAGTGTCGACCGAGAGAGAGTTGTTCAACGTCAGCGACGGGCAGCGGGCCGCCGGATGGCTGGGCTACGAGGGCGCGGACGAGCAGCGGATCGCGGCTCTGGAGGACCGGCTCGGCACCCGGCTCCCGCCCAGCTACCGTTCGTTCCTGGGCGCCTCCGACGGCTGGTCGTGCCCCGGCCCGTTCATGTACGAGATGCGTACGACCGGCGCCCTCGACTGGCTCGACGACGACGATGCCGACATGTACATGGACACCTACGACGATGAGCAGGACGACGCGAGCGAGCCCGTCAGGGCCCCCGTCCTGCTCATCGCGGACGAGGGCGACGCCCAGTGTTGGCTGCTGGACTCCGGGGACGTGTCGCAGGACGGGGAGTGGGCCGCGTACACCTGGTCGAGTTGGCAACCGGGTCTGAGCGACCGGTACGGGTCCTTCGCCGAGTTGGTCGCGGCAGAGCGCGACTCGTTCCAGAGAATCAAGGGTCACGAAGGCCACGCCGTCAATCCAGATGGTGCGGAGCAACTGGTTGCCGAGGGCCGCGCGCAGGCCCTGCGGGGCGAGGCCGAGAGGGCGGCGGCCACCTTCGAGCAGGCCGCCGTCAAGGGGTCGGGGGCCGGCGCCTACCTGGCTGTCATGCTGGGCGCCTTCCTCGACCTGGCCTACGCGCATCACCGCGTCCGCAACGGCATCCTCGCGCGCCCGCATGTCATCGAGGCGGTCGGCCTCGAACAGGTACGTGCGGAGGCCGTGCCGTTGTATCTGGGTCGCGTGGCGGAGGAGCACGGACCTGGGAGGGACATCTCGTCGCTGATCGTCCCGGAACTCCGCATGTCCGAGGGGAAGCCCGTCGCGGACTGGATCCCCCACGCCGCCGCGTCCGCCCCACCGACGCTTCCCGAATCCCCCGTCTTCCAGGATGCCCTGGACACGGCCCGGACGCTCGCTCTGTCCGGCGCCAGCGACGACGCCTGGAACGTCATCGAGGCCGCTCTGCCCCACTGGCACTCGGAGTCGCCGCACCGCGTGGCCCCGGTCGTGCTCCTCACCGACCCGGCCTTCCGTGAGGTGATCACCGCACCCCGGGCCCGTCTCGTCGTCACCACACCGCGGGGCGAGGTGCGCGGACGACAGCAGCTCGGGTGACGGCTGGGGAGTGTTTTAGAGCCTGTTGTCTTTCCGAGCCTGGTGACTTCGTTTCCCCTGGTCAGGGATAGGGGTGGTGTCAGTGTGGGAGTGATGGATAAAGCCGAAGTGCAGGTGCCACCGCCCGCGGCGGCGAGGGTGAAGTCGCAGGTTCCGGTGTGGCACGAGGGGCTGCCCCGGACGGCACTGTCGGTGGACTGTCAGCGCGTCCTGGCCGCGCTCGCGGACCGGGTCCGTCTCGGCCAGGGCCCGCTGACCTGCCAGGAGATGACCGCCGCCTTCGGCATGGACGTGGTGTCCGCGAAGATGGAGGCGTTGCGGTCGAAGGCGAAACGTCTGGTCGCGCGGGGCTGGCTGGCCGAGTCGTCGCCGGGCCGGTTCACGCTCGCGCCGGGCGTGAACGGCGCCGGTCAAAGACCATCAGCTGGTCACAGCCATTCGTTGATCGTGGCAACGAGGACGGTGGCCGCGAGGCGGACCGCAAGTTTGTCGAAGCGGCAGGCCACCGCGTCGCCGATCCGGGAAGCGTGACCACCGGCCCTTTGTGGGCTCAATGAGTCCAGGGCGGCGTGATGGTGCTGCCGTCGGCAAGCTTGGCCCTGAGTCCGACACGTGTAGTGACCCACATGTGCGCGGGCCGGTCGGTGGTATTGGCCACCGCCAGCTCGGAGCCTGCCGGAGCCACAGCCGCGTCACCGACGCCGAGTTCGGCGCTCTCGCCTCCGATCGTGAGCCGGAGGCGACCGGACAGAACATAGAACGTTTCCTCGTGACTGATCACATGGGCCGGACTTTCCGTTCCGGCTGGGATCTCGCCGCGCCAGGCGGCGAGGTCCCGGCTGCCTGTGGCCGGACGGGTGTAGGAAACGAAGCGGGCGCCGTGGATCTCGTGCACGACGGCCTCGTCACTTCGGATGAAGGGCATGCCAGCCTCCAAATAGACAAGAAACTTGTCCATAAAGACAAGCAGGTTGGCGAGTTATAGTCAAGCCCATGGATGACGCTCTGGCCTTCTCCGCAGTCGTGTTGGCACTCTCCGGACAATTGGTGCAGGAGATCCATGCTCGCGTGTGCCAGCAGGGATTCGAGGACCTGCGGCCGGCACACGGCTTCGCCTTTGCCCGCATCTCCCTGGGCGACGCCACTACGGCCGACCTGGCCGAGCATCTGGGCGTGACGAAGCAGGCCGCCGCCCAGCTGGTCGAGGAGCTGGTCCGCAAGGGATACGTGGTGAGGCATCCGCACCCTCACGATGCCCGCGCCCGGCTCTTGGTGCTGACCGAGACAGGCCGGGCCGCCACTCGCGCCGCCGACCAGGCGGCCCGGGCTGCCGTCGCGCCGTGGAAAGAGGCGCTGGGCGAGGCGCGCTTCAGTGAACTTGTCACCGACCTGACCCGCCTCACACCACCGGGACCGATCCGCCCCACCTGGTGAGCCAGTAAGCCACTGGCCTTGACTATCGCGGGTCACCAAGGAGGAGAGGCCGCGAAACCGGCACGATCTTCCCGAATTGCCGCGGACGCGACCCGGTGAGAGGGGCTATCCAAGTAGGCTTCGGCGCCGGGATCACACCAGATGATTGAGTCCAAGGGCTCGTAGCCATAGGCCGCCAGCGAGCGGTGTCGCATGTCGCTGCCCTCGCTCGCCCCGCGCGTGCAAGGCGTGCCTGTTCAACCTGGCGGTCAGCGGAGATCACGCGACTCATGCTTCAGTAACTCGGAGGACATCTTGGTCGGGGCCCCGCTGGGGAATGGCCTTGAGTCTCCAGTGACTGGAGACAGCAGAGTGGGGGACATGGACGTTACGACCCTCTACTCGATCGGGGAGCTTTCCCGGCGGACCGACTTGTCTGTGAGGACCATCCGGTTCTACTCCGATTCGGGGGTGGTAGCGCCGACCACCCGTAGTCCCGCCGGCTATCGGCTCTACGACCTCGACGCACTGCTTCGTCTGGAACTCCTCCGCACACTGCGCGAGCTGGGCATGGACCTGCCCACGATTCAACGGGTACTGGACCGTGAGCTCTCGGTTGCGGAAGTCGCCGCGGCGCACGCCGACGCCATGGACGTCCAGATCAGAATGCTGCAACTGCGTCGGAGCGTTCTGCGAGTCGTGGCCAGCCGCGGGTCCAGTCCCGAGGAGACCAAGCTCATGCACAGGCTCACTCAGTTGTCCGGCGAGGAACGCCGACGTCTGATCGACGATTTCATGGATGGCACCTTCGGCACAGTGGATGCCGACCCGGGCGCTGTGGCCATGGTTCGCGCTGCAACTCCCGACCTCCCCGATGATCCGACCGGCGAGCAGGTCTCCGCGTGGGTGGAACTCGCCGAGCTGGTCAGCGACGAGGATTTCCGTGCCCGGATGCGCCGGGCGGCCGTACGCCAGGCCGCCGGGCAGCCGCTCGACATCGAGCGCGATGCTGGCGAGGAGCTAATGGAGTTCACTCGTCAGAAGGTGGCTGAGGCTCGGAAGTCGGGCGTAGACCCGCTCAGCAACAGAGCCGCACCCGTCATCGACGACCTCGTGCACCGCTTCGCCGAGGTGTTCGCGCGCACTCCTGACACGGAATTCCGGGACTGGATGGCGCAGCAGTTCGAAGAGGCGCACGATCCCAGGGTGGACCGGTACTGGCAGCTGGTATGGATCGTCAACGGCTGGCAGGCAGTACCGAACCTGATCCCGGTGTACCCGTGGCTCATCCAGGCCCTGCGAAATGACCGCGCCGCATAGTCACCGCAGTGGGCGCCGCCTCGGATCCCTGCACGAGTCCAAGGGAGCACCTGTGGACATGAGACCAGGTCGTCCAACGTCGATGTGTGACTAACGACCTGGACACCCTCACAACGGCACTCTGTGCCCGGATTGACGACGAATTGAAGGCTTCGCCGTGGCTGGCACCGTGGCGGCCTGCCGTCGGAATCACGCCCACGCTCAGTGACGCCGAGCTGATCACACTCGCGGTCATGTCGGCGCTGCTCGGATACACCTCTGAGCGGCGCTGGCCTCGCCGCGTCAGGCGGGACTTCGGCCACCTGTTTCCCTGTGTGCCCCAGCAGTCCGGCTACAACAAGCGGCTGCGCGCCGCGTTCTCACTGCGCACCAGCAAGATCCGGATCGTGGCCCGCGAAACAAGTCTTTAGGCGCGTATGTCATCGCAGACCGCGTCGGTGTCCCACTTCGCGCGGTGCAGCAGGTGCTGCGTGCCGTCTGGGCTGGCGTCGCCCGCGTGCTCGGCCAGGGTTCAGCAGTTCTCCTTCGGCAGGTCTGCCTGCAGGCCGAGTACCAACGCCGTTGCCCTGCGGTGCGGTTCGACCCGCACGAACCGTCCTGTGCTGCGGCCCATCAGCTCGTCGAACATCGATCGCCACCGGGCAGGTGCTACGCCGTGGCCCGCGGCCACAGCCTGATCTTCGTTTATCCACACAACACCCGATGGTCAACGGTGGCTGCGGCCTCAGCCGCCGATCGAGAGATGGCTACTGGCACTGTGAGCGTCGGCCGACGGTGGAACAGCGCGGTCAGAGCGCCATGCGGCAGTAAAGTCCTTGGTCGTGTGACCGAGCCCGTCCAGCCAGTGCTGCAAGCTCGTTGAGGAGGTCCGCGAGATAACCGGGATCGGCATAGCCGTAGAACTCCTCCGCTTGCGACCACGGTACAGAGATCTCGGCCAATCGCTCGGAGGGTGCGTCCGCCAAGGCGTCGCGCAGCTCGTCGGGCAGAGTAACGATCCAGGTGCTCTCTGCCTCCGGGCTCGTCACCAGATGAACGAATCGGGGATGTCCGGTAACCCGTGATAGGGGTTCACGAATCAGCAGCGCCACCGCCTGCCCGAGCTGGACAGCGGGGTCGATCGTCCTGACGCGGAGCGTGTCGAAGCCGGCGTCTTCAGGTCCCTCTGCAAAGGCCGATGCTGCTGCTTGATCGTCGGGTGCGCTGAAGTAATCGTAGAAGGTGCTCACGCCATGGAGTTTGACAGTGCACTCGGACAGTCGGCGAACTCTCGGGCCGTCAGTGTAAGTCGATGGTGTGAGGCCAGCGACTCTCGCCGCCTCCGCGCTGCCCCCAGCCGCAAGATCGCGATCTACGGCTGGAGTGAGGAGCACCCATCAGCCCTGATCGAGAGAGTGAGGCCGAGGTCGTACTCGAGGGCAGCGTCATCGCGACTGCGGAAGTCAAGGATTTCGTCATGTGGCCCGTAGGTGTGGTGAGTTCGCTTGCGCGTTGTGGAGCGCGGGAGGTCCCCGGCCGCCGGTGGTCCGCGCGGTTCTGATCAGTGATGCCTCCCGACGGGGCAGGGTGCGCTGTCCCTGCGGGAGGCATCGGCACGCCCCGGCGCCTGACCGGCTCGCTCGAACCCCCAGGGGCGAGGTTGGTTGACGCGTCATCCATCGACATCTATGTTGATGACACGTCAACCACATGGTTCGGCGGTCCCGGCCCGGCCATCCCGTATCTGCCTCATGCGGGGTATCGAGATGCCGGTGCACTTCCGGAGACCCGCGGACGCGAAGTTGCATAAGGGGAATCTCGTGAGTACTGAGAACAAGGCCGGACTCGGCGCGTTACTGACGCCGGAGGAGAGCGTGCTCGTCCTCATCGACCACCAGCCGTTCCAGTTCGCCAACCTGCACAGTCATGAACCGACGATGGTCATCAACAACGCCGTCGGACTCGCCAAGGCCGCCAAGGTGTTCGACGTTCCGACGATTCTGACAACCGTCCTGGAGGAGCGCGGCGGTCTTCTTCTCCAAGGTCTGCAAGATGTGTTCCCGGAGCAGAAACCGATCAACAGGACCTACATCAACACCTGGCAGGACGAGCGTGTCGTGGATGCCGTCAAGGCGACAGGGCGCAAGAAGCTGATCATCGCCGGCCTCTGGACGGAGATCTGTGTGGCCATGCCGGCGATACAGGCGGCGGGCGAGGGCTTCGAGGTCTTCGCCGTCACCGACGCGTCGGGCGGTGCCTCGAAGGAGGCCCACGACATGGCCGTGCAACGCATGATCCAGGCGGGCGTGGTCCCGATCACGTGGATGGCCGTGCTGGGCGAGTGGCAGCGTGACTGGGCCCGCGAGGAGACCGCGCAGGGTGCCACCGAGGTCCAGACGCAGCACGGTGGTGCCAGCGGTGTGGCCTTCGCCTGGGAGATGCAGCTCCTGGCCACGCCCACCGGAAACGAGGCCTGACATCACCGTCGCCCCGGCACCCGACCCCATCGGGTACAGCTGATCGGCCCGTCCGCCCCATGAGATGTGGCGTCAGGCCGTCAAGGGCCGGGGCGGCCTCCTCCAAGGGTCGGGGCGGCCTCCTCGGCCGCACTGCGGAGCAGACCCCTGGCCCGAAATCGTGGCTGTCGTGCCCGCCCGGTCAGTCCGGCTGCTTCCCCATGTGCTCCAGGACGTGCTCGGAGATCCGGCCGAGTGCGCTGAGCTGGTTCGGGGTCAGGGCGTCGATGAAGAGGCGGCGGACGTGTTCGACGTGCGTGGGTGCGGCCTCCTCGATCGCCTTGCAGCCGGCCGGGGTGGCGACGATGAACGCTCCGCGTCCGTCGTCGGGACACTCCTCCCTGGCCACGAGCCCGCGTTTCGCCATCCGCGTGACCTGGTGGGACATCCGGCTCTTCTCCCACTCCACGAGTTTGGCCAGATCCAGGAGGCGCATCCGCCCGTCGCCTCTCTCGGTGAGGCTGACGAGCACGGCGTAGTCGGCTGCTGACATCCCGGAGTCGACCTGCAAGCTTCGGGACAGCCGTCCGATGAGTGTCTCCTGCATACGGATGAAGCTGCCCCAGGCGGCCTTCTGCTCCGGGTCGAGCCAGTGCGGCTGTGCGTCCATGAGGCCAGTCTAACGAGGTCGTTGACATCTCATCTACTGTGCGAATGGCGTCTTCTGCAGGTCAGGAGGCCGCAGTCGGAGTTCGCGCCGTGCAGCGAACCAGCGGGTGCGGGCCACTTGTCCCTTCTGCGTGGGCTGGACCGGTCTGCCCTCCACGTGCCCGAGCAGGGCGCGGCGGTGACGGAGGTGGGCGTGTGGAGGGCGACGGGATTCGGACGGACCGAGGGTCACCCTGCCACCCCGGGGGGTAGCGGGGCGTCGGAACCTTCCCGTCTTTGCCCGTCAGGATCGGACAGCCAGTGGTGGACCGCCAGCGCGGTGGTACGGGCGTGTTCCTCCAGCACGGTGAAGTGGTCACCGGGCACGGTGACTTCGGTATGCGGCAGGTTCCACACCGGGGCGGGCTCCGTGCCGGCCGGCGACTCCCCGGCCCGCACGAAGAGGGTGGGGGAGTCGAGTGGCGAGGGCTCCCAGTCGGCGAACAGTTCGAAGTACCCGGCCATGGCGGTGAGCCGGTCCGGGTCCGCCGAGGCGAACTCCGCCGCCCGGTGCAGCATGTCCGACGTCATCGCGGAGAGCGCCTCCCCCCGGTCGGCACCGCTCGGATAGGTGTCCACCAGGACGACGGAGAGCGGAGCACAGCCCTCGGCCTCCAGTCGCTCGGCCACGGCGTGGGCCACCCAGCCACCGGCCGAGCGGCCCAGCAGGACCACCGGTCCGTCACCCACGACCGTGCGAACCGCGGCGGCCTGAGCGGTGACGAGGGCGTCCAAGGTGGCGGGCAGCGCCTCCCCGGCCGCGAATCCCGGGTGGCGCACCGCCGACACCGGCCGCAGATTCCGCAGCCCGGCGCCGAAGCGGGCGTACTCCTGGGGCCCCGAGAGCGCGCTGAGGGCGGGGAAGCAGACCAGCCGAGGTCCCGTGCCGCCCGGTGCGAGCGTGACCGGAGCGAGTGCCGCACGGGCCGCGCCGGCCGTGCCGAAGACGGGACGGAGGCGCGCGGCGATGGTGAGCAGCGCCATGCCGTCCCACGTCCGCCCGCGGTCGCAGGCGGTACGGAAGAGCACACTCAGAGAGGTGTCCGAGGCAACTGCGGCGTCCGGGACGTCCGTTGCTCGCGCCGGGGCTTCCGGCCGGACGTAAGCCCCGGCGCGGGCGGAATCACCGTCGTCCGCCGGACGGCCGGAGCCACCCGTCCGGCCGGCGGCAGCCGACCCTCCGGTGGTGCCGTGAGGAGTCACCTCCCGGGCATACCTCTCCGCCAACTCGACGGCGACCGCACGAGGGGTCGGGAAGTCCAACAACAGCGTGGCCGGCAGCTCCAGCCCCGTCGACGTCACGAGCAGGTTGCGCAGATCGACCGCGGCCAGGGAGTCGAGCCCCAGGTCGGCCAGCAGATCGTCCTCGTCGATCGCGTCCGCGCCCTCCGGGTGCCCCAACACCGAGGCCGCCAGGACCCGTACCTCCGTCAGCAGTAACTCGCCCTGCTCATCCGGGGAAGCGGCCGCCAACCGCCGACCTGACGGAGCCCCGCCCCCACCGCCCGCGCCCGCCGCGGCGGAGAGAGGAGCCGGGGAGCGGCCCACCGCCGGAGCGCCGTCGCTGCGGGCGCCCGGAACGAGACGGGCCGCCACGACCACCGGGTCGTCACCTGCCACGGCGGAGTCGAAGAGAGCCAGGCCCTCGTCCTCCTCCAACGGGGCGAACCCCGAGCGGGCCATCCGCCGCAGGTCCGCTCCGCCGAGGTGCGCCATCATGCCCCCGTCCTGCTGCCAGGGGCCCCAGGCGATCGACGTACCGGGCAGACCGAGTTGCCTGCGGTGCTGTGCCAGTGCGTCCAGTACGCAGTTGGCAGCCGCGTAGGTGGCCTGCCCGGCGGATCCGAAGACACCCGCCACCGAGGAGAACAGCGCGAACATGGACAGGTCGCACTCCCGGGTCAGCTCGTGCAGGGCGAGCGCGGCGTCCGCCTTGGGCCGTAGGACCCGCTCCAGGCGGGCAGAGGTGAGCGCCGGGACGATGCCGTCGTCCAGCACCCCCGCGGCGTGCACCACGCCGGTCAGCGGATGGGCTGCCGGCACGGAGTCGAGCAGGGCGGCGAGCGCGTTCCGGTCCGCGACGTCGCACGCCTGGACGGTCACCTCGGCGCCCTTCTCGCCCAGTTCCGCGACGAACTCCCGTACCCCCGGGGTGTCGCGTCCGCGCCGGCCGGCGAGAAGCAGGTGCCGGACGCCATGGGCGGCGACCAGGTGCCGTGCCACGAGCATGCCCAGGGATCCGGTGCCGCCGGTGACCAGGACGGTGCCTTCCGGAGCGAGCCGTCTCACGGGCAGTTGCTCCTCCGCCGTTCCGGCCACACGCACCAGCCTCGGTACGTAGGCCGTCCCCCGTCGTACGGCGGTCTCCGGTGCCGCGGCGGCCAGCACGATGGGGAGGAGGCTCCAGGACTTGGGGTCACCGTCCATGTCGACCAGGGCGAAACGGCCTGGATTCTCCCGCAGCGCCGACCGGACCAGTCCCCATACCGATGCCTGGCCAGGTAGGAAGGTGCTTGCGCCGGGTGCACCGGTATCCCCTGAGCCGGTGCCGCCTACCCCCGAACCGTCGGTGACGGCGCCGGTGGTGACGAGGACGAGACGGGAGTCCGCCGGACGCGGCCGGCCGAGCCACTCCTGGACCAGTTTCAGCGCCCAGCCCGCAGCCCACCTGGTCTCGGCCGCCGGGTCCCGCACCTGGCCGGTCGTCTCCGGTGGCGGCGGGCAGGGTGCGACGAGGACGGCCGGCGTCGCGCCGCCCGTCTCGGGCCCGGCGTACACCGGAACGCCCGAGCCCCGGGGCGCGAGCATGTCCACCAGCGGTGTGCCGGCCGCTCCCAGAACGCCCCACGAGGGCAGGGCCGTGTGCACCGGCTGTCCGGGTAACACCACCCAGTCCATCCGGTGGAGCCCTCCGGTGACGGCAGCAGCCGTATTCGCCGCCGTAGGCGGAAGGGGACGGAGCATCAGCGAACGTACCGCCGCCACCGGCTCACCGGACGTGTCGGTCAGCTCCACCCCGGCCACTCCGTCCGTCCCGGGGGTGATCCGCACCCGCAGCCGCCGTACGCCGGCCGTGTGCAGCCGCACCCCGTTGAAGACGAACGGCAGGGACACCCCACCGCCGCCCGTCCCGCCGGGCTCGGTGACGCGGCCGTCGAGCGCCAGGGCGTGCAACGCCGCGTCCAGCAGGGCGGGATGAATCGCGAACTCCGGGCCGTCGGCACGCGGGAGCGTCGTCCCGGCGGCCTCGGGCAGCGCGACCTCGGCGTACAGCTCAGTCCCCAGGCTCCAGGCCGCGCGCAGACCACGGAAGGCGGGGCCGTAACTCAGTCCGCTCCCGGCCAGCCGCTCGTACGGATCGGTGTCGGGCCGGTCGCCGTACAGCGGTGACGCGCCCGGCGGTGGCCAGGGCCCGCTGCCGGCCCCGGTGGCAGCCGCTTCGCGGTCGGCCGGCTGCGGCTCGGGCAGCAGTGCTCCGGAGGCGTGCCGCTGCCAGGGCCGGTCACCGGCCGGCGTGTGCGGCCGGGCGTGGAAGACCACGGCCCGCCGTCCCGCGCCGTCCGGCCCGGAGACCTTCACCTGCAGCTCGACCGTGCCGCCCGTGGACAGCGACAGCGGTGCGGTCAGGACGAGTTCGTCCAGGACGGGTGCGTCGACCGCCTCACCGGCGTACAGGGCCATCTCCACGAACGCGGCTCCTGGCAGCAGCGACGCTCCCGCCACCACATGGTCTGCCAGCCACGGCTGCTCGTCCACGGAGAGCTGCCCGCTCAGCAGCAGCCCGTCGTCGTCGGCGGTCGGTGTGCGGGACGACAGGAAGGGGTGGGCCGACGCCTCCGCCGGGGGAGCGGACCGGTGCCGTGGGGTGGCGTCGAGCCAGTACCGGCGGCGCTGGAAGGCGTACGTGGGCAGAGTGACACGCCGCCCGCCGCGCCCGGCGTGGACGGCCCGCCAGTCCACGGGCACGCCATGGGCGTGCAGCGCGGCCACCGTGTCGAGCAAGGCGTCCGCCTCCGGCAGCGCCCCGCGCAGGGTCGGCAGGACCACCGGCGCCGGGGTCCGCTCGATGGCCGGCGCTCCGTCACTGTCCGGGGCCGCCGGAGTCGGCCCGGGCGCGGTGAGGCAACCGTGGACCAGGCCGGTGAGTACTCCGTCCGGGCCCAGTTCGACGTACTGCGCTGTGCCCCGGTCCCGGAGGTGCGCCACCGTTTCGGCGAAGCGGACCGGGCGGCGGACGTGGTCCACCCAGAACTGCGGTGTGCTCAACTCCTCGGCGCCGGCGGCCCGTCCCGCTACGGCGGTGACCAGGGGAAGCCGCGGTGCGGCGAAGGTGAGGTCCCGTACGACCTCCGCGAATTCGGCCAGCATGGGTTCCATCCGTACGGAGTGGAAGGCGTGGCTCACGCGCAGCGGTGTCGTGGACCGGCCTCGCTCCCGGAAGTATTCGACGGCCTTCTCCACCGCCGCCCGGTCCCCGGATACGACCACGGAAGCGGGCCCGTTGACGGCGGCGATCTCCACCGGACACCCCGTCTCCGCCAGATGGGCGGCCACCTCGTCCGCACCGGCTGCCACGGCGGCCATCGCGCCGCCCGGGGGCAGCGCGTCCATGAGCCTGCCCCGGGCCGCCACCAGGGTGCAGGCGTCCGCGAGGGACAGCACCCCGGCGGCATGCGCCGCGGTCACCTCACCCACCGAGTGTCCGGCCACCAGGTCCGGGCGTACACCCCACTCGTCGAGCTGCCGGAAGAGTGCCGTCTCCAGGGCGAAGAGCGCCGGTTGTGCGAACCGTGTCGTGTGCAGGAGCGCACCCGCCTCGGTGTCCGGGCCGGCGAACACGACGTCCCGCAGCGGCACCGGAAGTAACGGATCGAGCAGGGAGCAGCTGTCGTCGAACGACCGGGCGAAGCTCGGATGGAGTCCCCGAGCCATGTACAACTCGCGGCCCATGCGCATGCGTTGGCTTCCCTGACCGGAGAAGAGGAGCGCCAGCGGCCCCCCGTGGCGGGAGGTACCCGTCCGTACCCGGGGCAGGTGCGAGCCCTCCGCCACCGCCCGCAGGGAGGCGAGCAGTTCCGCACGGTCCCGGGCCACGACCACGGCCCGGTGAGCGAAGGCCGCACGGGTGGTGGCCAGCGAATACCCGATGTCCAGCGGGACCGCGTCCGGGTCGGCGGCCACCTGGTCGTACAACCTCCGCGCCTGGGCACGCAGCCCCGGCCCGCTCCTCGCCGACACCGGAACGGCCGCGGACACCGGAACAGCCTCGGACGTCGGAACAGCCTCGGACACCGGAGCGTCCCGGTCCACCGGTGCCTCTTCGAGCACCACGTGGGCGTTCGTGCCGCTGATACCGAAGGAGGACACCCCCGCCCGGCGCGGACGGTCCGTCCTCGGCCACTCCACCGCCCGGTTCAGCAGCGCCACCCGTCCCGACGACCAGTCGACCCGGCCGGTCGGCTCGTCGGCGTGCAGCGTACGCGGCAGCACGCCGTGTGCCATCGCCTGAACCGTCTTGATCACGCCCGCCACCCCGGCGGCGGCCTGCGTGTGACCGATGTTCGACTTCACCGAGCCCAGCCACAGCGGACGCTCCCGCTCCGTCCGCCCGTAGGCCGCCACGAACGCCTCCGCCTCGATGACGTCCCCCAGCCGGGTACCGGTGCCGTGCGCCTCCACCGCGTCGATGTCCCCGGGGGCCAGCCCCGCGTCCGCGAGAGCCTGGTGGATGACCCGCTGCTGTGCCGGGCCGTGCGGTGCCGTCAGTCCGTTGCTCGCCCCGTCCTGGTTCACCGCCGAGCCGCGCACCATGGCCAGCACCGGAAGTCCGGCACGTTGTGCTTCGGACAACCGGCTCAGCAGCAGCATGCCGGCGCCCTCCGCCCACCCGGTGCCGTCGGCGGACGCGCCGAACGCCTTGCACCGGCCGTCCGGGGACAGGGCCCGCTGCCGGCTGAACTCCACGAACGACGAGGGCCCCGACATCACCGTGGCCCCGCCGGCCAGCGCGAAGGAGCACTCGCCGCGGCGCAGCGCCTGGGCTGCCAGGTGCAGGGCGACCAGGGACGAGGAGCAGGCAGTGTCCACCGTGATGGCCGGACCCTCCAGGCCGAAGGTGTAGGCGATGCGGCCGGAGGCGACGCTCCCGGCGTTACCGATGGCGAGATAGCCCTCGACGTGCTCAGGTGGCTCCGTGACGCGGCTCGCGTAGTCGCTGTACATCAGCCCGACGTACACCCCGGCCGACGACCCGCGCAGCGTGCGGGGAACGACTCCCGCGCGCTCGAAAGCCTCCCACGCCACCTCGAGCAGCAGCCGGTGCTGCGGGTCCATGGCCGTGGCCTCGCGGGGGGAGATGCCGAAGAAGCCGGGGTCGAAGAGGTCCACCCCGGCCAGGAAGCCGCCCTCGCGCACATACGTCCGCCCGGGCCGCCCGGGGTCCGGGTCGTACAGCGCTTCCGTGTCCCAGCCCCGGTCCGTGGGGAACGGACCGATCGCGTCCGTCCCGTCTGCCACCAGCCGCCACAGGTCCTCGGGGGAGCTCACGCCGCCCGGATAACGGCAGGCCATCCCCACGATCACCACCGGGTCGTCGTCCGACCGGACCACACCGCGGTGCGCGGCCCCGGCGTCCGACGTCGCGGCGGTGCTCCGCGAACGGAGGTGGCCGGCGAGCGCGGCGACCGTGGGGAAGTCGAAGGCGACGGCCTCGGAAAGCGGGAGGCCGGTCGCAGCCGCCAACCGCTCCCGCAGCAGGGTCGCCGTCAGCGAGTCCATGCCCAGATCGCGGAGCGGCGTCTCGGCCTCCACCGCCTCCACCGTGCGCCCGAGCACAGCAGCAGCCTCGCCGCGCACCAGGTCCAACAGGTCCGCCACGGGCTCCCCGACCACCCCGGTTCCCATCGCCCGCGCGGCGAGGGCGGCGAGGGCGGGCCGCCGGATCTTTCCGGACGCGGTACGGGGGATGTGCTCCACCTCGTACAGCTCGGCCGGCACCTTGACAGCGGACAGTTCCGCACGGCAGGCGGCCAGGACCGCGCCCCGGTCCAGCACAGCGCCGCCCGGCCGGAGCACCAGATAGCCGACCGGTACCTCGCCGAAGACAGGGTGCGGGCGTCCCGCCACGGCGGCGTCCGCCACACCGGGCAGCCGCCGCAGCACCTCCTCAACCTCCGAGGGGTGGATGTTCACCCCGCCCCGGATGATCAGCTCACTCGTCCGGCCGGTGATCACGAGTTCGCCGGAAGCGTCGATCCTGGCCAGGTCCCCGGTGCGGAACCAGCCGTCGCGCAGTACCTCGGCGGTCTCCTCCGGTCTGCCGTGGTAGCCGTTCATGACCCCGGGCCCGTTCACCCATAACTCGCCCTCGCCGGAGTCCCGTCCGTCCGCGCCTCCGCCGACCCGGACCCGAGTACCGGGCAGCACCGGGCCGCACGACCCGGCTGCGGTGGGGGCGCCCGGAGCGGCCATGGTGACCGGGCCCGCCTCGGTGCTGCCGTAGTGCTCGAGGTAGGGGGTGCGGCAGATCGCCTCGAAGGACCGGCGGAATTCGGGGCCCGCCGAGGCGCCCCCGCTGACGCAGCCCCGCAGCGCGGACGTCCCGAGCCGGCGGCCGTCCGTCCCGCCCTCCTCGCTCCGGACGGCGTCGAGCAGGGCCGAGTACGTCGTCGGTACTCCGCCGAGGAGGGTGTAGGGGGCGTCCGTACGGCGTAGTTCGCCGATCACCTCCGCCACCGAGAACCGGGGCGGGATCACGGCACCGGCCCCGGTCGCGGTCACTCCGAGGACGCAGACCACCTGGCTCATGGCGTGGTGGAGGGGCAGCGGCCACAGCACCCGGTCCCGTTCCGACAGGCCGAGGACGCCGACGAGGCCCGTCGCGACCGGCGCCAGTCGGTTGCGCTGAGTGGACAGGACCCCCTTGGGGGTGCCGGAGGACCCGGACGTGTAGAGCAGCCAGGCCACCTCGTCCAGACCGAGATCGTCCCGGGCGGGTGTCCCTCCGTCCGTACCCGCCAGCACCTCGTACCGCAGGGCGTCGCTCGTCACCCCGGCCCCGCCCGCGGTCGGGGCGGAGTCCTCGGACGACGGAAGGGCCCCGTCCTCCTCGCCACCCTCGACCACCACCACGATCAGCCCGGGCCGGGACCACGGTTGCCGTCGATGCCGCAGTCGGGCCTCGTCGGTGATGAGCACACGCGCACCGCAGTCGTCCAGCAGCCGGTCCAGTTCCGGCCACGTGCTGCTGGGATCCAGCGGTACGCCCACCCCGCTCGCCCGGGTGACGGCGAGCAGACTCTCGACCGCCTCCACGCGGTTGCCGAGCAGGATCGCCACCCGCTCACCGCGCGCCAGCCCGGCCCTCGCCAGGTGGCCGGCCAGCCGTCCGGTCCTGCGTTCCAGGTCCCGGTAGGTCAGCCGCCTACGGCGGTCCTCGAAGGCGACCTTCCCCCCGAGCCTCCGGGCATGCTCCCCAAGGGACTTGGGCAGCGGCCTGATGACGTCCGCGTCTCTACTCACTCGCTCGACCCCTTCCGTGACCTCGTTGGTGAGGATGGTGGAGTGCGAGATCCGGTTCCCCTCAAGGCATGGGGGATCTCGTGTTCGAGCCTGCCGGTCCGGGCCTTCAAGGAGTCCGCAGGAGGAAGCCCGCCCGAGGAGTGGCCGGTGTGTTGCGCCGGGGACGCGACGCGCCGGGGACGCGACGCCCCGTGCCGAAAGGCCGATGGGGCAGCCGTCGCAGCGAAGACGTTCGCCGGTTCGGAATCGGTCGGCGATTACCGCGATCGACTACGCGGTAACCGCCGACCGAGAGACGTCACTGCTCGTCGAGGACTCCGGGGGTGTCGTGCAGGACGACGCTCTGCTCCAGCTCGACGCGTCCCATGTGGAAGCTGTTCACCGGTGCGGTCGTGTCGGCCTCACCGAAGGAGATGCCGAACAGGAGCTTGAGCTCCTTGGGAACGTCCAGGAACTCGCGGACGGTGTCGGCGTACTGACCGAGCATGGTCTGCGGAATGCCACCGAGGCCCCGGGCCGTGAGGGAGAGCAGGAAGTTCTGGGCGTACATGCCGATGTCACCGGCTGCCCGGACACCGTCGCCGAACGCCGGCATGAAGAGGAACGCGGCGTGGGGGGCGCCGAAGAACTCCAGGTTCTCGCGCGCGTGCGCGTCCCTTCCCGGCCGGTCCGAGCGAGGTATCCCCACGGACCGGTAGACGGTCGCTGCGTGGTCGTGGGCCCGGTCGATGTAGGCGCCCTCGCCGAAGTCGGCGTAGCTGAAGGAGAAGTCGGGGGAGAACCGCTTCTCGTCGTCCGCCTTGAGGAGTTCCTTGCTCAGGGCGTCGCGGGCCGCGCCCGACACGACGTGCACCGTCCACGGCTGGGTGTTGCAGTTCGACGGGGCGGCCTGGGCGTCCTCCAGCACGCCGCGGATGTCCGACGGGGGCAGCGGAGTGGGCAGGAACTTCCGGACGGAGTACCGGGAGCGCACGATGTCGGTGATGGGCGAGGGCGTAGCGGTGGCGGGCAAAGTAGTGCCTTTCCGGTGTGGTCGGTGTCGGTGGCCCCGGTCGGGAATCACGGGGTTGTTGCAGGGTGGGGTGCAGGCGGATGTGCCAGAACGGAGGCGGGGACGGGTTCGGTTCGTCCTCCATGCGCCCTACGTGATGACAGCCCCGGGGCGGATCGGTCGCCCTCGCGGGGGCGCGTGCCGTGGCCTGGAGCGCCGGTACCGTCGCCCCGGCAGTCTGCCGCCCGGACGTCGTCCTGTCCGGGGGCGCCGAACGTGCGCGTCAGCGTCTCCTGCTCGGCGTGGTACCGGTCATTCCAGCCTTCGAGATCTGTCTTTCCGAAGTCGCGCCACTCCTCGCTGCCCTGTTCGCGTGCCCTGGTTGTCCTTCGGCGCCCATACGTCCTCGCGTCTCGTGTGATCTTGGGCCATGGCAAAACGGAGGGTGGCTCCGTTGGGGGCGAGTCTAAAACGGAGGCTGCATCCGGTCAATTCGGCCGGAGGGAGGCACGTCGCGCCCCCCTCGCGCGATGGAAGACGGCCGGGCGCGGTCATCGAACCGAGTCTGCGGATGTCGTGCTGATGACGGAACGGCGACGGCAGGCCCCGCGCAGGCCCGGTCCGCGCGCCTTGCCGCGAACGACGGCTTCGATACGAGGGCGATCTCGGTGGGGCCGCTGCGATTGTCAGTGACGAGAAGTACGGTACGCAGGCACGAGCACTGGAGGGGAGATCATGGGCGACTGGTTCCAGACGATCGTCGACACCGAGGCCACGCCAGGGGAGGCGCAGGGGCTCGCGGCGGACGTGCTCGATTGGTTGATCGCAGACGGATTCGTCGCAGCGGAACGTACCGACTGCGTCCTCGGCGCCGACGCCGGGCACCCGCCAGGGACGCGTTACGGCGAAGCTGTCGAGGACCCGGATCCCGGGCTGGTCAAGGTGTGGAGCAACGGCCTTCACGTCACCGTCGGGCGTACGGTCTTCGACGCCGGGCAGGGCGAACCCTCGGCCGTCACCTGCCCGCACTGCGCGGCGGAGATGCCCCTCGTCGACGAGTACTGGTCGCTCATCGAGGAGAGGTGGGCCCGTTTCGCGGACGCGGTGAACTCCTGGGCCGACGGCCAGGACGAGCCCGTCGCGTGCCCGTCCTGCGACCGGACAGCTCCCGTGCACGCGTGGCACTGGGCCGACGACTGCTTCGCGTTCGCTCATCTCGGCTTCACGTTCTGGAACTGGCCCACGCTGCGCCCCGAGTTCGTCAAGGACGTCTCACGCCGTCTCGGCGGCCACCGCACCGTACTGCTCGAAGGAAAGCTCTGAGAGGACGGGGAGAGCGAGGCCTCGTCCGTCGATGTCGCGGTGGCTTCGTAGCTGTCCGTGGTCCCACGTGTCGCGATTCATCCGAGACCGAGACCGAGACCGCCGACGAGATCCTCGACGACGTAGCCACGTGGGCGGGACCGGTGCGGTGTCAGCGCCGCGTCAGCACACTGTGTTTGTCTGGCATCGGCCGGTGTGCCCCCGCAGTGCGTCGATCGTGCCGGACCAGGCGCGGTCGCTGCGCCGGATCGAACGCGAGGGCCGCGGGTCGGCACGGACAGATGACGAGAGAGGAACCGCCGGATGGACGTCACCGACTCTTCGGGCACGAGTGCCGAGTACGAGAACACGGTCTCGGCAGATGAGGGAACCCGGCGCGACGCGGTGTTCGCGGATGTGAGTGCGGCGATGCGCGAGGCGGCGGTGGGAAGACTGCCGTTGCGCCGCGGAGTTGATCTTGACCTGGAAAGTCTGGCCCGGGAAGCGGGCGTGGACCCGGGTGATGCCCGCAAGGCGTATCCCGGTGAGTGGGATTTGCTGACCGATCTGGTGCTGAGCGCGTACAACGCGATGGGGGACGCCGCCGAGCGGCAGTCGGACGCTCCCGCCGATGCCATCGGCTCCGCTTCCGTCCCCTCGGGGAGTCACCTGGCCCGGTGGGTCGAGGTCTGCCTGAACGTCCGGCGGTGGGCCCTCGACCACCCTGACGAGTACGCGCTGATCTGGGCAGCTCCGGTGCCCGGTTACAGCGCTCCCCCCGAGACGATGGCGGCGGGTGCGCGGACGGTCCTGGCACTGCTGGCGACACTTCATCAGGCGAAGGAAGCCGGTGTTCTCGCTCCCCACGCCGAAGATCCGGCACTGTCGCAGGGCATGCGCCGAAATGTGGAGCCGCTGACGGCAGGTCTGCTCGCGGGACTCCCCGACCCCGTGGTCACGCGGATGCTCACCGCCTGGACCCAGTTGCACGGCATGCTCGGATTCGAGGCGTACGGCCACATCGCCGGTGTCGCCGCCGATCCGGAAGCGTTCTTCGTCCACGCGGCGACTGCCATGGGCGTGCACGTGGGACTGCCCCGTTCCTGACTCCCGGCCCCCGTCGCCCGCCGGAGCGCCGGTCACGCAAGAGGCGCAAGCGCGACGTGACTGCGGCGCGTAGAGGTGGCGCACGCCAGGAAGGAAGGGCGCCTGACAGGTGAAATGCCTGGTCAGGCGCCCTTTTCGGCGTCTAGGGCCAATACCGCTGATTTAGGCGGCTTTCTGGCGTCTGCCGGTCGCTTTGGTGGGTGGGACAAGTGTGATTGCCCTGGTGGGTGGTTGGGGTGGGTTGCGGTGGTGGGTGTGTTTGAGGTGCCAGTTGCTCATCTTGCG